>DMAW01000133.1 GCA_003446375.1 Eubacteriaceae bacterium | reverse complement strand
GACAACCGAACTGTCGGCCCCTGTATCCTTGCTATGCGCATGGCTTTTCGAAAGATCAAAGAAATCTCCAAAAATTTTAAGTTCATTGCCGATGGCTACAGTGCATACCCACTTGCTGCACAGCAGTTTGCTCTTAAAGATGAGAACCCTCTCGACTTTGACGTAACTCAAGTTATTGGACTGACCAATGTCGATGCTGTTTCCACGGAGTTTAGGCCTTACAAGCAGATGGTCGAGCGTCTCAATCGTACCTTTAAATCCACTTACCGTTGTTCCTGTGGTTACGATAACTTCGATGGGGCAAACTATGCTGTTTCCCTTTGGGTTGCATACTACAACTTTCTTCGTCCTCACAAATCCAAAAACTACAACGTCTTAAATAAAGTAGATCTCTTGGAGGGTGCCCAGAATATGCCTGCTAAATGGCAGTTGCTTATCTATCTTGGTCAAAAGACTTGTCAATCTCTTGCGCCCTCCTAACTTCTGTTCTTAGATTTTGAGCCGGAGTATCAAAGCCGCCGAAATCGTTGATTTCGGTTTACTCTTGAGGGCTAAATACCAATCAATGCTACAATGCCGGGCATACGACGTGATAAAAGTTCTGTTCTTGAGTTTCTCGCCGTCGTATTTCTTCCTCAGCATTGATTTGTGTTGCCGTCAAGAGCGGCGTGCTGAGGTTTGCCAACCTAATTTTGGATTTCCTATCCATTGTGGGGGATATTTCTTTTAGTGTGGTTTTTCATATCCTACTTTACACTACCCAATTTAATGATCTAATTGTAATTTTTAAAAATGAAAAACAGATTAAAGTTTGGGGAAAATCAATTGAAATTTACTACCTTCATTAAGTATTGAGGAAACTTTGATTTCTAAACTTAGAAGTTCACAAATTTCTTTAGCAATTGATAATCCAAGACCATTGCCACTAGAAGTCCTATTTCTTGCTTTGTCATTTGTGTAAAAACGATCAAATATTAATGCAAGCTCATTCTCACTCATTCCACAACCTGAATCAATAATTTCTAAAACAACTTTATCATCGTTACTAATGCAGTTAATCGCTATGGTGCCATTTGAATCTGTGAATTTCAATGCATTATCCAGTAATATAAGAATCAGCTGCTTTGTCATCGCCTTGTCAGTATTGATTTGTACATTAGGCTCACATGCACATGTAATTTCGAAATTTTCATGACATACGGAAATATCATTGTAAATTGTAGTTATTAATTCTGACAAATTAAACTGCTCAATCCTCACTGCCTTTTCATTGTCAATTTTTGCTAAATATAAAAGCTTTGTAATTAAATTTTCCATATATTCAGCTTCTGTTGTAATAGCTAATATTGACTTTTCTAATACCTCTCGATCATCTTTTCCCCATCTTGAAATTAGACTTGCATGTCCTATAATTGCAGCCAATGGCGTCTTTAACTCATGAGAAGCATCTGATACAAATTGAGCTTGTTTATTAAATATGCATTCAAGTTTATCTGCCATATTATTCAGAACTAATGAAAGTTCATAAAGTTCATCTCGACATTCTGGCAAAGGTATCCTTTCTGACAATCCTTTAGATGAAATCTTTTTTGAGGTTTTTATAATAATATCAATAGGTTTCAAAGCCTTCTTGGCAAAAATGTACCCTGATATCAACGCAATCATTATGCCAATGAGATCTACCAAAGCTAAAATACTGAATAAAATTTTTAGAAAGACTTTTTCATCATGTAAATCTTTAATTATTATGGCGTCATATGTGATATCCTGAATGATACATTTAGTTTTTTCAATTAAAAAATCTTCATCATCAAGTTCTTTTACTATTATTCGATCATATGGAATCAATGAGTGTTCTATGCCGTCAATGAATGCAGTGGTCTTAAACAATATGCCATCTTTGTTCCTAATTTCAACTAAAATATCCTTTCTAGAATAAAGCGCTTCACCCTTCTCTAAGTCTGATAGTTTAATACTATCAGTGAGTATGTATTTTTTTGTAGTTTCAATATCATTATGCGCAGAAAAGAATTGATACAACTCAACGCTATACAAAACACATGCACTTAAACAAAATAATGTTATTGAGAACATAAATGCAAAAACAAATGTCATACGTTTAGTTATTGAGAAATTCTTCACTAAATTCAATCTTTCACATCCTTTATGACATAGCCTATACCACGGATAGTATTGATAATTGTACTCTTATCATCGAAAATTTTAGTTCTTAAGTGCTTAATTGTGACATCAACAACATTGCTATCACCGTAATAATTCTCATCCCAAACATTTTGTAAAAGCTTTTCACGACTCATTACGATGTTTTTGTTTAGAACTAGCTGATATAGCAAATCATACTCTTTTTTAGTCAAGCTTATTTCTTTCTCCTCTAGAAATACTTGATAACTATCCGTACATATAGTAATCTTTCCAACGGATAATTTATTTAAGTTTTGATTTTGACTTCTTGTCACTACACGAATTCGAGCAAAAAGTTCTTCAATTCGGAACGGTTTTGTAATATAGTCATTTGCACCACTGTCTAATCCTAAGACTTTATCTGTAAGGTCACTCTTTGCAGTAAGCATAATAATTGGTATATTTGAAAACTCTCTCACTTTTTTGCAGATATCAACTCCATTAATATATGGAATCATAACATCAAGTATAATAACATCAAATTTATCTTTTTTTGCTTTATTCAATGCTTCTCTACCATCATATGCAATGTCTGTTTCATACCCTTCGTGTTCGAGTTCCAGTTTAATAAATTCCGCTATATTTATTTCATCTTCAACAATTAAAATTTTCAACCTTATCCATCCTTTTATCATTAATTCAAGCTTGAGTTTGCTTCTGGCTATACTAACCCCTTGTAATATCAAAAGCATTGATAAAATCCGCCTCAATTTCGGTTAGGCTTGTATATATAACATCAAGGCCCAATAATCTCATTAAAAATTGCTTTTGATCCTTTTTTAGTGACAATTCCTCATGCCACGGTTGTCTGTTCTTATCTTTCTTTTGAAAAGAAGAATAAATCAGATAGAGAAGCAAGTCTCCCAAATATGAGTAATCCATATCATACCTATAAGAGTTGCCATCCTCAAAGCGAGCTAAACCGAAATCAATGAGGTATACATCCTCTTGATCGATGAGGACATTGGGAATCCGTATATCCCTATGAACAATACCATTTTCATGCAAATACATAATAATTTGAATCAATTTGATACCAATAGCGTATATTTCCTCATCTGAAAATTTATGATTATGTATGAATATCATATCTTTCAATGTCGTCCCCGGTTTCAACTCTAATACAAACGCATAGAATGATTTCTCATTTATAACCCCAAGAAGCTCAGGAATTCTAGAATCCCTGAGCTTTGAAAGAATCACTGCTTCATGTACATTATTAGTTGAATTACGTGCAAAGATGCTGGGTTTGAATCTTTTGAGAACAACATTTTTTTGAAGGTCATTTTTAGCATGAAAGCACATGCCATATCTTCCTTCACCAGCTATCTCTTCAATTGTATATTCCCCATATTTTTTCCCACGATACTTTAAATTTCTAAAGCATTGTATCAGCTTAACCATTCAGTTTATTTCCGCAATTGTTACAGAATTTAGCATTGGGCGGCATTTTTCCACCGCAATTTTGGCAATACAATTCCACTTTAACCTGCTCACCGCAATTCAGACAAAACTTTGAACCCGCTGGTATATTTCTACTACACTTGCTACATTGTAATGAACCTTGGTTGAGAATAGCTTGACTCTGTCTTGGATCATTGTGTTGATTTCTATAGTCATTATAATGACCACCCGAATGACTTCTAGATGCTAACATATCAAAGATACCACCTAGAATACCTTTTTTCTGATAGTGGGCGCTTCCATGATTACCATTTTTGTAATGACCTTTTTTTGAAGACTTTGAAAAGAAACTCATAATCTTACTCCCCTTTATTCAGTATTTGTTTTATGTTCCTATTTGACCATTATTTACTTTTGTTCAGAATCACGAGTTTGCCTAGTTTAATCAACTCATACCACAGAACCGCTATACATGAAATTCCTGCTGCAAGCAACAATTGCTCTGATGATAAAGATGTCAATTTCAAGAATCCGCTAATTGGCGTATAGAGCATAACTAACAGTCCCAATAATGTGCCAATAATTACTGCCCACATTACTCTATCCTTTATCTGTCTGATAAAAGTTCTTATAGCAAAATCTGTATTTGAACTGTTTACTTGTACAAGCAGTACATTAGATAGGAATATAATGCTCAATCCCATTGTTCTTGCAAGTGGCACATTTTCTGGATACATATTTATAAAATTGTAGTATGTTGCAAAAGATGCTCCGAAGATCACTAATCCTTGCATGACACTCTTAGATAGCATTTTAGCCGTTAAAAGCTTTTCTTTTGGATTTCGTGGCGGTCTTTGCATAATATCACGTTCTGCTGGCTGGCGCTCCAAAACAATTGAACACGTTGGATCAATTACAAGTTCAAGTAAAACTACATGCAACGGAAGTAGCAAAAGGCTTGTGGGACTTATTCCCATTAAAGGTGCTAGCAATGAAGCAAATGCTATTGGAATATGGATAGTAAATACATAACCAACCGCCTTTTTAATGTTGTCATATATTCGCCTACCATCCTTGATGGTATCCACAATGGTTGAAAAATTATCATCTAGAAGTATCAAATCCGCTGCTTCCCTAGAAACTTCGGAACCTCGTTTACCCATTGCTATTCCAATATCAGCATATTTTAATGCTGGTGCATCGTTGACACCATCTCCTGTCATAGCTACAACTTCACCATTTTCTTTAAATGCTTTGACAATCCTCATCTTGTGTTCAGGAAGAACACGTGAAAAGATACTAACATCTTTCACTTTTTCTCTCAGTTCGTCATCACTCATTTCACTGAGTTCATCACCAGTTATTATGTGATCGCTATTAGGCATGTTGATTTGTTTTGCTATAGAACTCGCTGTAATTCCGTTGTCCCCAGTAATCATAACAACTCGAACTCCAGCTTTTGTACAGGTATTAATATCTTCTTTTACTGATTCTCTTGGTGGATCTGCAAGACCTACCATTCCCAAAAGCTCCAGTCTACAGTCTGTGAGAGTATCCGGAATTTCATTTTCAATTTTAATACTCATCTGGCCAACGGCTATAACACGAAGGCCTTGTTTTGACATTTCGTAGATTTTAGCTTCTGCAATCTGTCTTTCTTCAGAGGAAAGGTTGCATAATGTTAGGATTCTTTCTGGAGAACCTTTTGCAGCAACTACAATATCATTGCCGTTTCTCCACACATTCCCCATCATTTTATTTTCATCAGTGAAGGCATACTCTTTTAACAATCGTCCACCAAAAAGAATATCCTTCGATATACCCAATTCTTCACAGCGGGCTATCATAGCTTTTTCCATTGGATCATATGCATCCGATTTACATCCCATACCCATTATCTTGGATATATATTTTTCGTCACCTGATTTGCTATAGGTTTCTCTAACAGCCATCTTATTTAGTGTTATAGTACCAGTTTTATCGACACAGAGCACAGAAACTGCACCCAGAGTCTCAACTGATGGAAGTCTCCTTACAAGAGATTGTTTTTTAGCCAGTCTCCATGCTCCCATTGATAAAAAAACTGTTAAAATAACAGGAAACTCCTCTGGTATCATTGCCATTGCAAGAGTTATACCTGATAAGATGCTTTCAATAATTCTGCTTTTAAAAGCGTGATCAGGGATATTGAAGAACGTTACAACACCTACTAAAACAAACAGAACCGCTGCAATCGTACCACACAGTTTTACAAGTCTACCTGTCTGTTTCTGAAGTGGCGTATCTCCAACAGGAGCAAGTGCAATTTCCTTACCAATCTTTCCATATTCAGTTGATAGTCCAATTTTATCGACCAAAATCGTTCCAGTTCCTTGAGTGACAAGCGTTCCAGCATAGCAATAGTCACGGCGCCAATAATCATTATTTTCATTTATATAGTTTTCACTAGTTAATTTCCAGACACCAAGGGACTCTCCTGTAAGAGATGATTCATCAACACATAACGTACTTGCCCTTACAACAGTTCCATCTGCTGGTATCTTAACACCCTCAGCAATATACATGATATCCCCAGGAACCAAATCAGAACTGTTTATAGTTTTTTCTTCTCCATCACGTAGTACTTTAATGTGTGGTGCCGATAAATCTTTTAATGCCTTTAATGTTTTATCTGTTTTCCATTCTTGTATTGCCTCGATGCTAATTATTCCAACTACGAATACTAACATAATTGCTCCGTCCTTAGGTTCTCCTAGAACAAAGTAAACCCCTGCTGCGATTATCAGCAACAAAAACATTGGTTCAGTAATGACATGAAAAATTTTATGAAATATATTTTCTTTCTTTTCAGGTACTAGCTCATTCTTTCCAAACTGCTCCTGAAGTTTTTTTGCCTCTGAGGTTGTCAACCCCTTCAACTCAGTGATTTTTTGTTCTGTCATAAAAGTTACCTCCACTTTCGCTTAATATTAAAGATAGCTCTATGGCATTGCAATCTTCAGATATGTCCAAAAATAGGTACAAAAAAACCCGTGGAACATATTACTGTCCCACGAGTTATATTTACCCGCTGCCTAGTTAGGCCCAGCCCCATGAACTTACTAATAAGTTCATCGCCTGCTCAGTTTGTACTGTAGATTTATATGCAGTGCAATTAGATACAAAAATAATATCATATAGATTATAGTTTTGTCTAGTGGTTTTATATTAGAAACTTGTCCATTGAGATGTAACTATTATAGGTCATATTTTACTATTCAATAATTCTAATTAGAAGCAATACACGATGAATTGCTTT
>DMAW01000136.1 GCA_003446375.1 Eubacteriaceae bacterium | reverse complement strand
TTTACGGCTTTTAAGTTTGTTTATATGGATCAACTCTCTACAGATGATGCAGCTTTTCGCTTCGAAAGGAATGATGCTTAATGAAAAAAGAAAGAAAAGGGCTTAAAAAGGCATTAAAAGGAATATGTGCTCTATTTATAGCATTTACTCCCGTAATACTTACCAACACCGCTAGCATACTTTTCTTCGGCGAGCCTGAATCGCCAAAATATCTGAGCAACAAAATTTTGTAGAAAAACACTTGTTTATTTTTAGCCGCCCAGTCAGGAACCACTCTATATCCAACACCTATTCCTGACCGGGAATCCCCACTTTAAAAGCTCTCTCTATGTTAAGATGCGAGTGCAAAAACCTGTAGCTCGCTCGCATCTTAATTAATATTTATAGTTCATCCAAGAAATCCAAAAATTTTCTGCCTATCGGAATCATTCCCTGCGTGTTTTTCAGATAAATGAACCCACCTGTTTTATCGATTTTTTCAACATAGTCTCTATTTACCAAATAGCTCCTGTGACATCTAACGAACCTTGAGTCCATCCTGTCACTTATTGATCCCAAGCTGTATTTGTTAAACTCTGCCGATTCATTCACCGTTTTTACCGACACCCTTTTGTTCATTGCTTCGATGTAAATTATCTCATCCAGCTTAAAACTAAACATTACTCCTCTTGATTTTAGGCTTATCTTGCGGGATTCGCTGTTTTGCGGCGGTTCGTAAACATTGATGACCGGTTCTAAAGCATCTCTGACCCTCTCTTCTTCAAAAGGTTTCAGAATGTAATCGTAGCTGTGGAGTTTTCTAAAGGCCATCATTTCCTTTGTAGGTATTGCTGTTATAAATACAATAGGCGTAAACTTATATGCATCTATCATCCTGATTTTTTCTGCAAGATCTATCCCGCTGTAGTCGACTAGCTGGATATCCAACAAAAAAGCATGGACAATGTTATTTTTCAAAAATTCAAGAGCCTCAGATGCATATCCCGTCTTGAATACCGCCACCTCTTGGTCTATTGATTTTATTATTCTTTCGAGCCCAAGTCTTATATTCGGCTCATCTTCAACTATCAGTATGTTTTTTTTCATTCATGGCCGCTCCCAGTCACGTGGATTTTTAGTTACAATTATAATACACTAATTTTCAGCATAAAAAAAGACAAGCGTGAGGCTTGTCTCATATTGAAATAACTCCAAAAGTCGATAAGATTGAGCTTAACAACACTGCCACTATGAACAATGGCGCTACATATTTGATCATGAATGTATAGAATCTCCTGCTTTTTAAATCCGATTCAAGCTGCATCTCGTTTAATATGACATCAGCTTTAAGTACATATCCGATAAATACGCACATCAGCAATGCGCCAACAGGCATCAGGACAGCATTTGTGATGAAATCAAAGAAATCAAGTATTGCTAAATCAAGTATCGTAAAGCCGCTCCATACTCCATTTCCTAAAGATGAAGGAACCCCCATTATTATTACAAAAATCGTAGTGAGGACCACTGCTTTGTTTCTCTTCATTCCGTATTTATCACATATGGTGGATACAACGACTTCCATAAGAGATATTCCACTGGTTATGGCAGCAAAAAGCACCATCATGAAAAATGCGCTTCCGATTATTGTGCTAAATGCCATGCTATCAAAAACTTTAGGCAGAGTTATGAACATAAGACCCGGCCCTGCGCTTAGAGCTTCCTGGCTGCCACCTGAAAAGGCAAAGACAGCGGGCACTATCATAAAACCTGCAAGAATAGCAACTCCAGAATCAAAAACCTCTATCTGCTTCACTGATTTTTTGATGTTATCATTTTTATTTAGATAAGATCCATAAGTGATCATTATGCCCATCGCAAGCGACAGAGAATAAAACATCTGACCCAGGGCTGCCAGCACTCCTTCAATAGAGAAGCGGGAAAAATCAGGTATCATATAATACTTAAGTCCTTCAACCGCGCCAGGCAACGTCATCGCATAAGCACCGATTCCCAAAGACAGTACTATTAGCACGGGCATAAGTATCCTGTTCGCTCTTTCGATTCCGTCTTTTATTCCTTTAAATACAACCCCAGCAGCAATCAATACAAACAAAGCCTGCCACAAAACCGGTTCCAAAGGACTCGTTATGAAGTCAGCAAAAAAACCATCCTGTGCTGCTAAAAAAGCTCCTCCTGTCAAAAATACTGCAAGGTACTTTATTATCCAACCGCCTATGACGCTATAGTAAGGCACTATAAGCGCCGCGACCACGACTGCTATTACCCCTAAGAATTTGTACCTTTTATCCAAGCTTTCATAAGCTCCAATGGGGCTTAACCTAGTTTTCCTTCCAATGGCTATTTCTGAGGTCATTATCGCATATCCAAAAGTAGTTATGAAAAAAATGTAGATGAGTACGAATAAGCCTCCTCCGTATTTGGCTGCCAGATACGGAAATCTCCATATATTCCCAAGCCCTACGGCCGATCCGGCCGCCGCCAAGATAAATCCTATTTTACTTGAAAATTCGCTTCTTTCATTCATTATATGTCTCCTTTCAACATTCGCCAAAACACATTATAACATTGATTTTTCCCCTGTCAAGAAGGCTTTTTTATTTATCCTTGCCTATTCCTCGGCATTGTATTTGTCTCTTTGATACTGTATAATTATTAATTAATCAAACATGAGACGGGGTGTAGCTGTGGCTGTTTACAAAACCGGAGAAAAATCAAGGAATAAGATAATCGAGACTTGCAAGAAGCTATTCTACTTGAATGGCTATAAAAAAACTACATATAAAGACATATGCGAAATGGCCGACAGCAATCCTGGCCTGATAAATTATTATTTTAAAACCAAGAAAAAAATTGCCGAGATCATATACGGAAACTTTTATGTGGAAATCAAGACTGCAGTGGAAAATTACATGATCAAGCATTACGGCGAATACGACCTTCAGGTTGGCACTTGCCTAGAGATACTCATATTTACCGATTTAGCTGAAAAAGATGAAAATTTAAAGCGTTTTTATTACGAAATGTGCTTGGAAGGCGTCGAATACGATACGAAAGTGTTTAAATATTTTTTCAGGTTGCATGTGGACAGATACAAGCTGCCTCTAAATGAGGATCAGATACGCCTTATCTGGGTCGCAAATACTTCGATTGGAATAGGCATAGCCAAAAAATACATCGAAGGCTACCTGCATATCTCCAAGGAAGAACTTTACGATTTCAGGATAAGGACCATGTATAACTCCATGGGAATAAGCAATGAGCGAATCGATGAGGTCTTAAAAAGAACCTACGAGATTTACAATGATATGAAAGTCACTTTGAGCGACTATTTTGCGATAAGCCTGGATAAGAAGTAGAAAGGGTTCGCTTCGCTCACGTGGGAGCTTCCTTTGGTCGCGGGGAAAGTGGAAAGTAGAAGGCGAAGCAAGAGGCTCAAGTTTTAAGTTCTAAGATATAAGTAAAAGCAGGAAGTTGGTCAGTTGGAAAGTTGGAAAGGAAAAACCTTTTAATTACTTAAATCTTACAACTTAGTGGCCTTTGTGTTCTTCGTGGTTCAAAACTTGTCTTTTGCTTTTCTTGACCCACCGAACACCGCCTCACCCACAGTCGCTCCAGCGACTAATACGACCGTTCAATAACCTTTTCCCGTACGGCGCGGCCGTACGACAAACAGCCGCTTCAGCGGCTTAGACGGTGCCAAAGGCACCTCTAGATTGTCAGTTAGAGTTTTTTTTGCTCCTAGTATGAGTATACTTAAAATGATGTCGATTGAAGATTGTATATATTAAAATACTCGCCGAGAATACTGCATTACCTACAAACAACTGATTTTGATAATTAAACGCTAAGCTTAAGCTTATAACCAACATATATATCGAGCACAAAATCATTAACCAATATGCCCATTTTTTTAAATTAACAAATCCAACAGACATAATTATAAATAATATCGAAATAAATATTCTAACACCTAATTCAGGTAAAAATTCTAAACCAACCCGAACATTAATAGGAACATTTTGTTCAATCCCCAAAGTCAATAGCAATACTATAGCTCCAAATATATAAAAATAACCGATGACAGTCATACCAATATACCTTTTCATTCTTTTACCCCCTATATAACAAATGCGCCAATAGCTTAATTGAAATTAATTCAAGTGAAAAGTTGAATCACAGATGCCTAAAGCATCTGCAGTCATCAAATAAATAGTATGCACTTTATATATAATAATATTAGGATTTGCTTTCAATATGTTCATATTCCAGTGTAATAAAACTCAGTATACAAGTCAGCATGAGTAGTATTTATTTTCACTAAACCCAAAGGCGTCAAAAGGTATAAATCCTGAAATCCACTAAAATTAACAGCTAAAGTCCGCCCGCTATCAATCACGATTCCATTATAAGACGTTTGAGTCCAATCCGCAAAAGGTCGTCCACTTATATATGACACAACATTTGTACAAGATCCAAATCTTGTGGGGTTTACTGCATATGTATAATATGCTTTTACGTATAGTCCAGATATTAAAGACATTCTTTTGGTCTGACTGCCTGTTGCCCTAGTCGATATATCTGAGTCTACAAAAATACTCTCTTCAGTTGAAGCAAGTTCAATCTCAGTTTTTGCCAATAAATATTCTATTTCTTTCATATCTAAAATTTTCAGTGGTTTTATTCCTTCCGGAACATCTTTTTCAGCAATAACAACACCTGTATATTTTCCAAATTCAATTTTTTCGCCAACTTCATACTCTTGAGCCAATACGTTTGTCATCGGCAATATCGCAATACTAAGCAATAACACCAAACTTATAATTCGTTTTTTATTCATTTCTACATATCTCCTCATCTTTTTATTATACATATAATTTTTTTCAATTTATATACTAACTGGATGTTCCTCAATGTATATAACATACCATTTATATGTCTTAATTTCAATGCAATATTTATCTTTATAAATTTATTGTTTAGTTTTTTCTAAAAAAAGTAATGTTGATAGGTTGGCATTTAATCATCATGGGACAATGCTGCGTTCACATGGGATGCCCCTTTTGGTCGCGGGAAAAGTGGAAAGTAGAAGGTAGAAGGCGAAGCAAGAGGCTCAAGTTTTAAATTCTAAGATATAAGATGTAAGTAAAAACATCAGGCACTTTGCGACTTTTATGGTTGAGGGTATTTATCTTTGACCCTAAAGTAATCCATACAAGCTTATAACTTGCTACTTATACCTTGCAACTTTTTACCGAGACGGAGTCTCATTTCCCGACTGCCCCACAGCCGCTGGCACATCGTTAAACCATGGCGGAACGATGGTTTAAGGTTCGCTAAAGCTCACTTGTTGAGTTATCGTTAAACTATAGTGGAACAATGGTCAAGCAATAGTTAAACGATTGGAAAATCAAAATCTTTTACGATTGTTCAACCACTGCTTCCCAATTGCCCCACAGTCGCTGGCGCATCGTTAAACCATGACGGAACGATGGTTTAAGGTTCGCTAAAGCTCACTTGTTGAGTTATCGTTAAACTATAGTGGAACGATGGTTAAACAGTAGTTAAACGATTGGAAAAATCAAAAGCTTTTACGATTGTTCAACCACTGCTTCCCAATTGCCCCACAGCCGCTGGCACATCGTTAAACCATGGCGGAACGATGGTTTAAGGTTCGCTAAAGCTCACTTGTTGAGTTATCGTTAAACTATAGTGGAACAATGGTCAAGCAATAGTTAAACGATTGAAAAAATCAAAAGCTTTTACGATTTTCCAACCACTGCTTCCCAATTGCCCCACAGCCGCTTCAGCGGCTTAGACGGTGCCAAAGGCACCTGCTACAGCATCTCGGAAAGCTTCGCTGTCCGAGATCGCGGGCTTCGCCCAATAAAAAAACAGATGCATCGAGCTTTTAAAGCAAGCTTTATGCTCGATACATCTGTTTTTTTGCTGTTTCTCAGCTTTTCGCGCAAAAAAGGGGGATGCATTACGCATCCCTATTGTTAGTTTGGATTATTTATTTTGGCAAATAAAAAACTTCCCTTTCGACAGCTGGCTGCCTTGCGACTATTTCGTTTAGGCCCTTACTAGCTTTGCGTCCCTACCTTTCGATAAGTTTGCCATTTCGGTGACAAGTCACTCTTATTTCTACTTAATAATAACAAAGGTTTTCTCATAATGCAATACAATTTCTGATTTTTTTTTGTTTTTTCATTTTAATTCGTTTTTTCTCGATTTTTACTGCAAATAATATATAATATAGTTAACTAACGATATAAGGCGGTGTTATTTTGAACGAAAGAATACTTGTGGTAGATGATGAAAAATCAATAAACGATTTGATTAAGCTCGATCTTGAGTTCGAAGGATACGTAGTGGAAAGCGCTTACGATGGCCAAGAAGCCTTGGATAAAGTAAATAGCTTCAATCCGGATTTGATTGTTTTAGATGTTATGCTACCAAAAATAAGCGGTTTTGATGTCTGCAAAAAGATAAATATCGAAAAAAGCATCCCCATCATACTTCTTACTGCCAAAACAGATGTGATAGATCGTGTTTTAGGGTTAGAGCTGGGCGCAGATGATTACTTGACCAAGCCCTTTGACAACCGCGAACTTTTGGCGCGCATAAAAGCTCTTTTAAGAAGATCCAGCGCCACTGCGGCTCCAACACAAGATGTTCTTACAAATAACGAAATAACCTTGATCTTGAACGAAAGAAAGGTTCTCATCAATGATCTTGAAATCCACTTGACCCCAAAAGAGTACGAACTTCTAATGTTGTTGATATCAAGTCCCGAACAAGTTTTTTCAAGAGAATCTCTTCTCGAAAAGGTGTGGGGATATGACTATTTCGGAGACACTCGGACAGTGGATATGCACATACAAAGAATCAGAAAAAAAATCGCCGAAAACTCCAGCCATGATTACATTCAAACAGTCTTTGGAGTCGGTTATAAAATGAGGAAATTTTAATGAAGCTTACTTTTCGCACAAAATTTATATTAGCCAATATGGTCGTCGTATTCCTTACGATGATCTTTTTGGCTATTTTTGTCATACAGGGGCTCATGTACTACTCATTCAATTCAACACAGAACCAGCTGGTCTCTATGGGAGAAGAATCTCAGTTTTATATTTCTCAGGAAATAAAAGCTTTGGAAAGCCCTGGCGGCAATGAAGCCGCATATTTAAGCAACGCGCTCTCTCTTTCTGAAGATTTGTCTCGAATCAACAACGTCAGAGTCCTTCTATTTAATACTGAAGGCAGCCTATTGGCCGATTCTGCAAATGTCGACTCTAAAGAAGACATCGACTACTTGGAAGAAGTCGAGATAGCTTTGGGTTTAGATTCAGGCAAATCTGTGTCTGTTTACAAGCGGGTCGATGGAGTCAGCAGCATATATTATGCAATGCCCCTTTTCATAGATGATGAAAAAATAGGGGCTGTGAGTTTTATTCAATCCATGTCTTTTATAGACGATATAGTCCAGCAGATTATCTTGCTGTTTATGGGTGCCTCATTTGTCGGTTTTATCGTAGTGTTGATAATAAGCAACGTGCTGTCAAATTCAATATTCCGCCCTATAAGAGAGCTGGTAAATTCAGCCAAGCGTCTTTCGGCCGGAAATTTTGATGAGCTTTTACATTACGAAGCTGATGACGAAATAGGCAACCTCACAACTAATTTCAATAAAATGAGCCTTCACATAAAAGACAAGATAACTCAAATAGAAAATGAAAAACAAAAGCTTTCTTCTATAATCAGCTCTATAGAAGATGGCGTAATAGCTCTTGATTTGGATAACCGCGCTTTTATCATAAACGATACTGCAAGAGAAATATTAAATCTACATTCTAAAAATGCCAGCTTGGACATGTTATTTGACCGAGCTGAATTTGCGGAGATAATCGATTATGTAGCTCGTGAACATAAGGATCTGTCAAAAGAAGTCAAATACAACAACAAGAATCTCCATGTTTATTCAAATCTTATAAAAGGTCCCGAAAACGTTATAGGCATACTCCTTGTAATAAGAGACATCACTAAAATAATTGAGCTGGAAAATCAACAAAGGTTGTTTATCAGCAGCGTATCTCATGAGCTTAGAACACCTTTAACCACGATTATCGGTTACAGCGACCTGCTTCAAAGAAGGGCAACTGAAAACCCAGAACTTCTTCAAAAGAGCCTCCAGACTATAAACGATGAAGGCAAGCGACTATTAAGGCTGGTAAGCGACCTTTTGGATCTTTCCACATTCGAGAACACTCACTTTAAAATGATCTTTGCAGATGTCGACTTAAACGATCTGCTTAAAGACGTCATTGGGCAGATGAAAATCAAATCCGGAAAATTCAATATCGATATTTTTTACAACAACACCGAGCTTCCTTTTGTAAGAGGAGACAAGGATAGATTAAAGCAAGTAATGATAAACATATTGGACAATGCTATAAAGTATTCAAACAGCGGGGACATTATCAAAGTATTAGCCACTTCTGATGCTAACTGCGTGGAAATTTCTGTTAGGGATTTTGGCCCTGGCATTTCTCCCGAAATAAAGGATAAGATCTTTGATCCTTTCTATAGAGTCGATGAAGACCGTTCAAGGAAGCAAGGAGGAAGCGGCTTAGGATTGGCCATAGTAAAAGATATAGTGGAAAGACACCTTGGAAGCATCAGCGTTGAGAGCCAGCCAGGCGAAGGAACTATGATTCTAATTCGGTTTCCTCATTAGGTTTTACATCTTTTTTACACCTTTATAGTTATTTTGTACATATCTAATGCATACAATGAGTAAGCAGGAAATCACCCGAGAAAGGACGCTTCACATGAAAAAAACACTTCCGTTGTTAATTACGGTTTTTATAGCATTGTTGTTAAGCGGCTGCTCTCCATTCTTCATTAGAAATGGCGAACCTGTCATAATCAGCAATTCACAACAGACTGAAGATAACGCGCGCAACACTTCCGATAACGCAAATACCTTGACCATAGATAATATAAACAGCCGCCTGACCGACGGAATAATTTACGACATATCCAGAGACGGCGATTACCTTTTGGTAGGAAAGCAAACCAGGACTCCAACTAGCGAAAGCAGCGAGACAGCTGAATCATACTACAATTTGAGCACCTATGCATTTGAAACTGACCAGTCCAACACTTTGCTGTATTCAAATAAGAATCAAGCAAACGGTCTCTTAGATCATAAGAACAAGGGCTATTATTACTTGGAATTCAGCCAGAACGGCGAAGAGTACGATGCCAAATTGCTGTGGAGCGATTTAGAAGGCGATACTACAAAAAATATTTCAAATTCCAAAGAAAGCGTCTCCCCAGGCTTTTCAATGATCGATGAAGACTTAGTGATATACGGAAATCAAAATGGGGAAATAAAGTTAGTGGATCATCAAAGGACTCTTTTTAATCCAGACGGCACGATCCATTCGTACAAGATGAGCAAAAAGCTGCCCATAGTCAAGATTGACTTTTTGGAAAAGCACGAAATAGCTTTCTTCACAGCTTTTAACGAAGAAAGCAGGTCTTTCGACCTATACTATGTTTATCTTACTAAGGACAATCCACAACCGGTATTGATACAGCAAAATGTATATTTTTTTGATTTATACGCCAAAAGCAATACCCTTCTGTACTCTACATCCGGTGAAAAAGATACTCAAAAACTCGTACGCCTAGACATACTCGATAACACTCGTACCATCCTCAAAGAAGGCTACATCGGTTTGTTTGCTTTCAACTCTACGGGAGAAAGAATAATTTACAGTGAAAAGAGCGATCCCTCCTCCAACAGCCAAAATTTATGGTTTATGGATATTGAAGGGAAAAACCAGATCCAACTCGCCTCAAATTTGAATATAGCAGGAGACAGGATAATTTTTCATCCGCATAAGAGCACGGTATACTTTACCGTATTTACTCTAAATGAAGATAATTCTGATGCACGTAAAATCAGCTATTCTGTCTACACAATAGACTACTCCACATCTTAAAAAAACAAGGTCCATCGAAAATAAAAGTTCGATGGACCTTGTTTTTTATATTCTTTATCTCTATAACACTCTTGCTTTGCCTTTATAGATATACCCTCCCTGAGGATCTATTGTTATCAGGCTTCCATCTTCTATCTGCGTAACAGCATCCTCGACACCCAAAATTATCGGGATATCGAATTGAAGTGCAGCAATTGCTCCCTGTGATGTAAAGCCTGCTTCTTCAGTCACTATTGCAGAAGCTTCCTTAACGTAAGGGATCAACGTTTCATCTATTCCTTCAGCAACAACTATATCTCCAGGTTCGAATAATTCATTTTCACCTTTAAGTATCCTTGCATTTGCAGTGACTGCTTTCTTTCCGATGCCACTGCCTCTAAGCAACTCGCTTCCAATGGTCTGAACTTTCATCAAATTTGTAGTTCCTTTGACTCCAAGAGGCACTCCGGCGCTTATGACAACTAAATCGCCACGTTCGAGCAATCCTTCTTGAACCGCTATTTGGAGTGTTCCATCAAACAATACATCTGTATCTTCAAAAAACTCTGTAACGACACAATGTACCCCCCACACTACAGCCAGCCTTCTTTGAACTCTTTCATCATCGGTGATGGCAATTATAGGTGAAGTCGGTCTGAATTTTGATGCCATTCTTGCAGTATGTCCTGAGGAAGTAACAGTGATTATAGCAGAGGCTTTCAATTGCTCAGCTGTTGCACAGGTTGAATGGCTGACAACATTGGTTACTGATATTTCTCCAGTAAATTTATGAGTCATCAACCTTTTGTATTCTTCGGACTCTTCAGTCTTAAGAGCTATCCTGTTCATGGTCGAAACAGCCTCTAGAGGGTATTTCCCTGCTGCCGTTTCACCTGAAAGCATAATAGCGTCCGTACCATCGAAAATCGCATTGGCCACATCAGTAACCTCCGCTCTTGTAGGCCTTGGATTTCTTATCATGGAATCAAGCATTTGAGTAGCGGTGATAACGGGCTTTCCGGCCTTGTTGCATTTTTTGATTATTTCCTTTTGAACCAACGGAACCTCTTCAGGAGATATTTCAACTCCCAAGTCTCCTCTAGCTACCATTATTCCATCAGAAACTGCTAAAATCTCATCGATATTATTGACGCCTTCACGGTTTTCTATTTTAGAAATAATTTGAATATGATCCCCGCCATTATCTTCCAACACCTTCTTTATCGACAATACATCATCTCTTTTTCTTACGAAAGATGCTGCTACAATATCAACGTCTTCGCCAATCCCGAATATGATATCGTCAATATCTTTTTGGGTTATAGCCGGCAATTGTATGTTGATATCCGGGAAATTGAGGCTTTTGTTGTTTCCAAGCTCTCCTCCGTTTTCCACTTTACAGTGGATGTCGCTGCCTTCTACTTTTACTACATTGAACTGGATAAGTCCATCATCCGCCAGAATCACATTTCCGGCTGCAACTTCATTGGCCAAGTTTGGATATGTAACTGCCACCTTGGACTGATCACCGAGAACATCTTCAGTAGTCAATACAAAGTCATCGCCTTTTTCCAAGTTGATTTTACCTTGTGCAAACTGTTTGATTCTTATTTCGGGTCCTTTGGTATCCAGTAATATTGCAACAGGTTTGTTTAGCTCTTTTCTAACTTCTTTGATCAAGTCAATCTTGTTTTTATGCTCTGGATAACTTCCGTGGGAAAAGTTAAGTCTGGAAACATTCATGCCCGCTTGGATGAGTTTTGTTACCATCTCCTTAGATTCACTTGCCGGTCCAAGGGTACATACTATTTTTGTCTTTCTCATTCATCTACCTCCGTTTTTTTTGCGCGATGCGCTTTTGAATTCTTTTACAATTAATCAAATTGAAAGAATGTTGGCGATTTTATAGGCTTCTGCGTCAAAATCTTTTTTGATTTCCAAAGCCTCATTGGTTTCCAAATCCATGTATTTGTTGTTTCTTATGCATATAACTCTGTTCGTCTTATTTTCCAACAGCAAGTTAACAGCCATATAGCCCATCCTGCTAGCCAAAATTCTGTCGAACGCAGTGGGGTTTCCTCCCCTTTGAATATATCCAAGGTTTGTTCCCCTTGTAGATACACCGGTTTTTTCTTCTATCTTATGACAGAAATCATCAAAGTTTCCTACTCCTTCAGCAAGCACGATGATGCTGTGAAGCTTTCCTCTGTCTTTTCCTCTCAAAAGCTTGTCGCTGATTTCATCTAGATCATAGTCTTTTTCCGGCACTAGTATGGATTCTGCTCCACCGGCAAGACCTGCAAACAACGCTATCTCGCCGCAGTCTCTTCCCATAACCTCAACCACGTTTACCCTGTTGTGAGAACTTGTCGTATCCCTGATTTTGCCGATTGCATCCAAAGCCGTATTAAGCGCCGTGTCAAAGCCAATAGAGTAATCAGTACATCCGATGTCGTTGTCTATGGTTCCGGGGATGGATATTGTGTTTACTCCCCTGTTGCTAAGAGCTCTGGCTCCTTTAAATGATCCGTCTCCTCCGATTACGATAAGGCTCTCTATATTAAAATCGCTTAATGTTTGAACCGCTTTTTTCTGCCCCGCATCTGTTTTAAAGTACTCGCTTCTTGACGATCTTAAGATAGTACCTCCTCGATGGATTATGTCTGCAACGGAATAAATATTCAAAGGCTCGATATCGCCTTCCAGCAAACCCGAGTATCCTCTTTTAATCCCAAAAACCTCCACTTTGTTGTAAACTGCCGTTCTTACTACAGCACGAATAGCAGCGTTCATCCCAGGCGCATCGCCGCCGCTTGTTAGTATTCCAATTCTTTTCATGTTTTACCTCCCTTGATTTAAAAAAGTTTAATTGATAAGTTCGACATTCCCTGATCCAACCACTCCGGCCAGTTCTTTAATGAGCACATTGCTCTCACTGACCCAAAGGGCTTTGTTTGCTTTATATTTTCTGCCTTCTCTCAGCGAGTACAGCACGATAGGCTTATCGCCTTTATGCCTCGACAGTATTTCTTTGATCAACTCTATTTTTTCGTCTTTCATGTCTTCTACTGAAATTTGAACAGCTTGAAAGGAATTTTTTCTTCTAAATTTCTCGAGTTCGGTCAACTCTTCGCAGATTACTGAAGAAGCTTGGTCCTCACTGATATTTAGCCTGCCCTTGATAATAACCTTGCTTTCCGGTTCCAGCAAGTGGTCATACTTTCCGAACACATTAGGGAAAACTACCACTTCGATTACGCCGTACAAGTCTTCCAAGGTAAGAAAACACATGGTTTTATTGTTTTTTGTGATCAAAATCTTTTTATCAGTTATTATACCACCAATAGTGATCATTTGCCCATCTTTTATTCCAAGTTCAATCATTTCATCTAAGTTTTCTATTATGCTGCCATTAATGCTGCACTTTTCTTCCAGCATGCTTCTGTATGGCTCTAATGGATGCCCCGTGATATAAAGCCCCAACATTTCCTTTTCGAGCAACAATTTATATCCTTCATCAAACTCGTCTATTTGCGGATAATTTTCTCTTTTGTCATCAAAGGATTCCATCGTCTGAAAAAGCGATATCTGACCATCTATCTTGTTTTTTCTGTCACTTAGTATATTGTCTATGATTTTTTCGTATGAAGACATCAACCGCGATCTGTATACTCCAAACGAATCAAATGCGCCGCACTTTATCAGGCTTTCTATGGCTCTTTTATTAAGAACCTTAAAATCCGACCTGGTACAAAAGTCCGAAAAAGTTTCGTAAGGCTTTGATGCCCTTTTATCGATTATGCTCTTTACCGCATTATCTCCTACATTTTTAACTGCAGCAAGTCCAAATCTGATCTCGCCGCCAACTACAGTAAAATTCTCATGGCTTTCATTTACATCCGGTGGCAGAACCTCAATTCCCATTTTTCTCGAATTGGCTATGTATTGGGCTACCTTTGTTTCATTGCCCCTTACGCTGGTTAGAAGCGCCGCCATGAACTCAACCGGATAATGTTTTTTTAGCCAGGCTGTTTGATACGCTATTACTGCGTATGCCGCTGCATGAGATTTATTAAAGGCGTATTTGGCAAAGTCTATCATCTGGTCGTAAATCTTGTTCGCTTGGTCCACTCCAACTCCTCGCCTAAGGGCTCCTTCTACTGTCCAATTTCCATCTTCGTCTTTTTCTCCATATATGAATACTTTTCTCTCCGCTTCCATGACGTCCATCTTCTTTTTGGACATCGCCCTTCTGACAAGGTCGCTTCTGCCCATGGAATATCCTGCTACATCCCTAACTATCTGCATTACTTGCTCTTGATAAACCATGCATCCGTAGGTCACATCGAGTATCGGCCTTAAGATTTCATGGATGTAGGTTATCTTTTCCGGATTTTTTTTATTTCTGATATACATCGGAATCTGATCCATAGGTCCCGGTCTATAAAGCGATATGCCTGCTATTATATCTTCAAATGAATCCGGCTTTAAATTCGTCATGAATTTTTGCATGCCGGCACTTTCAAGTTGGAAAACTCCAAGGGTATCTCCCTTAGAAATAAGTTCATATACTTTGTTATCCTCATAATCCAAATTATCTATGTCTACTTTTATATTCCGGCTTGCGTATATGTTATCTATTGAATCTCTGATTACAGTCAATGTCCTAAGTCCCAGAAAATCCATCTTTAAAAGCCCTAGCTCTTCGAGAAGGGTCATCGTAAATTGGGTTGTTATGCTATCGTTGTTTCTGTAGAGTGGCACATGTTCGACCACCGGTTTATCTGATATGACCACCCCCGCAGCATGGGTGGAAGCGTGTCTTGACAAACCTTCCAGGGACTTGCTCATATCGATTAGCAATTTCGTTTCTTCATCCTCGTCGCACATCTGTTTGAGCTTTAAATTTGATTCAAGCGCCTTGCCTATGGTCATTCCTATTTCCATAGGTATCTGCTTTGCTACTCTGTCCACTTTGTTGTAGGGTATGTTCATGGATCTTCCAACATCCCTTATAGCCGCTCTGGCGGCCATTGTTCCAAATGTTATTATTTGCGCTACATGGTCATGTCCATACTTTTTTACCACGTAATCAATAACTTTTTGTCTATTCTCATAGCAAAAATCTATGTCTATATCGGGCATGGATATTCTGTCAGGGTTTAAGAATCTTTCAAAGATCAGGTTGTACTGGATTGGATCTATGGTAGTTATATCCAAAGCATAAGATACGAGACTGCCTGCTGCGCTTCCTCTTCCCGGACCTACCATGATTCCGTTGTCCTTGGCATATTTTATAAAGTCCCAGACTATCAAGAAATAATCATTGTATCCCATCTCGTGGATGACGCCAAGCTCATATTCAAGCCTTTCCTTCAGCTCATCTGCATTATTGGGATATTTTTTCTTCAATCCATCATAGCATAGGTCCTTTAGAAATTTCTTAGGATCTTGGTTTTCCGGCAATGGATATCTGGGAAGATGTATGCTGTCAAAATCAAAACTCACGTTACACTTTTCAGCTATTAAATTAGCATTATCTAAAGCCTGTGGCAAGTGCCCGAAAAGCTCAGACATCTCATCTCGAGTTTTAAGGTAGAACTCATCACTTGGAAAGCGCATCCGATTTTCATCATCCATATTTGTAGCTGTCTGTATACACAACAGTATATCATGACTCCGTGCGTTATCCTTATGTACATAGTGCACATCATTGGTTGCGACTAATTGTATATCCAAAGTCTCAGCTATTTTGACTAATGCTTCATTGACTTTTTTCTGCTCCTTTATGCCATGATCTTGGAGCTCTAGGTAATAATCTTCACCGAATATCTCTTTATATTCTCGCGCCTTATCGACAGCTTGGCTAAACTGGTCTCCCATTATCAGCCTAGGCACTTCGCCTGCTAGGCATGCGCTTAAGCACACCAATCCATTGGAGTGCTCCTTTAAAAAATCTCTATCGATTCTGGGTTTGTAGTAAAAACCGTCTACAAAGCCTGCCGATACTATTTTCATAAGGTTCTTATATCCTTGCTTATCTTTTGCCAACAACACCAGATGCGCAGGGTTTGCATCTATTTTTGATTCCTTGCTCTTCATGTCTCTTGGAGATACATAGACTTCACAGCCGATTATCGGCTTAATGTCGTTTTTTATGCATTCTTTGTAAAAATCCACCGCTCCAAACATTACCCCGTGATCAGTTATCGCTACGCTTTTCATGCCTGCATCCTTAACACGGGCAACCAGGTCTTTCACAGTGCAAAAACCGTCTAAAAGGCTGTATTCCGTATGCAGGTGCAAATGAGTAAAATTGTTCATGTAATTAATCCTTCCCTTAACGCTTATAGCCTAATTATATCACATCCCAACTAGTGATTAACCTAATAAAACCGGTAAATCAAATTGATTTTATCATTTGCCGAAGCATCTATTTTTACTACTACATTATAAATGCAAAGCGCCCCACTGTCAACTTTTGACCCAGCGGGACGCTTGTGTTCCACAAGGTTTTCAAAGACCTTGTGCAATATCTTCAATTTTTTTAAGCCTGTGGTTGACTCCGGATTTGCCCATTGGCGGGTTCATCATCTCCCCCAGTTCTTTTAGGGATGCTTCTTGGTTGTTAAGCCTCAGTTCCGCTATCTCCCTAAGATTGGGCGGAAGCTTATCAAGCCCGATTTTATTCTTTATTTTTTCGATGCTTTCAACCTGCTTCCAGGCAGCTTCTACGGTTTTTGTCAAGTTTGCAGTTTCACAGTTTACGATTCTGTTAACGTTGTTCCTCATACCCTTCATGATCCTTATGTTCTCTATGTCCAAGAGGGCTCCATGAGCTCCTATTGCGCTAAGAAGAGTCACTATCTGCTCTGAATCTTTTAGGTACACCACATAACTGTTCTTTCTTTGTATCATCTTGGAGCTTAAGTCAAAGGAATTCACAAGCGACATCAGTTCTTTTGCATACTCTTGACTCGATGTGACAAATTCCATGTGGTACGCCTTCTCCGGGTCCGAAATGGATCCCGCTCCAAGAAACGCGCCTCTTAAATATGCTTTCAAAGGCTCCCTTTCTTGAATGAATCTCTTTGGAATTTCAAAGCTCAAGGTAGTATAGCTATCTATATCTTTGATTATGCCAAGGTCCATAAGTATTGACATAGACTCCTCTGCAGATACTACCTTTACTATGTATTGATTTCTGTTCTTAAACTGCTTGCTCTTAATGGTCCTTACTTCTACATCAACCTTGTATAAAGATTTTATCAGCTTGAATGCATATCTTGCAATGGCAGGGTTTTCAGTCCTTATCTGAAATGTCATCCGCTTTAGTCCTTCAAATCGAAGTGTTCCTCCCATGTGTATCATTGCAGAAAGCTCCGCTGAAGACGTCTTTCTGTTCGTATGCATTATTCTGCATAAATCATTTTTTGTTTTTGACGAAAAACTCATCTTATCCTCTCCAACTCATACTCTTTCAAGAATGACTTCCGCAATCTTATCCGCATCGTGGCGAATATAGTTTTGCTTGATATCTATATAGTCTCCTTCTATCAGGCTGTATTTTCCACCGGCAAACCGCTCTTTAATGAACCTAACTCTTTCCGCTCCTCCTGATTTATATTTATCAAAAGGTTCTCCCATATCTTTTCCTCTGTTTATTACTATGTAGTCGAATATTTTCTCTGCATGGTTTTTAAGATGGGCTTCTATGGCATGGATATGATCCCATGCATCGTAGTCATCAGTCTCTCCAGGCTGAGTCATTATATTTGGTATATAGAACCTTTTTGCCTTGGTAGCCCTCAGCGCGTCTTCAACGCCATCAACCAAGAGGTTGGGTATTATACTGGTATACAGGCTTCCCGGTCCGACGATGACTGCCTGTGCGCTCATTATGGCTTCTATTGCCTCCGGAAGGGGCTCAATTCGTTTGGGATTGATAGACACTCTTTTTATCTTGCTTTTTTTCTCCATCGCTTTTAAGGGTATCTGGGACTCTCCGTTTACTATTTCTCCATTGCACAGTTCGGCGCTTAATGTAACGCTTTCAAGGCTCACCGGCAACACTGTTCCCTTTATGGCCATGACATCGCTGACATTTTTGATCGCCTCTACAAAATTTCCGCTTATTCCATTCATGGCTGCTATAAAAAGGTTGCCAAAACTCTGCCCCTTTAGGCGCCCTTCTTCAAACCTGTAGTTAAGCAATTTTTGCATTATGCCTTCCTCATCTGCCAAAGACAGTATGCAGCTTCTTATATCTCCAGGAGGAAGCATCCCCAAGTCTTCTCTAAGAACTCCAGAACCTCCTCCGTCATCTGCAACGGTTACTATTGCTGTGATGTTTTCAGTATATTTTTTAAGGCCTCTCAATATTACTGAGCTTCCTGTTCCGCCTCCGATTACAGCTACCCTTTTGCTGTGTTTTTTCTTTATATCCTTCATGTCTAGTGACCGCCTTGGTTCTTTTTGACATCCCTGTGATCTATGACGGCCCAATGCTTGTTATTTTGAAGCTTTTCATGGATTATGTTTGCAATCGTTACAGACCTATGCTGTCCACCTGTGCAGCCGATGCTTATTACAAGCTGGGACTTTCCTTCTTCGGTATAATATGGTATCAAAAATTCCAACATATCCATAAGCTTGTTTATAAACTCTTTTGTCTGACTATACTTTAAAACATAATCCTGCACATCCTTGTCATTTCCTGTCTTTGGCCTCAAAACCTCATCATAATATGGATTGGGCAGAAACCTTACATCAAAAACTAGATCTGCATCCAGTGGTATTCCGTACTTGAATCCAAATGACAGAACATTTATCAGAAGGCCTGATGCTTCCATGTCTTTTAAATATATCTTGGATAGCTCTGCTTTAAGATCTTTCACGCTCAAGTTTGAAGTATCTATTATATGATTTGCTTTGTCTCTTATTTTCGCAAGCTTTTCTCTCTCCAGCTTTAGTGCAACTGAAATCCTTGAATCATTTGCCAGAGGGTGCTTCCTTCTCGATTCTTTGTATCTGGTTATGAGAACATTGTCGGATGCCTCTAAAAAGAGCACTTCAAACTTGAACTTTCTTTCGTGCATATCTGCTATGACATTTGCAAAGTCGTCAAAAAAGACTCCTCCTCTGCTGTCCACGCCTAGTGCCACTTTGTCTATATTGTTGTCCGACCTGCTGCACAGCTCTGCAAAAGTCGGAATCAATTTAGGCGGAAGGTTATCTACGCAAAAATATCCCCAATCCTCAAAAGCTCTTATAGTATGGCTCTTGCCGGCACCTGACAGACCGGTAATTATAACAAATCTCATTTCAATCGTCCTCTCCGTTGATTATTCTATGGATTTCAAGGCCGGCCGCCCTTGCGATCTTTATTCCCTCCTCGACCATTCCTACATGTTCACTTTGATGCGCATCGCTGTTGATTGCAAACTTCACGTCGTACTTCATGGCCTTTTTCAGATCCGATTCGTCTAGGTGCAAGTGATGAGCGTTTATTTCAAGTATGACATTTTTATCCTGAGCTTTTCTAGCCACTTTGTCCATGTCTACAGGCACCTTTGCTCCGGGATGAGTAATCATGTTCAGGTCATTTTTGTCCATTGCATTTACCAGTGCCTTTGTATTTGCAGCTCTCGCCTTTGCTTTTAAAAACGGCAAGAGCTTTCCAAGAAAGTTCAAAAGATACAGACTAAAAAAATCCTTTGCTTTTTTTGGCTTTATCCCATAATGAAATCCGGCATTTATTACGTCGAAGAGCTCAAGTTGATCCTCTTCTACATCTATGCTTCCGTCAGAGCCTATGATATTGGCTTCAACTCCCATAATTATTTCCAACTGAGGATATTTTTGTTTAAGCCCATCAATTTCTTTTCTCATTTTTACCCAATCATCTTTGTCCACCCCATAAAAGACGTGCCCGCTTCCATGGTCGGTAATAGCTATTTTTTCCAGGCCAATCTCCAGAGCTTTTTTCACGTTTTCTTCTATGGTATTTTTACCATGGCTGTATACCGTATGCGTATGGTTATCGGCGTTGATTTTCATGGTCGCTCCCACCCTTCTTTCATTAATTATAATAGGCGTTTGCGTAACGCCACAAC
>DMAW01000021.1 GCA_003446375.1 Eubacteriaceae bacterium | reverse complement strand
TTGTGTTTGATAATATCAGGCCAATAAAACCTAACCCTGAATGGGTTGCTAATGTTCCATCTCAAGCTTCAAGAAGAAATTCCATGACGAAACCTACCTGGTGAAATAATATTTGAAGAAAATAAACTTCATAACACTACCATATCAAGCATTTAGACTAGATTCATCAGACATTTCAGCACGGATTCAGGTTAAGTGTTTTTTTACATATGATTCCTTTTCTTCCAGCAAGATCATTCTTTCCTTTATTGTCTTAGATATCTGTTCTAAATTTTGTATCGTCTGCTCAATTATTCTCTCCTTGCTTTTTACAACTCCAGCTCTTTCAGCAAGTTCTTTTTCCTTAAGAGACATCGTCTCTTTATCTATAGGCTTCCTTTTTGCTTCAGGATCGTCGGGTATCTGTTTTTCTTTAATCTCCACCTGATGATATTGGTCAAAGCACTTTTTTAGGTCATCTATTCCGATATCTATTCTAATAGGACAGGATATTGACTTTGATGCTTTCTCCTCTTCTTCAGCTTTAACTCTTTCGGCTTTTTCGATAATTTCATTTAACCGGGATTCCTTAGACTCCAGCTTGCTTTCAAGATCTTTGATCACAGCCTTTTTTTCGGCGATCTTGCTGTTCATCTCCATAAGCGCGACTTCTGCTTCCCTTTGCTTATCTTCGTCATCCTTAGGCTCTTTTGGCAAAGCAGCATTGTATACTGCGCCTAAAATGTTTATCAGGATTATCTCGATTCCCGCAAGCACCATATACATAGAATAGTTGTCAACTGCGGATTCAAAATAAAATAAAAATCCATATGCTGAGGCATTTGCAATAAGAGCTCCTATAGTCATGACTACATGATCAAACCGGTTTATACAGGTGAATACGAAGATAGCCATGATAAGAATCTTGATGCTTACAAATTGAAATAGCCAAGGCTCAAGAGTCGTTGCAAAGCTTGGATCAATTCCGAAATACGAATTAATGTAGTTTGAAACGATATATGAGAAAAAGATAAAACTCCCAGTTAAAATAAATAAAAAAATCATTCTCGACTGACTTTTCATTTCCAGCATCATCCCCTATTTCTTTTCAGTGCTAAATGTGATTATACCATATTTCAACCTGTATTTCTTCTATAAATTGCCTATATTCCCCTATACTTTTCAGCAAGCTGATTTAAGTATTTCTTTGCATCTGACACTTTTCCTTCTTCTAACTTGGTTCTTAGATTATCGACTATCTTTCTTGCTATCATGTAATCTACACCAACAGCTTCTTCTTTTTCAAAAACAGGCGCATATGTGTCTTTGTCTTTTGGGTAATCGACCATGTACTTATCTATATGATATTTCAGGTTGACTAAATCCTTTTGATCCAGACCTCCATGCTCCCGGCAATGCAGCTGATCTACCAAGTACGGCAAATAAATTTGCTTGCCTGTATTAAGGTAATAAGTTCCGGCGTGACTGTCCCTAGAGATCCAATCCAATAAAATTTCCGCTATTTCCTTTACCTCATAGGCAAAGGGAAGAGCTTCTTCCGGTTCTAATCTCAAACTTGAATGCTCCTTGTCTTCTAGCCTGAGAATATTTTTAGAGTCTTTGTTTATGTACCAACCGACTCTAACGTTTTTAGATATCGTCTTGCTGTACTTTCCAAACGCTTCTACTATTGCCTCGCCATTTTTGTATACCGCTCCCTGTACGCTGTTGCATTCATATGCAGTCAGAGAGGATAAGAAGACAATTTCTCCTATATCTTTTTGTCTTGTCATCTCTAAAAAATCAACTAGAGAAAAAAGGTTAGTCTCAATTGCCATATCGGGAAATGTCTCGCAGGCATTTATATTTTCCAGTTCATATGAATATAAAACCATGTCCGTTCCATCTAGTGGTACTTGCTCCCAATCTTCATCATTTTTAGCATTATGCCTGTAAATATTCTTTCCTGCAATCGTATCGTCGCTTTTATCGCAATTTACCAGGTGGATCTCCTTATAATCCTCGCCTGAAATAAGCTTTAACATCGAGTCTGTCAAAGGATTCGAATTGACTGCGACTATTTTTTTCCACTCTCTTGCTTTCAGGTTCCCGACATTAATTGGGAATGCCTCAAATAAATCACGGATATTTTTTATTTTCTTAAGCATTTTTTTATTATCCATAATTTCCAATGGACACGAAGCCTTGCTTACAGTTTTAAAAAACTCCAGAAACTCTTCCCTAGAGATGTTTTGAGGGTCTACTACTACTCTGTCGTACTTCTCAACTCCAACGACATACTCTAAAAAGTCTTTGTCCCCGGTAAACCTGCTGTCATCCTGAACGTTTTCTCCGTTTAGACAAAACACATCTGCTTCCGGAAATAGATCTTTCATTTTTTCATGCTCTTTTAAGTTTTCATTTTTCAGTACAGCCAATACCTTTTCAGGCTCAGGCGCGGATTCGGGTTCATCCTCTAGCTTTTTCGGCGGTTCTGTCTTCGGACTTGATTTGCGCAAAGGCTCGATTTCAGGCTGGGGTTCCGTTTTTTTCATCCATTCCCCCTCAGTAGCGCCCGTCTGTTTTTCCCGCGTCAAATTAAGAACG
>DMAW01000082.1 GCA_003446375.1 Eubacteriaceae bacterium | reverse complement strand
TGATTAAAAGAGTTTGCAAAAGGGGAGAAGGAGGTTAAAATAGGCTAGTCCTTTGTTGACATAGCATTGGGGAAAACAGGAGAGAATAACGTATGCGAAATCCACTGGTTAGTGTAATTGTTCCTACCTATAATTCTTGTGAAACTATTAGTGTTACTTTGCAATCTGTATTAGGGCAGACTCTAGAGGATTGGGAATGTATAGTTGTTGACGATTGTTCCATTGACAATACCGTTTCTGTAGTCAAGAGTTTTATGGGTGATAGAAGGTTAAGGTTTTTTTCTTTGCCTACCAACTCTGGTGTTGCCGTTGCAAGAAACAAAGGGATAAAGGAAAGTAAGGGTAGGTTTATTGCATTTCTTGATAGTGATGATGAGTGGTATCCTGCTAAGCTTGAAAGACATATTGAATTTATGTTGACTACTAAAAGTTTTTTTAGTTTCACTTCTTACGAAGTGGTGAGGCAGTTGCGAGGCAAAACAGAGAGGATAATTAAAGCACCTAGGGTTCTAACGTACAAAAAAGAACTTTGTTTTAATCATATCTGTACATCTACAGTTATTTATGACTCTCATGTTATAGGTAAAGTTTTTATGCCTAATATGCGGAAAAGGCAGGATTATGCTACTTGGCTTTATATTTTAAGAAATTTTGGTAAGGGGTATGGTTTGAGGGAAGTGTTAACAAGATACTATAAGCAGCCAAATTCCCTGTCTTCGAATAAAGCTGATCTAGTCAAGTACAACTGGGAACTTTACAGAAAACACGAGAAACTCAATGTGCCTCTTAGTTTGTTATGTTTGGCCGGAGATATTTTGTCTAAAGTTTTAAGGGTCAAATAGTAATGGAATCCGCTTGTATGCATATAGGAGGGTAGGAGGGTTGGTATGGGTAGACTAACAATAGTTGGTGCTGGCTATGTTGGGTTATCTCTTGCAGTCCTTTTGTCACAACACAATGATGTTGTGGTTTTGGATATAGACTCGCAAAAGGCGGATAAGATAAATCACAGAGTGTCGCCTATTAGAGATCCTGATATAGAAAATTTTTTAAAGAGTAAGAAGCTTAGTTTAAAGGCTACGGCGGATAAAGAAGAAGCCTACAATGATGCTGATTACATAATAATAGCGACGCCCACCAACTATGATCATGACAAGGCAGCGTTTGATACCAGCTCAGTGGAGCAGGTTATAGAGGAAGCTTTATTTTATAATAAAAAAGCTTTGATTGTAATCAAATCTACTGTGCCCGTTGGTTTTACAGAGAGTATGAGGGAGCGTTTTGGAGTAAGCAATATATTGTTTTCGCCGGAGTTCCTAAGGGAAGGCAAAGCCCTTTATGACAATCTTTATCCTTCAAGGATAGTTGTAGGGGATAAAACAAAAGAGGCAAAGAATTTCGCTAAGCTGCTACTTGATGGAGCCATAAAAAAAGATGTTCCTGTTCTTCTCACAGGTTCATCAGAAGCCGAGGCTATAAAACTTTTTTCGAATGCTTATCTGGCAATGAGGGTGGCCTTTTTCAACGAACTTGACACCTTCGCAGAACTTAAAGGGTTGGACACGAAAGAAATTATAGAAGGCGTGTGCCTTGAGCCCCGAATAGGCAATTTTTACAACAATCCATCATTTGGTTACGGTGGTTATTGTCTGCCCAAGGATACTAGTCAGCTTGCGTCGCAATTCAATGGAATACCTCACGAGATCATGACCGCTATTGTTAAGTCCAACCAGATTAGAAAAGAGCACATAGCGAATATGGTTATTAGGAAAAAACCAAAAACCGTGGGAATTTATAAACTTGTTATGAAAAAAGGTTCTGATAATTTTAGGACTTCTTCAATTTTAGACATAATAAATATTCTCAAAAACCAGGGTAAAACCGACATTATCATTTACGAGCCGCTCATTGAGGAAGATACTTACGAAGGGTTGCGTGTTGTTAATAGTCTTGAGGATTTTAAGAGACAATCGGACTTGATCTTAGCCAATAGGAAAGATAATGATTTAGAAGGCGTGGAGCATAAAGTTTATACTAGAGATTTGTTTAATGATAACTAGTTAAGAAAATTTTCAAAATGCATTTTAACGTTCTTATTTTTCAGGTCGTAAATGAGCGCGAAGATTTAAATAGATACATCTTCTATGTATGATTTTGGGCACTTGGATTTTTACAGGCATGTAATAGAATCTCTTGAAGACCGGCAGCAATGGCTTGGTTGAAGGCCGAGAAGGCCGCAAGACTGTTGAGATAATAGAGGCGGCGTACAGATTTGCTCTTTCTGGTGATCAGGTAAAAACTTGTGTGATACCTAGGTAGGAAATCTACAGAACATAATATATGAATGGTATGGAAATATGCTATTGAGAAAGCCTAAGATGCTGTTATTGATGGGGTATATCTGTATCTTAGTTGAGAGTCCTTTGTTTGAAATACTAAATCTAGGGATTTTCGGAGTTAAGTCCAAATAATACGGTTCAGCACAATATTACCATTAGCTCACAATATGAGACTTGGTCTAGTACAAAAATGAGGAGAGAAATTTTTAATGCTGGAAATAACTCACAAACCTTATAGGGAATCCACGCTTTTATCTCTGTTGTTTCTTATGTATATGTATGCGAGATTTGGTATATATTGGGGATATAGTGAAATCTTTGTGGGATGTTTGATGGGCGTAGTTGGATTTTCTCTTATATACTCCTTGTACATTTCTAAAATTCAAAAAGGGCTTCAGCTTCTTATAGTTGTGGTGGCATTGATTGTGATAGTGTTTATGTGTTCACTAGCTTCGGTTTTTTCTCTAGGCTTAAGAGTAGGAGCTAGCTTTTATTATAGTGTGCTTTTGTTCTCTAATTTTTTTCTTGCCTACATATTGGCTAAAAAAACTATTTCCTACAGAATTACAAGTTTATATTTGATATCCATTTCCTTTTGGTGCTTGTATCTGATGTGTCATAGAGTAAATCCCAATGATGTTTTTTCGCATTCCAGTAGAAATACCTTTTCAATTCTTTTCCTTGAAGCTGCTGTATTACTCTATATAATCCTTATTCAGGAAAGGTGCTTTAAAAAGAATAGTCTTGGCAAGTACCCATTATGGCCTGCTGCGGCTGCTTTTTTAGGTTCTGTGTGGGCTAGTGGAAGGAGTGGAATCATATCCACAGGCTTTTTATTATTAGGTGTTTTTTTGTCAATTTCCTAGAAAGTAAGAAAAAAATTCGGTATTTTATCATGATTTTCGCGTTATTGGCCTTTATCTTATATCTTTTCACTAATTGGCAAAAGGAAATTTTTGATTTTGTTATATGGAGATTTAAAACTGAGGGTTTAACAGAACCACATCGAGTCGAAATTGCAATGTACTATTTAGAAAAGATAAAGGAAAGTCCTGTCAGGTTGTTTTTTGGATACGACGTTCATTTTGATCCCTATCTTGCGACTAGGTGGAATGCTAATCTGCATAACTCCCTATTAAAACTTCATAGTATTCTGGGAATTATGGCCGTGGTGCTGTCGTTTTTTATTATTAAAGGAATCTTCGATAAAGGTAAAAAGTGTGTCTTGCTTTGGTTTGTTGGGGGGGCGATGCTGTTAAGAGCTTTGACTGATACTCCTTTTTTACTAGGGCCAACAGATTTTAGTTACGTCCATATAATT
>DMAW01000165.1 GCA_003446375.1 Eubacteriaceae bacterium | reverse complement strand
TAACCGGCGAAAAAACCGGTTATGATTAATCAACAAATCCATTGTTTTCGGATAATTCTTTATACCAATATCCACTTTTCTTTATAGTTCTTTTCTGTGTTTTTAGATCGACAGATACAAGACCGTAACGGTTTTTATATGCATTTAAGAAGGACCAGTTGTCCATAAAAGTCCATAAATGATATCCTTTTACATTGCATCCCTCTTCAATTGCTTTATGGAGCCACTTCAAATGTTCTTTTATAAACTCTATCCTGTAATCATCTTGGATAATTCCATCTTTTATAAAACGCTCTTCTCCTTCAACTCCCATTCCATTTTCCGAAATAAAAGACCCTATATTGCCATAATTATCTCTTAAATTTATCATTATGTCATATATTCCCCTTTCGTATATCTCCCATCCTCTATAAGGATTCATTCTTCTGCCTGGCATAATATACTCATCATAAAACCAATTAGGTGTAAATACTCCATATGGATTTGGCATATTTTCTTTAGCTTTAACTCTAATTGGCTGATAATAATTTACTCCTAAATATTCCACAGTGTTATTTTTAATTAATTCTAAGTCGCTATCCGAATACTCTGGTAGATGATTGTAAGTTTTTAGAAGTTCAACAAGTTCTTTAGGATACTCTCCTTTGACAGTTGGGTCCAAAAAACTTCTGTTATAGAACAAATCTGCAATCTCTGCGGCTTTTAAATCAGCCGGATGATTACTCCTGGGATATACAGGACTTAAGTTTAAAACAATACCTATTTTAGCCCTTTCTATTTGTAATTTTTTAAATTCCTCTATTGCTCTCGCACTTGCCAGCACTGTGCCATAAGCGAATTGTACTGCTCTTTTGAAGTCTACTATATCTGGATAATGGAAATTATATAAATATCCACCTAATACAGGAACTATTGGTTCATTAAATGTAATCCACCTTTTGACTCTATCCCCAAACAACTCAAAACATATTTTAGCATATTCAGCAAAATATTCTACTACTTTTTTATTTTCAAAACCTCCAATATTTTGCATTTCTATAGGCATATCAAAGTGAAATAGCGTAACAAACGGCTCTATATCATTTTTTATAAGCTCATCAATGACATTATTATAAAACTCTACGGCTTTTTTATTAACTTCACCAACACCACCCGGTATCAACCGCGACCATGAAATAGAAAATCTAAAAGAGTTATGTCCAAGTTCTTTCATCAGTTTTATATCGTCTTTGTATCTGTGGTAAAAATCAGATGTCACATCTGGACCTACTCTATCGAAAAACCGATTTGGCTCTTTTTTATACCAATAATCCCATACATTCATTCCCTTTCCATCTTCACTTGCAGCGCCTTCTATTTGTACTGCCGACGTTGCAGACCCCCACCAAAATCCTTCTGGAAATTTGTATTCTTTAGCCATAATATTTTCCTCCTTATGTAAGATAATTCAAAATATTATTTTGACAAAAAGAAAAAGTAATTTAATAGAAAAAATTACTTTGTAAAATCAGCAAATTTAATATTTCTATTTATACTGTGGCAAATACTCTTTATTTTGCTCAATTATATCATCAAGTATTTTTTTAGCAATCATCGCAGAAGGTACTAATGGATGAATTGTCAACGCCTGTAAAGCTGTATAATAGTTCCCCTTTACCCCTGCTTCTATAGTAAGTTCTTCATAGGCTTTTACTGCTTGCATTAAACCTCTTATTTTTGCTGGCACATGTCCAATATTTATCGGATGAGCCCCATTTCTATCTATTATTGCATTTGTTTCTATCACCACATCATCTGGCAAATCTGCGATTGTACCATTGTTTCTCACATTGACCACATGTATGTCTTTTTTGTCATTATATATTGAACTTATCAGGGAGCAAGCAGCATCAGAATAATGAGCTCCTCCCCTTTTTTCTAATTGCGGCGGTTTTATATTCAAATTTGGGTCTTTATATAATTCAAATAATTCTTGCTCTACCTTTTTAACGACTTCTCCTCTTGTGCCTACTGTAGCAGCTTCTTTTTTCTGTTCATCAAGCATTTTATCAGTTAAATAATAATATCTGTGATATGGACAAGGATACATGCCCAGAGATTTTATAAATTCAGGGTCCCATGGAAACTCAGGTATATTTTTCATTGATAAAGATTTAGCGCCCGCAAAACTGTCTATTAGTTTTTCTGTCACGTCTTCTCCATCCAGGTAAATATGGGTACCCCATACTAAATGATTAAGACCTGCAAAATCTATATTCACTCTTTTTGGGTCAACACCAAGTATTTCTGCAATACCATATACCATGCCTATCGGTACATTGCATAAGCCAATAGCTTTTACATTTGTATGTTTTAAAACCGTTTCTGTTATAACTCCTGAAGGATTCGTAAAATTAATAAGCCATGCGTTCGGCGCAAGTTCTTCTATATCTCTACATATATCCAGTATAACGGGTATTGTCCTCTGGGCTTTTGCAAAACCACCGGGTCCAGTTGTTTCCTGACCTATAACATCATACTTTAGAGGAATTTTTTCATCTCGGATTCTGGCATCTATTCCTCCCACTCTAAACTGAGTAACAACAAAATCTGCATCTTTTATGGCTTCACGCCTGTCCAGAGTCAGATGAATGTTTATCCCTATGCCGGCTTTTTCTACCATCCTTTTTGCAAGGCCACCAACAATTTCAAGTTTTTCTTTGCCTTCTTCTATGTCCATTAAATAAATATCTCTTACGGGTAATTCTTCATATCTTTTGATAAACCCTTCAATAAGCTCAGGGGTATAACTAGAACCACCCCCTATAACTGCAATTTTTAAATCTTTTTTAGACATTGTAAGTTGCCCCCTTTGTTTGATAAATAATTTTATACAGCTCAATCATCTCTGTTATCAATTCTTTTGCAAGAATTGCATTCATGAGGTGGTCTTCTGCATGTATCAAAAGAAGTGTCACTTCTTGCTTCTCACCCTGTGCTTCTTTGTGTATCATATCCGTCTGAACATGATGTGCTTCTAAAAGCTCCTCGCTCGCTTTATTTAAACAATTTTCTGCCTCAACAAAGTTGCCTTCTTTTGCATGTTTTAATGCATCAAAACAAATGCTTCGTGCATTTCCTGCGTGAGATATAATAGTGAATACAATTTGTTCAAGATTCATTTTTTAAGCCCCCTAAATTTTATTTGTTTTTTAGCGCTTCTATTGCTAAATCCAAGGTTTTAGCTCCATCTATCATTCCATATACATTGGGTGGAATTACCCTGTAAACTTTATTCTTTTCTTTTGTCAGTTCTGCCACATATTTTTCTTTATACCTGATTTGGGGTCCCAGTAACACCACATCATAATCGTCAATTACTTTTTCCAAATTATCTGCCGCTTCTGCAAAAATGTATAAATCTTTCATCCCCCTTTTTTCGCCTTCTTTTTTCATTTTTTCAACCAACAAACTTGTTGACATCCCAGCACCACAGATTAATAGAATTCTCATTGCAAATACCCTCCTTGTACTTTTTTGAATTTATTTTAATATCGAATAGTTGGTTAATAAAATATTATTATCGCGAATAAATTGTAAAACATCTTTATCAGTCAATATTTTTCTTTCAACTTCTCTTTTTGCATGATAAGAGGATATATTCACTAATTCATCATCTACGTAAGCTGGATGGCTCATTATTTCAGTTGTTCCTTCTTCTAGACTACCCAATATAGACAACAGATTTTCTTTTTTGACACCATCATCATAAAAGGTATAAATAAAATTATCAACAGTTTTTAAACCAGCTTTAATTATTTTTTCCTTATCTAATGGAGTAGATCGTACAGGTAAGTTATATTTGTGAGCCATTTCTATGAATGCATCTATTACCTTGGAATGACTTTGTGCATGATGATGACTATCCATATGAGTTATCGTTACACCCAAAGAAAAAGCTTTTTTAATTTGCTCTTCTATCTCAATTCTGATTTGATCTACATCAGCGTCATCTAAAGAATGCGGAAAACCTCTCTTAAAATACCCTCTTTCATCTACCAGAGTATTCACTTTTTCAGGACTACTTAACGGTTTACCGGCATCTAAAGTTATGTGTATCCCAAAACCTAAATCTGGACATAATTCTTTTACTTGTAAAGCCTCATTAGCGTAAGGCATATTACACATTATAGAAGTGCTTCTTAAAATACCGTTTTTATAGCATTCAACAACTCCTTTATTAACCCCTTTTGTCAGCCCAAAATCATCAGCATTTACAATTAAATATTTCATTCACATCACTCCTATTTTATTGTAATATATATCCTGAGAGGCAATGCCTCTCAGGATATATTATTATGCCTTCGTCTCAGCTAATTTTTATTCTTTTTTAAATTGCTGCTCTTCTTCATATTTCTTATTGTCCCATAGTTTCAAGAAAGGATAGTAAATCGCTCCAGCTACAAGAAAGTTTATAATCTGCAAAATAATAGCTTTCCAATCACCTGTAGTTAAAAATCCGCTAATCAACACAGGTGTTGTCCAAGGAATCAAAGCATAAGGTCTTGCCACAAGATTTAATGCCATCGCAAAATAAGTTATAAGACCTGCTGCAATAGGAGCTAAAATAAATGGTATAATCATAACGGGATTCATCACTATTGGCATACCAAAAGTAATAGGTTCGTTTATGTTAAATATACCTGGCCAAATAGCAGCTTTACCAACTGCTTTCAATTGGGCAGATTTTGTAGCAAAAATTAAAAGCAATGCTAACGCAAGAGTTGTTCCTGAACCACCTATATATGTGAAAATATCAAAAAATTGCTGTGTTACTATGTGAGGAAGAATTTTTTCGCCGGCAATTTTTGCAGCTGAATTCTCCTGAGTAAAAGTAAGCCAGATTGGCCCTAAAATTCCTCCTACTAAGGCTGCACCATGAATACCTACACTCCATAAGAACTGAATTGCTAGTATTGCAAGGATAACAGCTGGAAGTGTAGAACCTAATTTTAACAACGGAATAGCTATCAATTTATTAATAGCTTCCGGTATTGTTAAATGAATTGTTTTAATTAGTATCATGTGTATTATCCAAATAAATGTGATAGTTACAGCGCCCGGAATCAATGCTGCAAAAGCTCTACCCACAGAAGGCGGAACTCCCTCTGGCATGCGAATAATTAAATTTTTCTCTACAAATTTTCTTTGTACCTCCACTGTAAAAATTGCAAGAATCATTGCAACAAATAGTCCTTGGCTTCCCATCCACTTCAAAGGAATATTACCATCTTGGGTTAAAGGTACTGATAACATAAAAGTAGACAAACTTAATACCCCAGAGGCTAAAGGATCTATTTTGTAAGTTCCGGCAAGTGAATAAGCTATTGTAAAAGATGCAACCATAGCTATTATATCAAATGTTGCATTGACTATTTTTAGTAAGTCATTTACATAAGGTTTAACTAAAGCTTCAAGGGCTGGTATGGGCGGAAAAGCTATAATTAAGAAGAAAGACCCAATGAGAAGTAATGGCATTGTTGCAACTATTCCATCACGTATTGCCTTGAGGTGTCTTTGTTCAGCAATTCTACCTGCTACAGGCATGAAATACCTGTCGAGGAAATTAATAAGGGAATCCATAGGACCAACAGTTTTGTTAGCTTTTTTGGATTAGACCTTATATGCAAATGTCATGCGAAATAGTAAGGGCTTCTAGATGGTTGTGGCTTTTCCGTATTCAATGGAGGGGTTTATTAAACGGTTGCAATGTGGATGATTGGATCGGAAGAGGGTAGTGTAGGGAAGGGGTGGGGATCGCGGTGGGCGGCGGGTG
>DMAW01000167.1 GCA_003446375.1 Eubacteriaceae bacterium | reverse complement strand
TCAACACGTTTTTTAAACTTTTTCAAAATCTTTTTTCAACAATTTAAAATCATTGTAAAACCAAGGTTTTTAAGAATGTGCATGAACATTGTATCATTTTTTTGGGATAAATTCACTACTTATTTTCTTGATTTCTTCAATTATATATATTTTTTTCATCTCGTCAATTCTACACTGGGGAACTATAACAGAAAGGCTGGCAACTACATTTCCTTGTTCTGAGAAAATAGGGGCTGATATAACTGTGCTATCCAGCTCCTTAACATATTCTGCTATATAACCGTCTTTTGCTGTTTTCTCCAAAGAGATTTGGCATTGAACTTCATCTTCGCAATAACAAATTATTCTTTTTTTCATCTCTTCCGGCAAAAAGGCAAGTATAACCTTTCCACAAGTACTCTGCCCAAGCATTTTAGTATCACCGATTTGTTTAACAACTCTAAGTTCGTGGTGACTGTTTATTCGTTCAATCACGACACATGTGTCGCCTTCCTTTATAGTAAGAAATACAGTTTCTTTGGTTGCATCAAAAAGTCTTTGAACAGCCGGATAAACTACCATCCCCGGAAGATTCATCTCTCTTACAATCTCTGCGTAATATATCAAATTAATCCCCAGTGAATACTGTTTAGACACTTGATCTTGATTAATGAAGCCTCCCTTTTTAAGAGCTTGTAACAGCCTATGGGTAGTTGAGATATTCATGCTCAAGCTGTTGCTTATCTCTGTCGCCCTCCATTGTTTTTTATTTGGATTCGCGGCCATTAACTGCAGAATCTCAGAAATCTTTTCAACTACTTGCATCATCATTCTCCTTTTAGAACTAATCTCTTACATGTATCTCCGATATGTTTTTTGTATTTTCCTACATATTATTAAAGAATAAACCTTTTGGCTTATTCTTTAATAGACTTTACTGAGTCTCTAATAATCAATTCATGTGGAACAGTAACTGCTTTTTCTCCTATTTTTGAGTTGTTAAGTATCTTTATCAGCATCCGCGCGCTGATAGCCCCAATATCATACATAGGTTGAGCTACTGTAGTGATTCCAGGTTTAAACCATTCAGAGATCTGGAAATTATTAAAACCTACAATGCTCATATCATCCGGGACTTTATAACCTGCATCTTCTAATTTTCTTATTGCACCGAGAGCCATCTCATCATTTAAGGCAACCAATGCTGTTGGTAGTTCAGAATTAGTCAAGAGCTCATCCATCAGGTCGTATCCTCCCTTAATGCTATACTTGCCTTTTAATTCAAAGATTGGATTTTCTTTTAGGTTGTATTTTTTCAATGCTCTGACAAACCCTTTTTTCCTTTCTTGAGCAACAAAAGAAGTTTCATCCTCATCACTAAAGAAAGCTATAGATTCATGCCCATTCTCAATTAGATATTTTGTAATGTCAAATGAAGCTTGTTCATTATTAATAGCAACGCTGTGGTATCTTCCCATCACATCGCTTACCGCTCCTAAGACTACAGGAACTCTGCTGCTCTCAATTTTGTTGACCAAATTTTGATTTAAGCCTTTTCCGATATATAAAATGCCATCACATTGCTTTTCAATAAATACATCGAAGTACTTTTCTTCCTTGCTTGGTTCAGAGTCTGTATTGCATAATATTATATTGTAATCATAAATATTGCAAACATCCTCAACTCCTCGAACTACTTGAGTATAATAAGGTAACGATATGTCAGGTATCATGATTCCAAAGGTATTTGTTTTTTGCATCTTTAAACTTCTTGCAATTGCATTTGGTTTATAACCTGTCCTTTCAATGGCATCTAGCACTCTTTTTTTTGTTTCGTCATTTACTAATGGAATGTTGTTAAGAACTCTTGAAACTGTCGCTACAGAAACATTTGCTTCTCTTGCAACATCTTTGATTTTAATGCTCATAATAATCCTCCCGATTCAATATAATATTATATGAAAATAATCTATCCACCAGTGAAAAAAATTGACGTATGATCTCCTCAACTATTTCAGTGATAAATGCGATAAATGCTGCTATACTAGTTTTTTTATTTGTAATTTCTCCGCTTACGTAATGGTTTTGTCTCTCTTCTTGATTTTCTGCTGCAACAGTCCCTTTACTTAAGTCTAAATTATAAATATTGGACGCTGCTGCTTCACCTTTTCTTCCTGTAATTATGACGATTAACTTGCTATATCCATTTGAGACGAAATAATCCGTGTAATAATTCAACTTCATCCCAGATTTTTGAACAACGCTGCCTATAACAGCTTGCCTTTTTTCACCTCTTGAAACTGTCTTTACTGGCACAAATTCTGTTTTTTCATCACCAAACGCCACTACGGTGTAGTATATGGCCTCTTCTCCAAGGGTATTTGAGCTTTTCGTCCATGTCAATTCCCACATCGAATAATCGTTATCCAAGTCTTTTAGCTTATTTATGCTCAAATCCGGCTTTGAATAAAATTCAACGTCAGGCCTTATTCCAGATACCTCTTTCCAGTACAATGCAATGTTGTCATCTTGCAATGCCAAGGGTATATCCATGTTTTCTTGTGGAATAATATTGTATGAAGCTGATGAAAACCACATCTGTCTATCAATCGTTCTTCTGTCTAATCTTTCTTTTATGTCATATACTTCTGTTGGCCTTTTTCCAGTTGATGACCCGTAAAGCTGTACATAATCTTCTGCAGCTATCTCCGCAATATTCCATCTATGCTCTACATTTGGATCATTAGACATCTCAGTATAATTCATGCCTTGCCTTGCGTTGTAAAAACCGCTTTCCTTCCAATCAGAAAAAAACTTCGGATCGTTTTTAGACAAATAATAGATAGTGAAATGATGTCCGTATTCATGGGATAATACTCTAGCTACCTGATCTATAGAATCTTTGGAATCCATGTTGTATAGATCAATCCTGCTGCCTTTTTCCAAGGACACATCCTGCCTAGGAAAAAATCCAGTTTTCTTCAAAGAATAGTTATACAAACCATCTTCTGTCCCATTCGCTCCTGGACCTGGATATAAGTTTACAGATTCAAGGTAATTCCACTCTTCACCATGAATATTTTTTTTAAGTTCTTTATATATCTCTTCTAATTTATCCTTTTGCCAGTTTTCAGCATAACTTGTTATTTTAATCCCGTCATCAGCAATATATACAGCTGATGCATCTCGCGCAGTCGCTGGACTAAATTGCATTGCTATCAAACAAAGCAGTACAACTATCTTTTTCATTTTATTACACCATAAGCATGCTTTTTTTTTAATTATAACACAATGTATTTGATTACAATAATAAATCTTGATGTTTTTTCATAAGCATTTTCATTTATTTCAAAGATTCCATCATTTCTTTGATCAGTGCAGGTGCTGATTTGCATTTTTCTAAAGAAACGGCACATACCGCAAACCTGAGTCCTTTTTCCAAAGGTACTACAAAAACATCTTTTTCCGTTAATTTTTCAGCTAATCTCATTGGATCATCATGAGGTATTGAAATAAAAAAACCTCCTTTATACCTGCATATCGCTAATCCGGCTTCCTTGGCGCTCTGAATAAACGTCTCTGCTCTTTCTTTCAATATCTGTTTATGTTTTGCACGTTCTTCAAACACTTTCTTTCTTATATTGTCATTTTTATAAATTTCAATCAATGTCTCCATAGCAGCTCTAGTTCCATTTGACCAAACACCTCTATTTGAATACGAGCATACATTCTTAAATTCTCGTATTATGTCTTCATCTGACGAAACTCCTAATAACGCACCGCTTCTCAATCCATAAAAAGTATATCCTTTTGACATGCTAAACGAGATTAATACAAGTATATTTTTAGGAAGGTTGCTTAGTAATTTAAAAAATTCTCTTTCTTCATCATTGCAAAAATCCAGATATGCCACATCTATGAAGAGTATTATTTTATTTTCCTGATCCTTAGAAAATTCAATTAAAATTTCTCTCAATTTCATCCATTCAGAGTTGCTCAAACTATACCCGGTTGGATTGTGCGCAGGAGTATTTAGCATTACTAGCGCACGCTTTTGTTCATCTAACAAATCGCCTAAACTCTTTTCAAAAGATTCTAAATTAAAATTCATTTCTTCATCGTACAGCTCATAAGTGACGATTTTCCTCATATGCTCTGACGCCATTGTTTGATATGGTTCCCAAAACCAATCTGAAGTCAATATCTTGTCTCCGGCATCAGTATAATTCCATATGGCATGGCGAATAGCCCCGGAACCACCAGGGGTGGCAACCCCATCGATAAAACCATTTGGCCTGTAACCCATAAAAGTGGCTTCTATTGCGTATTTTATATATTCAGGCATGCCACTTAACGGCGCATACGCCGCAATTTGTTGGTCGCTCAATCCTTTAAGCACTTCAAACACGCTATGGAATGTTACTAATTTTCCATCGTCATCTAATAGAGCTCCTATAGTAGCGTTTATTACTCTTTTAAAACCTTTATCTCTTATTGCCTCTTCTGCCATAGCACCCATTCCAAATATTATATCTTCCTGAACAGGCCTAATCGAGTGATTGGCTGCCATGCTAAACATGCTCATCTTATACCTCCGTTATCAACCTTTATTTATCGTCTTTTGACAGTTCTTTTGATTTTTGTGCTGACGCTTTTATAGCTGAGATCACAGCCGATCTAAAACCTTCTTTTTCAAGTACAGCTACAGCTTCAATTGAAGTCCCACCTGGCGAACAAACCCTGTCTTTCAGCTCCCCTGGATGAATTCCTGTTTCCAAAACCATTTCTGCAGCTCCTTTAACCGTCTGCGCAGCCATAGTATAAGCTTTATCTCTAGGAATTCCGGCTTGAACCGCTGCATCTGCCAATGCCTCAATCAAAATATATATGCATGCAGGAGAAGACCCGCTAACGGCAGTTGCACCATCAAAATATTTTTCATCAAGATATTCGACCCTGCCAAAGCTACTAAATACTTCTTCCGCTATTTTTAAGTCATCATTGCCAGCATAACCGTTCTTAACGATCACGCTCATTCCCTCGCCAACCTGCACCGGAGTATTAGGCATCGTCCTCACAATTTTTACCTTCTTTTCTCCAAGCGCAGCCTCTAAAGATTTGATGGTTTTCCCAGCAGCAATGCTTATAAGTATTACATCATCCTTTAAATCCTGAGAAACCTCTTTAATCACCTTGTCACAAATATGTGGCTTGACAGCAATTATCAAAATATCTGAAACTTTTGCTACTTGCTTATTATCGTTTGTGACATTGACGCCATATTTTAATCTTACTAAATCTAATTGTTCCACTATAGGATTTGACACATAAACATTCTCACTAGTGACCAAGCCGGAGTCAATAATTCCTCCTATCATTGCTTGAGCCATGTTACCGCAACCGACGAATCCAATTATTTTATCCATTTAACACACTCTCCTTTGAACATTAAATCTATTATACTAATTAAAAGTCTGTTTTTCCATAAATAATATGTGTCTAGGCTAATATTTATACAAAATAATATTATTTTATACGGATTTCATTAAAAATATTGGCATTTGCGAACAATTTTATTATAATTAGTCTTAAACTATAAAAAAGCATCAAAAGGAGCAGTTGCCAAATGAAAAAAAAATATTTATTACTTTTATTAACAGCCAGTCTTTTTTTATTTTCGGGATGTTCTGAAGACAATAATTCATCAAATAAAATTTCACTAGGCCTGATGAGTGATACAGCTGCTATTCCATTTATACTAGCAGATCAGGCCGGTTATTATGAATCTCTGGGAATAAATGTTGAAATTCAAATCTTTCAAAGTGCAGTTGACAGAGATTCAGCTTTACAAGCAAATGCAGTAAATGCTGTTTCTTCCGATTTGATAGCATCAGGCTTTTTCAAAGAATCCGACAATTCTTTGAGAATAACTTCAAAATCCGAGTGCGGTTATGCCATACTATCTTCTCCAGAATCAAATATTGCAAATCCATTAGATCTTCAAGGAAAACAGATAGGTCTGTCTACAAACACTTTAATGGAATACTTAGTGGATTTAACTATTGAAAAATATTCTATTCCAGACGTGACGAAAACCAACATAGCCAAGATGCCTGCACGCCTTGAGATGTTGCGTGAAAACCAAATAGATGCTGCAACTTTGCCGGATCCTTTAACCTTTTTAGCTCAAAAAAACAATTCTTCCGTGATTGTAACTAATGAAGATCTAGGGGTTTACCCAGGTGTTATATTGTTTGATGAAAATTTCGCATTAAAACACAAAGCACTGATATCAAAATTTTATGAAGCGTATGATAAAGCCGTAGATGAAATAAATGCAAATGGAATTGACCGATATATTGAATCAATAAATCAAGTTGCAAATTTCCCTGAACCTGTATTATCAGATTTAAATAATCTAAAATATGCTCATTCATCACTGCCTAGCGAAGAAAATGTGAACTCTGCTATGGAATGGCTCCACGCCAAAGGATTTATAAGTGAATTTTACGCATATGAGGATATGATATTGTCATTTGAGTAAATAGCCCACTATTGAAATTTCATTTTAAAAATTATATAATAACCCCTGACTAAAGTTGAGTTTACTCAACTTTTTTTAATCTTAAACTTATACTACTTAAAATAGCAAGGAGTCCTTTTATCATGCGAAATTTCAATGGAAAAACAGTAGAGCTGCTAGCTCCTGCCGGCAACTTTAAAATATTTAAGGCTTTGCTGGATGCAAATTGCGACGCTTTTTACATAGGCGGCAAAAATTTTAATATGAGGATGCATAGAGATAACTTTAATTTTGACAATGAAGAATTAAAGTCAGCCGTCAGCTTAGCTCATGCCAAAAATAAGAAAATTTACGTTACAGTCAACAATTTGCTAAATGAATCCGAAACCTTTCAGCTTGACGAATACTTGTCGTTTTTAGATGAGTGCAACGTAGATGCAATAATCATACAGGACATGGCGGTTCTAGAAAGCTCCGCCAGGCTTGGTTTGTCTCTTGACATTCACTCTTCAGTTATGATGAATGTCCATAACAAGTTCATGGTAGAAAAGCTTAAGAAAAGCGGCGTTACTCGGATAGTTGCTTCTCGGGAAACTTCTTTGGAAAGCATAAATAAGTGGAAGCAGATTCATCCGGATATGGAGTTTGAATATTTTGTCCACGGTGATATGTGTTCTGTAAATGGATCACAGTGCTATTATTCAGGCATATTATTCGGACAAAGCAGCAATAGAGGACGCTGCATGAAACCTTGCAGATGGCGATATGACATGGAGATCGGCTCTAACCATTATGATTCACTCTTTCCCCTCGCCGCAAAGGATATGTTCATGTATGAACACATACCGGAACTAATTTCTGCCGGAATCAATTCCTTTAAAATCGAAGGCAGAATGCGAGATGCCGAGTATATAAAAAACATTATCGATATTTATGGTAATTCCATAGACAGATATATTCAAGACCCTGTGTTCTATAAAAAAACACAAGATACCAAAGCTCTTTATAAATCTAGAATGAGGGATTTTTCAACTGGTTTTGCATTTGGAAACCCAGGTCTTGATTTTATAAACAGACGTTATGAAGGAACTGGGTTTTTTTACTCAACCGGAAAAGTTTTCAGCAAGCCTATCAAAGAAAACTCTATGTCCCTTCAATCTGTAAGCTCACTTAAGCAAGCTCTTCGAGACATTGCTGATTATAGTAGCGATTTAAAACCAACTTTATCTGTCAGCGTGGATACTATAGAACAGCTTATGTTCGCATTATCAGAAAACACTGAACAAATTTACTTTAACGCTAGGCCTTTTCTAGAGCCATCAATTGGATCATTTGACGAAATATCGAACCTTCGCAAACAATATACGGCTTCAAAGTTAATTTTATCCTTGCCTCATATGATGTCTGACAGTGAGTTTGATAGTTTTGACCAATTCTTAAATTCCGATAGCTTTAAAAATACCTTTGACGGTATACTTGTTTCAGATTTCGGAAGCCTCTCTAGATATTCAGATATAGGCATAAACATTTACGGCAACTATCCTCTCAACCTTTATAATTCAAAGTCTATCGACTATTATATTAGCAACGGGTTGCAGAGTGCTTGTCTATCAATCGAAGTGCAAAAGTCTGAACTTTCTGCAATTATCAAAAACTTTTCAGACAATTCATTATTGGAACTTATAATACACGGTTCCCCTACTGCTATGTACCTTGATTTAGATTTATATGATCACATTTCAAAACTTCAAATTGGATATAAAAGAGATTCAAATGAGAATAACCTCTTGTATCTTATCGATGATAAACAAACCTATCATCCTGTGTACAGGGATACAAACAAAAAAAACCACATCCTGTTGGATAAAGAAATATGTCTCATATATGTTTTAAAAGAGCTCTGTAGTTTGGGCATAGGCTCACTAAGACTTGAAATCGGCCATTATGATTTACCAAAATTCAAAAAGACAATACAGTTATACAAAATGGCACTCTTAAAATCTGAAGACGCACCTATGTTAGCTTCAGATTTTGGAATCGACATGGCTTCCTACAGCCTTGGCTCATTACATTACTAGGAGGATTAAAATGCATACAGAATTTATCGGCAGCAAGAAAATCATTGAAAAGAAAAAAAAATATCAAATACCATGTTCATATCATTTCTATAAGAATCCCCCGCAAATTGTAAAAGGGAACATGCAATATCTCTATGATTCCAAAGGGATGGAATACCTTGATTTTTTTTCTGGGGTATCCGTAATGAACTGCGGGCACTGCAATAGAAAGATAATCGAAAGAACTATTGAACAAATCTCCACTTTGCAGCACACAACTACCATATACTTGACACAGCCAATAGTCGATCTTGCAGAAAAACTAAGTGAAGTTCTACCCGGCGATTTGAATAAGTCTTTTTTTTGCATGTCTGGATCTGAGGCAAATGAAGGCGCAATGCTGGCAGCTAAGTTGCATACTGGGAAAAATGAGTTCATCCATCTAAAGGGTGCATTACACGGCAGAACTCATCTGACCATGTCCGTCAACGGAATAGACATGTGGAGAACATCACCAGATCCTCTTCCAAGCACTCATATGGCTGAGTCATTCTACCCTAATGTTAATGATCCTTCTCAAACTCTGTCTACTGCCATGGAAGCATCATTGTCCAGCATAGAAAATATTTTGGAAAAGAGATCCGGAAAAATCGCGGCCTTGATAATAGAGCCTATACAAGGCAATGGCGGCATGCTGACACCTCATAAGGATTATTTCAAAAGATTAAAAAAGATTTTAGAAAAACATTCAACTCTTCTGATCGTCGATGAAGTACAAACCGGCTTCGGCAGAACCGGCAAAATGTTTGCAATAGAAAATTTCGATACCGTACCTGACATAATAACAACTGCAAAAGCGCTAGGAAACGGGCAGCCGATTGCAGCTTTCTCTACAAGAGAGGCTATAGCCAACTCTTTTACAAAGCCTTCAGCTTCTACTTTAGGTGGAAATCCAGTCTCTGCAGTTACGTCTTTAGCAGTTCTTGATTATATACTTGAAAACGACTTGACTCTCAGAGCGCACACCCTAGGCAAATACTTAAAAGATCAGCTAGTAAACCTTAAGAAAAAACATTCTTTAATAAAAGACGTAAGAGGAATTGGCCTAATGCTTGGAGCAGAGCTTGTTGAAGACGGATCAGCTGCATCCGAAAAAACAGATTTGATACTTGAAATGTTAAAAGATAGAGGCTTCTTTGTAGGCAAAAACGGCTACGAGCGAAATGTGCTTGCCTTTCAGCCTCCACTTGTAATAAATAAAGAGGATATTGATAAGCTCATCACAGCACTGGATGAAATATTGATGGACTTGTTTTCCTATAAAAAATAGATAGAGACTTAACTGTCTCTATCTATAAACAACTTCGTATATGTCTTTATAGTTATTTTCATCAAATTCAAAAATATCTTTTAATCCTTGAGTAACAATTAATTTGTGATCTTTTGTCACAAAAACCGCTTCGATATTTTCCATGCTGTTTATTATTTCCAGACCTTTTTCAAGACCCATTAAAAATACGACTGTACTAAGTGCATCTCCATCAACTGAATTTTCTGACACTATGCTTACTTGTCGAATTTCATTTTCAGTTGGATATCCTGTAAAAGGATCTAAAATATGATGATATCTTATGCCATCCTGCTCGAAGTACCTTTCGTAGTCACCTGATGAGACTATCGATTTATCTTTTGCGCTTATGACTCCGATATAAGAATTTCTCGGAGCATCCGGATCTTGGACTCCGATTCTAAATGCCTGATCCACTGGCTTGTCTCCAATCAACAACACATTTCCACCAAGATTGATAATCCCATGTTCGATTCCATTTGAAGTTAATAATTTCTTAACCTGATCAGCAATATAACCTTTTGCTATAGCACCCAAATTAGGTATGAGTCCCTCGCTCAACAATTCAATTGTATTTTCCTCTTCATTTATTATCAGTTTTCTATAATCGATATGTTTTTGCGCCTCGGAAATCTCTTCTTTCGTTGGAAGATATCCTTCCGGCGGATTTATTTTCCACAAGTCAATCAGCGTTCCTGATGTGATGTCAAATCTTCCATTAGTCACATCTGAATACATCAAGCTTGATTCAACTACTTCCATAGTGTAATCTGAAACTTCTACAGGACCTTTTCCCGCATTGTCTCGCAATTTGTCCAGATCGCTTCCTTCAACGTGCACGCTTAATATTTCTTCAAGCTGCCCTATCAGTTCAAAGGACTCGTCAATCAAAGACTCAGCTTCCTTGTCCACATCATATAGTTTTATGTTCACGACTGTATCTAGCAAAAAATCATTCTTGCTTATCACTTCTTCCTTTGGAGCTGTGCATGATGCAAAAGCTACCAACAAAGTAATTATTGCAACTAAGACCAAAATAGTTCTTCTAAACATCGTAATCCTCACTTTTGCATTTCATTAAATATTTTAGGGTATTATATTAAATAGAAAAGCTTCAGGCGAACCTGAAGCTTTTCTTGCTGATTATTGTCCTAAAGCTTGGTTAAACAAGTCTTCGTACTCGTTAACGTGAATTGATACTCCTGTGATAGTGTCAGTGTGACCATCATCATCGATGTATTCAACTTCGAATCCTTGATTTGCTTCTACAAATTCGTCAATTTTAGCTGCATTGCCTTTCCAGTCCATTCCATAATCTTCTCCAAGCTCTACCTTGCTCGAAGGGCTCTCTGGATTTGGGTTTCCTTCAGCATCTTTTCTGAAGTATTTTGCAGTATCTTCGCTGTACTCTCCGATGTAAGATGCATTGTAGCTAGAATCAACTATTGTTCCGTTGACTATTATAAGATCAAGCTTATATTGCCACTCGTCGCCTTCAGCTGTTTCCATAACCGCTGTAGCTACATAGTCTTCAGGAGTTGTATAAGTTCCTTCAGGCACAGGTTCGCCAGCCAATGCTTCCTTTACCAAGTCAAAGAACTCGATTACGTGGATTGAAACTTGAGTTCCATCATCTGTTTCAAGAGCATCAGTATGTCCTTCATCGTCAGTGTACATGTCGTCAAAAGCAGCAGGATCTTGATTTTCAATCAACCAAGCCACAGCCGCATCAGCTTGCTCATACCATTCTGAAGCTCCACCCATGTTGTAGTTTCCTTCAGCTGAAACGGTATACTTGTTTCCGCTTGGCTCAATGTTTGTTCCGCCCCAATGAGCGTCTGTAATTTCGCCGCCTTCAACAGTCACGACAACAAAGTATTTCCATCCAGAACCAGTTCCTTCTTCTTGAGCGAAGTAAACGCCGTCTGTATAAGTTGTGCCGTTGTCACCGTTGTCGCCATTATCTGTTGTTCCACAGCCTACCGCGAAAGTTGCAACCAACATTACCACAAGCAAGATTGATAATAATTTTTTCATTTTTTTCCCCCTTAACTTAATGACGTAGTGTCAAGTTTGGCACTA
>DMAW01000087.1 GCA_003446375.1 Eubacteriaceae bacterium | reverse complement strand
AAAGCGTGCCAGTAGTTCCAGATATCAATATCCATGGTTTTAGTCCATCCAAGAGCCAACATTATTATGTTGGTTGCAAGAATAGTGATGAAAATAATCGGAACGACGTCCGTACCCCACGCCACTGCGGCACCTGCCGGCCAACCTATATCCACTGCATTGTTCTTAAGTCCGTAGACGTCTACAAGAGTGTTGATTACAGGCGTAATCGTGCTTACCATCAGACCTATTACCAAATTAAGACCTATAAATGCGATACCAAATGTAATCGCCGCCCTGAATACGTCCGCAAAACGCTGTCCCAGAGCCAAACCTAAAATCAAAAGGATTATAGGCATCATTACCGATGCTCCTGCATCAATAATCCATGTAAAAAAAGCTAATACTGCATCCATTGAGTTATTCCCCCTCAGTTCAATTTTATATCAGCCACTAAGTTGCCAATACCAAGTGTTAAACTTAGCCTTTTAACACTTCAACCAATTCTTCGATTGTCTTCTGGAGGTTAACTCCGGTAAGAAAAGATCTTCCATTGACAACCGGCACTCCCGGATCGCCAGGGATTTGGCATGTGCCCACTACAACATCCGGCTTAAGCGTCTTTGCTTTTGAAACAGCCTCAGTAGCTTTGCACTGCACCGTAATGCAGTCGATGCCTTGCTCTTTGCACATTTTTTCGATTTTTTTTGCAACTACCGTAGATGTTGCAATTGCCGTGCCACACGCAACTAAAATTTTCTTTTGAGCCATTTTTTCACCTCCCAAATGAATATTGGCAAAATGTGATTAATATGCATTTTTGCCTTGTTTAGCCCTTCTCGTTATATCGTTTACATATATAACTGAAATTATTTTCTCATAATATTTTTGTTATTTCAAGTACTTTTTGTAATGTTCCTTGTATACATTTAAGCGTCATTAATTTTTTAAGAATAAGGAACGCATCAAAAGAAAATAATTTTAATTTATTCTATCATAAAAATACATTTTTATATCTTTGTATACAGTATCATTTTAATTTTATAAAAATTATTTGTATCTAGATGCATGAAAACGTTTTAAGCCTTTTTAATCCTATATATGTATTTTCCGATTATACGCTTATAATAATTGCCTGTGAAAAACTGCAGATAATTAATATTAATCTGCAGTTCTTTGTTATTTAACAAGTGCATCCTCTACGGCCTTTAATATGACGATGCTGCTGTATGTAGCCCCCGATACTGTATCTACATCAAGGGATTGTCTCTCAATTATGTCTTTGACTATAGATTCAGCATCACCTCCTTGTCCATTATCGTGCTTAATTATTTCAATCTTGTCAATTTTATTATTTAAAACCTCCACCTTGACTTCTGCTGATATGGGAAAAGCATCGTAGCTGCCAAAATAAGTTCCGTCTGATGCCTGGGTCAAATCAATTTGCTCCATTTCCAGCTCAGTCAATCCATCAAGGTTTTTCTCAATATTGGATATTACGATCTTTCCCGTTATTGCCAATGCAGTTACCACAATCAATACTATCAACAATATCTTGTGAGCTTTTTTCAAACCTGTCCCTCCTCTTTTTACAGTGAGCACAATTTAGTCACTGTCTCTTCAATTTTTTTCTCTCGATCTTTTCTAGACCAGTTCACTACCGAAGTTTCTTTTATCGTTGCCCCTTTTTCTTCACAAATATCCTTCATGGTCTTTATAGCCTTGTTTCCGCCCATCCAAGCAAACGGAAAAAATTCAGTTGCAAAACACTCTACGGCCTTGCCACTTAAGGTTTCTAAACTAGAAAAATATTTTTTCATTACTGGGGAAAGCGCAAATCCTCTCACCGGTGCTCCGAAAATCAGCAAATCTTCATCTTGAATAGCAGGGCATTCTTTTAAAATTACATTTTTTGATGCTTCAGGCCTCTCATCTACTGCTATAACACGTTTCAATACAGCATCATGACCACTTGAAACAAGTGTTTGGACAATTTTTTCCCCCACGCTTAATGTATTGCCCGTGTGTGAATGAACGATGACTGCTACTTTCATTTCGACATCTTCTTTCATATAATATTTTTAGCATTATTTACAATTTTCATTTTATTACTCTTCTGTTCTTTGTCAATATTTATTTTCGCTTTTTTCAATTCGTTGATATACAACTTTGTTGGAAGCATATGCCCCTGCAACACCCAGCGCATATATCACCGCTGAGAGCACCACAATAAATAGCCAACCTCCAGTCAATCGGTAAATAACGTTCCCCGTGAAATAGTATGCCGCTGCCGATGCGCACAACACAGCAGCGACTGGATAGATTCCAACAGATAATATCATTTTTCTTAGAGTCCTATAATCCCTAAATATTATCCAAGATATAAGTTCTGCAATCAAGCCCGCTGATACTATTGCAATCGACATCACTATGGAAACCGGGGCCATCAATACTCCAAAAACAAGATTGACGGCAGAGACGACTCCGATTTTTTGAACCTTCCTCACGGGAATAAACATCATGAACCCCAGAAAAGGAGCAAAGACCACAAACTTAAGCCCCGGTATGGGGAAAAAGCTTCCTGCAATATAAAAAACATATCCAACTACAACCGTAAGCGCGGCAACAACGCCTATCAGCGTAATATCTTTAACAGTATATTTCATGTGTCATTCCTCCAACGTTAATTTTAATATATTGATTTTATCACAAAATCCTCTGACGCTCTAGATATTATAAATGTGATATGGTATAATGATATCGATATTCGATATCGAAAACTGTAGTTTTTTTTAGAAAGAAGGTGCTTTATTGAAAGATTCAATTTTAAGAAAGTTTTTCTTGGGATTCATACAGATACACATACTTCACCACGCAAAAAAAGAACCTCTTTATGGAGCATGGATGATAAAAGAGCTTGAAAACCATGGCTATGATATGAGCCCGGGGACTTTGTACCCATTGCTTCACGGAATGGAGGAAAAAGGGCTTCTTGATCGTGAAGACCTGCTTGTATCAGGGAAAATAAGAAAATACTACACCATAACTCCCCTCGGAAAAGAGGTTCTTGCAGAAGCAAAGAAAAAAGCTTACGAGTTATTTCAAGAGATAAGCTAGTGACTGAAAGGAAGTGTTCATGTTGTACATTCTAAAAAAGATAAAATTCAAAGATATCTTGGATATTGAAGAAATGAAAATACCAAAGGGCAAGATTACCTGTATCGTAGGAGAAAGCGGCAGTGGAAAGACTACTCTCCTTAGGATGCTTAACGATTTGACAAGCTCTGATTCCGGAGAAATTCTTTATGATGGAAAACCTATAAAAAACATGGATTCCGTCTCCCTTAGGCGCAACGCGGTGATGCTTCCCCAGACCCCCGCTATATTTAGCGGAACTGTAAGAGAAAATTTGCTGATTGGCTTGAAATTTTCACAAAAGCCTATGGTTTCCGACGAAGAGCTTCTTAAAGCAATGGAGCTGGTTAAGCTTACAAAAAGCCTTGAAGATGACGCAGACCTCTTATCCGGAGGGGAAAAACAAAGGTTGGCAATCGCCAGGGTCATGGTCATGGATCCTGAGGTACTCCTTTTAGATGAGCCTTCATCGGCTTTGGATGAAGAGACCGAACGCATCGTAATAAATTCTATAGTAGAATATACCAGAAAAAATAAAAAAACAATGGTAATGGTAACCCACTCTAAAAAAATAGCCTTGGAATTTGCAGATGAAATAATCGAAATAAAAAAGAAGAATCTGACAATACCGGAAAGGAGCCTTAAATGAACGGAGTAATAGACCTTCAGTTGTGGCAGATGGCTGCATCTTACATATTCATTGCAATACTTCTTTTGATCGTCAAGGCAAGAGGAATATCCCGTGAAAAAGAGATAATAATATCTTCTGTCCGGATGACGCTGCAGCTTATTATTACAGGATATGTACTGATATTTCTTTTTGACAATGCCAACCCATACTTGACGCTGCTTGTAATAGCTGTAATGGAAGCCTTTGCCATTAACAACGTATATAAAAGAACAAAGATGGATCTTGGTAAAAGACTTAAAAAAATCATTGCCTTTTCCATGCTTTCCGGCACACTTTTAAGCCTCGTGTATTTCTTGCTGATCGTGGTAAGGATAAATCCTTGGTACGATCCCAGATACTTTATCCCTATTGCAGGAATGCTCGTAGGAAACTCCATGACAGGTATTTCTCTTGGAGTAACAAAGCTTGTAGAAAACATGTATACTCAGCGCCACATCGTAGAATCTGCGCTGATGCTAGGCGCTTCTCCAAAAGCTGCAGCAAAGGAAATAGTGGACGGAGCATTTGATTCTGCCATACTCCCTACAATTAATTCTATGGTAGGCATGGGAATAGTCTTTCTACCCGGCATGATGACAGGACAGATACTTTCCGGAACCTCACCGGTTACGGCAATAGAATACCAGATAGCAATCATGCTCGGAATTTTAGGCAGCGTCGCATTGACAGTGATATTGTTCGTACAAATGGGATACAAGACATTTTTCAACGAAAGAGACCAGCTTATAGTGACTTCGCCTTTAAAGAAAAACGGGAGTTAGAAACTCCCGTTTTAAATAACGAATCAAATCTCACACCTTATTTTTACCAAATAATCGTTCTGCACATCTCCACTTTAATAATAGTATTCTTATTTTTAGAAATCGTACCTCCAGTCTAAGGTCGTTTCTTCATCCCAATACCCTGAAACTTGATAAGTGGTATTGCCAAAATTATTGTTTTCTGCCGTAAGCCACACATCTGTCTGTGATGCAC
>DMAW01000145.1:1265-3533 GCA_003446375.1 Eubacteriaceae bacterium | reverse complement strand
ATTTCTCTCCTTGTGAGGTACTTCTTTTCTCCCGTGTAGTAGTCAACCATCTGCTTCATTAGCTCCCATGCACCCTTATAATCCAGCTCCCTTTCTTTTGTCATTCCCTATCCCTCTCTTTTTTCTCTTCCAGCTCTGCTACTTTAAGAAATCCTTTTGCATTGGCAAATTGAGAATTCTTTACTAACACCGTGTTTTCATACAGGTTCTTTAAGCTGTCAAATAAGCTTACGGCTCCACCTCCCGCTAAGAAAATTATGTTGAAGAAGTCCAGCTTACTTCCCCATGCTGCCTTTATTCTGTCCTGTATTACACGTGATATCTCAAGCTTTACCTCATTCAGCTCTTTTTCAAAGTTTAAAATTTTTCCTCTGTAGAATATGCTTCCTTCATTCACAAGCTGGATGAGCTCGGGTATATCAAGCTTAGATCCTGTACGCTGGGTAAATAGCTTATCGGCAGCATTGCTTAACTGAGACATGCCTATGTCTAAAGTACCCGAAAGGTCTTCCCTCAGTGACAGCTTTCCATCAACGACAAAAACTATATAGTCTGTTGTTCTGTAGCCTATGTCAATAAGCCCTATGTAGCTTCCCTTTATTAGGTACTTCTGCAGGTCATCCATTATAGCATAGTATACCGCTCCTGCGGCTTGAGGAAAAACTGTTACTCTGTCAAACTTGACTATTTTTAAGATGTTGTAGCCTTTAAACTCAACAATTGCTTTAAAATTTTTAAGCATTTCTTTAAGCTCGCCCCTTTGATGAATATACTGCTCCAAAGGAAGGCCTGACACAATATGCACAGGCTCATCATTTGATGGGAATAAAAGAGCTGAAGCGCTGGCAAGGACAGCTTTTGTGTTGGGATGATTTATTTTATTTTCGTCAAAGGCATAGCTTACGTTTCGCCCTTCTCTTCTTGCCAAGTCGCCAATAAAATATTCTTCCTGCTCTTCTTTCCCGTTTCTTAAAACTACGTGCATATTTTCAATAAGGTTATTTAGATTCTGGCCAAACAGCCCTGTCAAATTTCTCTGATATGCATTCCCAACTAGGGAAGGAAAAAGGACCGTTCTTCCTGTTTCATTTATCCCCTTGGTATATCCATATCCCAAATCAAGCCCTATTTTAAACATTTATAACCTCCTCATGTACAATTTTAATCATCTTTCTTACCACCTCAGGGTCGAATTGACTTCCTGAGTTTTTAAACAGCTCTTCAATTACAAACCTGCTATTAGCAGTCGCTTTATAGTGTCTTTCTGACATCATGGCATCAGCAGCATCACATACAGCTAAAACCCTTGCTAAAAAAGGTATTCCATCTCCTTTTAAGCCATGAGGATAGCCTGAGCCGTCCACTCTTTCATGATGAGCTTCAATGATACTTACAATTTCCTCAGGGAAATCTCTTTCTCTGAGCCACTCCGCACCCTTGAGAGGGTGAAATTCCATTATTCGCCTTTCAAAGGGTAATAAGGGGCCGTTTTTTGAAAGAATGTTGAAAGGTATTAGCAATTTTCCTATGTCGTGCAACAGTGCAGATTGAATTAAAATTCTTCTTTCGCCTTCATCAAGAGAAAGAGCTTCTGATACTTTTTTACATAACTCAGCAGTTCTTGTTTGGTGATCTAAAACATACTTCTGATAAAACTCTGCATTTTCTTCTCTAATGAGCGTAATAATGTTTCTGTTGTTTATACATTTTCTGCACACACCGCATTTCCCGTCACAGTAGCCGCCTGCAAGCTCTACTTTGTGATATTCATCATTTAATACCAGAAGTGCAAATTCCACAAAAACACCTCCAGAGAGAAAGAGTAAAGAAGAGGAAAATACTAATTTCACGAATCATCAAATAGTATTTTTTCACCTCCTTCTGGCGCATTCTTATTATTAGATAAAAATTCTCTTTTACTGTGCTCAAGAAGCTTTTTCTCAAGTTCTTCTACGTCGTAAGTCCTCTGGGTATAGCTGTTGAAGTAGTTTCTAGGAGGAATGAATTCTTTCTTCAATTTTTGTTCCTGCTCAAAAGGCTGTGTGTCCCAGTTTTCTCTGAGGGCAGAAATGATAAAACCCTCTGGATTATCAATTCTGCTTCTTGACATAGCTTTTTCTAAATAAGCTACAGCGTTCATTACTTTTTCAGCGGGATACTCTTCTAGAAGGGCAGCAAAAAAGGAGAGTTTATCTCTCCCTGTGATTTTTTTGTATTGTTCATTTATTTCAACAACAACCCCAGCCGAAGGCTGGGAATTTGTTCCGC
>DMAW01000145.1:0-917 GCA_003446375.1 Eubacteriaceae bacterium | reverse complement strand
TGGGCAGCACTTCTCTTTTCATACTCATCGTATAACAAATCCAGTTTTTCATAGTCTATTGTGTACCATTTTGTTTGGTCTAACTTATCGTCGTTGAATTTCGCAGAAATTAATAGTCCCATTTTTTCAAGTTTTTGAAAAGTCCTTTTAACAGTATCATAACTCCAAAAATCAAAATATTGTTCATGCCACTCTTTTATACTGTTATAAGTCCAGTACTTGCCATCAATAAAGTTTATTTGGTTTCTTGAATTATATACAAGCCAGTAATGCACTTGCTGAAGGACAATTGCTTCATTAAGACCAATAACTTTGGCTAATGTTTTATCAACTACTATCGGGTTTTCCTCGAAAAGAAGTTTACTCCTTACGGTGGAGTCTGTCATTTTTCTCACTCTCCAATAATGTTATTAATATTCCTATCCTCTTTTACTTCAAGAAGTGATATAATTTTTTCGAAAAGGCCTGTGAAGTCGTAGTAGTTTGCTATTTGCCCGCCACGTTCGTTGGTGCGGCTGATGACATGAAGATAGCCTTTTTCAATAAGAGAGTTTTTGTAATTGTGCAGAGTGCGCTCAGAAACTCCGGTGTACTCTGCCATTTTTCTTAGTGAAGGCCTTGGCAGTTCTGTAGTCCATTTAAAGCGCAGGATTTGGGCTATAAACCAGCATTCTCCGACAGACAGGCCTAGTTCTTTTTGTAAAGAAAAAACAGCATCCGGGATGCTGGCAATTCCACTTCTGACAATAACCTCACCAAATCTAGCAGTAAAATTTGATGAAAGCATAATGTCGATACCTCCTTATAACTGAAAAATTCCTAATAGGTTCCCGAAGGGGTTCTATAAAATTTCTCAAAAGAGATATCAAAAACCCCTATTATTAACCAACCCCAAGAATGGCAACCAAAGCTTACGG
>DMAW01000003.1:3139-19110 GCA_003446375.1 Eubacteriaceae bacterium | reverse complement strand
GGTCGGTAAACGAGACTCTGTCTCAGTAGAAACCGTCTTTAAAAGCAACATTGCAATACGCGCGTTGCGCGTTTCCCGTGAGCGAAGCGATCCTTTTACCATTGTTCCACGATAGTTTAACTAATAGTTTAATTATATTTTCTTTGCTTGCGCTTTACCTTGTGAAACCAGCTTCTCTATGTGCTCCGCCACCCTTTTAGCCGATTTTCCGTCATGGTGGTCAAAAAATTTATGTTTCATGCCTCTTACCTTTTCAAGGTCGTAGCTTCCTGTCAGTATGGTATTTATTATCTCTTTTTCACTCCTGCACACAGGTCCCGGTGCCAGTTGGCTATAATCGTAGTAAAATCCCCTGTCTCGTTCGTATTCTTCAAGGTCCGGAACGTATAATAGCATGGGCTTTTCCAGTATTGAATAGTCAAATATTATGGCAGAGTAATCTGATATGAGAACGTCCGCTACAGAAAACAGCTTGTATATGTCTACCTTGTTTGCATTTATGATATTTTCCGAGGTGTTCTTATCTAGGGCTATCCTCTCTAGAAAAGGATGCATCTTGTATATTATGGCGTATTCTTCACCCAGCTTGCGGCTTAGATAAGCCATGTCCAGGTTTACGTATTTAAGCTCAAATGCTCCGTCCCCTCTAAATGTGGGGGCATACAGTATAACCTTTTTGCCTTTAAGGACCGGGTATTTTCTGTACATCTCATTTTTGTAGCCTTCCATCTTATCCTTGTCGTATAGGATATCAGTCTTGGCTACGCCTAAAGGTATTATTTTGTCCTTTGATATGTCAAAGGCAGTGGAAAAGCTCTCTATGAAGGCTTCTCCCGCAACGTAGACATAATCGTAGTTCTTAATGGGAAAACGCCTGTTTATGTCGCATCCAAACTTCTTTATGCCTCCGCAGGCATGCCATATCTGGATTACCTTTGTCTCTTCCTTCTTCTTTATGTTGCTTACCGGAAAGTTATTCCCGTCTAAAAGCACCACAGCTGAAGTGTTTATGTGATAGGTCTGGACTGCAAAGTTAAAAAGGTATTTAAACTTTGCCCACAAGGTGTTCTTGAACTTGCGTATCATAAAGACCATCTCGTAATCCACATCGCTTTTTTTAAGCTCCTTGCTTATTAGCTTAAAGTTTCCCGTAAGCTTGGACTCGAAGTAAGAGATGAACAGTATCTTATTTTTCTTAACAGGCAGCGGCCAGGTAAAAAACCAGGCTATCTTTACCATTATCAAAGCAATGAATTTTTCCATGATTCACTCCGTCTTTTCTTTAAATACTAAATCCAACACACGCTTGCTTGCTTTTCCGTCATCAAAGGAACAAAATTCCTCGTAAAATCGCTCTGTCTGTTCCTTATATGGCTCTAAGACATCGTCGATATCTTTTATGCTTGTCAAAAGCTCGTTTTCGTCCTCTATTACAGGCCCGGGAAGGTCTTTGTATATGTCCAGGTAAAAACCCCTTAAATTGTCCCTGTACTTCTCTAGATCGTACATGTAAAAGAGCACCGGCCGCTTAAGAACCCCGTAGTCGAAAAACACGCTGGAATAATCGGTAATCAATATGTCGCTTATCAGATACAGATCGTTTATGTCCTGACAAAAGCTTGCGTCTATCACAAATCCCTGAGGCATGCTCTTATTTTTCGTGTTGTATATAAGGTAGTGGGGCTTGTAGATCACTACGTATTCATCCCCCAAGGCCTCTTGCCATTTTTCAAAGTTCACTTCAAGCTCAAATACGTATCCCTTTTCATCAAAGGCATTGTCCCGCCATGTGGGAGCATACAGTATGACTTTCTTGTCTTTTGGCACATTGTAGGCTTCCTTTAGACTGTCTATCTTTTCTTTTGTCCCCCGAAACAGCACATCGTTTCTAGGATATCCCGTTTCGATGATAACGTCTTTATCTACCTTAAAGGCGCTTTGAAATACCTTGGTGGAAAACCTGTTGGCAGATATCATGTAGTCGTATCCGGCAGAGTCTTTTAAATAGCTTTCGACCATTTTGTCCCTGCTCATTTTGCTTCTGTAAAAAGTAGAGCCTTCGCCTACCTTAATATCGGCAGCTAGACGCTTAAGAGGGGTTCCATGCCAGGTCTGAAGGTATGTCTGGCCTTTTTTCTTGGAAAAGTTTGAAGGCATCTTTGCATTGAACACCCAGTATCCCGACGTTGACAGATGGTACAGGTATTTAAAGCTTAGATATCTGGTCTTGTTGCCCCTTTCGATTTGGTAGCGCTTGGGGTCTTGAAATGCCCAGACGATCTCATAGCCGTCAAAGCGTCCATCAGCAATCATCTCTTCGTATATGGCCTTAGGGCTGCATGAAAAATTTCTGCCCAGATGGCTGCAGAATATAACCTTTTGAGGCTTTATCTCAAATCTTTTGATGAAAGCTTCATAGGCTATCGTCCTGACGAGCCTGATGACGGCAAGCAACACATTGGCAAGCACTCTGTTTTTTGCTATGAGACTTTTTATGCTGTTCAAAATAATCACCTTCTGTTTAAGTCTTAAATACTTTTTCGCAAACTCTTTTTGCCGCTTCTCCATCTTCCAGTTCGCAAAACTGTTTCAAAAATCGCTTTAAGTCCTTGTTTTCCGAGCTGGCCATTTTGATTTCTCGGGCAAGCTCTTCATTTGTCTTGACTATAGGCCCGGGAACAAAATCGTCAACATCCAAGTAAAATCCCCTCAATCTGTCTCTGTAATCATCTATGTCGTACATAAAAAACACCATTGGCCTTTTCAGCACGGCATAATCAAAATATACAGAGGAATAATCCGTCACGAGAATGTCTGATATAAGGTACAGCTGGGTTATGTCGCCTGTTGAGATATTGTAGGCAAAATCTTCATACCCAGTCAAATCTATGTCGTCAGCCACAAGGTAATGCATCCTTAGGATGAGGACATACTCATCGGAGAGCTCTCTTTTTAATTTTTCCAAATCTAAAGCTGTGCTGAACTTGTACTTTGCTTTAGCAAAAAACTGATCGTCTCTCCAAGTAGGAGCGTATATTACCACTTTTTTGTCCAAGGGAATACCGTGGCTTTTCTTGATATTATCTATCAATTCCCTGTTGCCCTTGTTTTTTATAAGAAAATCGTTTCTTGGAGAACCGCTTTCAATTATCTTTTCTTTGTCTATAGTGAATGCTCGTGAGAAAACATTTGTGGAGAACCTGTTTGGTGAAATCAAGTAGTCCCAGTTTCTAGACTCTCTGTAGAAGTTCCTGTTGTAGGTAAAGGTATCCGTGCCCGGCATGAAAACTTCGTCTATATCGGTTCCCAGGAGCTTTAGGGGCGTACCGTGCCAAGTCTGCAGATAAACAGTGTTTTGAGGCTTTTTTACCCACAAGGGAAGCCTTGCATTTGATACCCAGTACTTGGAAGTCGACATCAGCCATATCCACTTAAAAGAAAACCTGCGCACCATGGGTATATTGTTTTCTTTAAAGATTTTCTCACAGCCCTTATCTACGCTCCATATGCACTTTATGTCCGGCCTTTGCTGTCGGATGTATTCGTAAATAGCCCTTGGATGGCAACTGTACTGCCGTCCTGCGTAGCTTTCAAATATGGCTATGTTCTTGTTTGCCGTTGTCTTTTTCTGAATCAGCTTCATGAGCTTGCCTCTGATTACATTTCGCCTTCTGGTTATCCACCTGCCTTGGTTGATTCTTTCAATAGCAATCGTCGCCCCTTTAGTGGTGGTCACCGCAAACTCGGAGCTATCGGAAGTCCCTCTTTTTTCAAAATACGATTCTTTCCCTGAAAGCACCTCTATCTTTTCCCAATCCCGGGTCTTTGTATAAACATATACATCTGAAAACTTCTCCTGGGGAAGCTCTTTTGAGGCAATCACGCACTCAATCTCTCCATTTAGGTTTAAATCAGCGGGAACCTTCAGCATTTCTTTTGTTCTTCTTCCCTTTAAATAAACTCGGCAATGGCTTACATCTTTTTGTGCCCGGATCTTTAAGGTGATGCTGTCTTTTTCAACATCTGCATCCTTGATCCTTATGTCGCTTTTTATATCTTTTTTTGCTATGCATAAGCCGTTATTCTCATATGACATGGTGTACATGCTGCTTTTGTCAAAATCAAAGGGCTCTACGGAGATTACATTTGGGTCTTCGCATTTTAAAGTGTAAACTTTCTCTTTGTCTAAAACAAAGATCTCGTATTTTTTTTGCTTTAACCGGCCACCTATGTCAAATAACAATTTCCCGTCTTCTACGTGAGCTTTTTTGCATATGGATTCTTTCCGGTCAAGGAGCAAGACCAATGGCTTTTCAATATCTGCCTTGCCTGAAAGAAAAATGCACGCCTTGCCCTTTTCAAAAACAAAGTCGTCAATCTTCAATTGTTCTGTTTCTACATTATAATCACCGGCTAAGTCGCTAAAATCAAAATCGTTGCTCTTTGCGAAAGTTTCTAAAACAATTGCCTGGGCAATCATTTTGATTCTATTGACCAAACCAAGCTCATATCTGCCTTCAAACAGGATATCGCTGGTTAAAGCGATCCTTCCTTTTTCCATGTACTCCACATGATAATCAGACAGCGTCCTTACTAAAGGCTTATCTATTTCATCATCTAATCTTACCTGACTTTTGGTATTGTCTATTACTGTATCGCTAAGATCTATCTCTTTTAAGACGCTCTCTTTCGCGACCACAGGATTAAGGCAATCCATCACATCACCGCACTCTCATATTTGAATTTCTATAAAAAAAGAGACGCATTATGCATCTCTATCTCAGCATTAAGCTATTTAATGCATCTTGAAATGTTTAAAGCAAATTATCGATCTTTTTCTTTAAATCATCTTTTATTTTTGTAGTGGATATGCCTTCCGTCCTAGGCAGGTAGACTACTTCGCAGTATTCCTTTAAAAAGTCGAATTTCCCTTCCCAATCGTCTCCCATTACAAATACGTCTACCTCGTATTTTTTCACGTCATCTATCTTTTGTTCCCAGTTCATCTCAGGAATCACAAGGTCTACATACCTTATTGATTCAAGAAGCTTCTTTCTTGCCTCATAGCTGTAGTAAGATGGCTCTTTGCCCTTTATGGCGTTGAATTCGTCCTTGGAAAGGCCTATTATCAGATAGTCTCCAAGCTCTTTGGCTCTTTTTAATATGTTTATGTGGCCTTCATGCAAAAGATCGAATGTCCCGTAAGTCAATACTCTTCTCATTTTATCACCTGTACTTAAAGTTTTTGTTTTTATGTGGCTTATGTTAAGCTCACGTTAAATATTATACCACCGCCCATGGCAGTTGTCCACAGGCTATGCTTTTATGTCAGAACGTCAGAAGAGGGGTTATAAGCAGGGTAAATACCATTATAATAGCAATCGCCCCGGTTATTATCCTCTTTGTTTTGTGATTCATCAAATCGCCCTTTCATCCTTAATTTTCTTTGCTCTTGTTGATCTTTTTTACTACCTTGGAAAAAGGCAGAAAGTACTTATCCAAAAGCCCCATCTTACCTGCCACTATCTCTATTGTTATATATACCAACACAAGAATGATAAGGCCCAGGTTTGGGGACACAAGGCTGTAAATTATCGCCACGGCGCTAAATAGCGCGCTTATTCCATAAATAATCAGCACGGTTTTTGTCTGAGAGGCATTGCTGCTCATAAGCAGGTGGTGGAGGTGCTCCTTATCCGCTTGCGCAAAGGACTGGCCTCTTAGCTTTCTTCTTATAATGGCAAATGCCGTGTCGAAAACCGGAACCCCCAGTATAAGTATGGGCACTACAAATGATATGAAAGTGGCGTTTTTAAAGCCCATCAGTGCCAGCACCGATATTATATACCCTAAAAACATGGCCCCTGTATCTCCCATGAATATCTTGGCAGGATGAAAGTTGTAGACCAAAAATCCGGTGCTGCTTCCTGCAAGTATAAGGGCATAAGTCATTACAAAGTAGTCATTCATCTGAGTAGCCAATACGAACATCGTCAAAAAAGTAATAGCGGCTACTCCGGAAGCCAATCCGTCAAGCCCGTCTATCAGGTTAATGGCATTGGTTATGCCTATTATCCATATATATGTTAGCACGTAGCCAAAATACCCGGGCCTTATCTCCCCTACAATAGGAAGATCTATGGATCTAAAATAAAGCTGACCGTAAAATATCACCACAGTAGCAGCAGCGATCTGGGCTAAAACCTTTGCTTTGGGGCTGAGCTCGTAAATGTCGTCGATTATGCCCGTAGCAACTATTATAAGGCTTCCTATGAAGATGCCTCCAAATTGGAAATGGGGATATTCAAATATCAGATGCCCGATATAAAATGCGCCGAATATCGCTAGTCCCCCAAGAGTAGGCATCAATTTCGTATGAACTTTTCTCGTGTTAGGCTTGTCTACTGCCCCCAAAGATAAAGCGACCTTGGATACAATCGGGGTGAGGGCTACAGCAATTCCCAGACACGTAAGGTATATTAGTATGGGTTGGTTCATAGCATTGTCCTTTCTTGGTAATGGGAATGAGGGCGGTTTTCCACTTTCAGCTCTCCAACTAGCCTATATCTTTAATCCCCTGAGATATTCTGCAAACTCATCTTTCAGGTCGTCTCTCCTTAATGCAAACTCCACAGTAGCCTCTAAAAATCCCTGCTTGTTTCCTACGTCGTATCTTTTTCCTTCAAAGTCGTATGCAAACATGGCTTCCTGTCCTGCAAGCTCCTTCAAGGCGTCTGTAAGCTGGATTTCTCCCCCTGCTCCCTTGCCGGTATGCTCCAAGATATTGAAGATTTCAGGGGTTATTATGTACCGACCCAATATGGCTACATTAGTAGGCGCATCTTCCGGAGCGGGCTTTTCAACAAGGTCATCAACCGTAAAGAGCCTATCTGCTATCTTTTCGCCGGACACTATGCCGTATTTGCTTACATCTTCATGCTTCACGCTCTGCACTCCTAAAACAGAGGCCTTTTTCTTGTCGTACACGTCCATAAGCTGCTTTAAGGCAGGCTTTCCTTCGGTGTAGACGATGTCGTCTCCAAGCAATACTGCAAAGGGCTCGTTGCCTACAAAGGTCTTTGCACATAGCACCGCATGTCCAAGGCCTTTAGCTTCTTTTTGCCTGACGTAATTTATATTTACCATCTCGGATATATCCTGGACCAATTTTAAAAGGTCATCCTTGTTTTTTTCTTTAAGTTCAAGCTCAAGCTCTACAGATTTGTCAAAGTGGTCTTCGATGGCCCTTTTGCTTCTTCCTGTTATTATGAGAATTTCTTCAATGCCGGATTCTATGGCCTCTTCAATGATGTACTGAATAGTCGGCTTATCTACTATTGGAAGCATCTCCTTTGGCATAGCCTTTGTAGCAGGCAAAAACCTTGTACCCAGTCCTGCAGCCGGTATAATCGCTTTTCTTACTTTCATAAAAATCCTCCTTGGCACGGAAAATCCATGCATTCATTATTTTATCTTTCCGGCTCGAAGTCTATTCCAAAGACTTCCTTTACAAGGTCCAGCCTTGCATCTTCGTCCGGTATGTAGTAAATATTGTTGTCCCTGTATTCGTAATCTCCGTCAACTACGTATTTATCCATAGCTCCCAAATCGATCTTCTGAGCGTAAATACCCAAAGTCGTCATCTCTTTCAAGGTTAGGTTAGAGTCTATGTTCTTGTTGTAATTGTCTATAAGCTGAGGAATCATGGTAATAATATTTTGCTCTTTGAGCTGATTGAACACTATTTCAAAAGACTCCTGTGTCCTTGCTACCCTGTCCTTGTCTTTGGTGCTCTCCGTTCCCCTGTCCCTTATATATGCAAGATATTGATATCCATTTAGTGTCTGCAAGCCTTTTTCAGCAAACAAGACTCCTCCGCGAGTCTGATCGTACATGTCTTCTTTTACATCTATCTCAACTCCGCCGATCTCATCGACGATTTCATTTACTACGGCCATATCGGTTATCCCTATATAAAAATGTATAGGAATTCCTCCCAAAAGCTCGCTTACAGTCCTTTTAAGGTAATCCGTTCCGGCCTGTATTTCATCTCCATCGTAATCAGCAGCCTGTTGCTGCCCATGGGCAAAGCTTGCGTTTATCTTGTCTTTTCCGTAAACATCGTATATGTCCACATAAGTGTCTCTCGGAACTGACAGAATATCGATGCTCTTGCTTTTAAGATCGATGGTAGCCACCATTATGGTATCTGCCCTGTAGAGCTCATATCCTCCCACGGTATCCCTATATTCGTTTTTATCCAGCCCGTAGAATAAGATATTTATCTTGTTTCCGTCAAACTGTGCATATGCGTCTTCTTCCGTAAACTCATCGTCATTTTTTTCGATAGTGTCTTTGAATACTTCCTCGGGCCTGTTGATGTCATAATAAAATTTGACTGCAAATGCCGTAGCGATAAGGATTGTTAAAATTATCCCCGAGACTATGAAGAACCGCTTTTTGTTTTTAATTTTTAATTTTGGCTTTTTATTTTTGTTCATCGTATGCTTCCTAACGTTTGGAATAAGGAAAAACACGGATTTTTCCGTGTTTAGTCGTAAGATTTTTTTCCTGTGCCGCTTCCAAGTATGTGAACATTGTCAAGAATCTTTCCTGTTCCAAAAGCTACAGAAGATTCCGCATTCTCAACTATGTTTACGGGTACCCCCATCCTGTCGGATATCAATATATCCAAGCCTTGCAGCAAGGCTCCTCCGCCGGCAAGGTAAATGCCCGTGTCGCTGATGTCTGAAGCAAGCTCCGGAGGGGTCCTTTCTAAAACTCCATGAATTGCATTGATCACCGCACTTATGTTGTCGCTTAAAGCTATCCTTATCTCTTCTGAAGTGACCGTGATGGTTTTTGGAAGACCCGAAAGCAGGTCTCGTCCCCTTATGTCCATGGTCCTTTCTTCTTCAGCCGGATAAGCTGAGCCTATATTTATTTTTAAATCTTCCGCAGTACGCTCTCCTATCAATACATTGTGATTTTTTCTCATATACCTGACTATTGATTCGTCAAATCTGTCCCCTGCGATTTTTATTGAGATGCTTTCTACTATTCCACCTAATGAAAGCACAGCCACATCCGTTGTACCGCCACCAATATCCACTACCATGTTGCCTGTGGGCTGCGTGATGTCTATTCCCGCTCCGATCGCTGCTGCTACAGGCTCTTCGACTATTACGGGGTTCGTTCCCCCTGCAGACAATACCGCCTGCTCTACTGCTCTTTTTTCTACCTCCGTAGCTCCGCTTGGTATGCCGACTACGACTCTAGGTCTTAAAAACCTTCTGTTTCCGCATACTTTTGCTATAAAGTACTTAAGCATTCTTTCAGTAATTTTAAAGTCGGAGATGACTCCGTCTCTTAAAGGCCTGATTGCCTGTATATTGCCCGGAGTTCTTCCGAGCATGGCTCTTGCGTCCGCGCCAATTGCCTTTATTTCATTAGTATTCGTATCAATTGCAACCACTGAAGGCTCTTGCAAAACGATACCTTTTCCTTTAACGTAAACAAGTACATTTGCCGTTCCTAAATCGATACCTACATCTTTTCTTAAAGGTGCCATTGTTAACTATTCACTCCCATCTACTGTGTTCGACTGTTCCTAAATTGTAATTATATCATAAAAAACTTTTAATGCTATATCCAGCTTGTAAAAGTCGTCACTAAAAACAGATTAATTGTAACACACCTGCTTATAATGTTAAATAATTTTCGAAAAAAATAATCTGTTTTTAAGAAAAGAAAAAAGCACCGGCTTTTGCCGGCACTTTTCACCTATTTTCTCTCGTTTTTGATACTTCAATTCTGACAATGGCTCTTCTAAGAGCAGCCTGTGCCCTGACAAGATCTTGGTCGCTTTTCTTAAGAGCAGCCTCTGCTCTTTCTTTTGCTCTTTGCGCCCTATCTATATCGATCTCTTCAGGCCATTCCGCTGCATCTGCCAGTATGACCACCTTTTCCGGCTCTATCTTTGCAAAACCGCCAAGCAAAGTGGCGCTTGTGAACTTCTTGGGATCTGAATAGATTTTCAGCTCACTTAAAGCAAGGGTTGTCATAAGGGGTGTATGGTTGGCTAGGATCGCCATGTTCCCCTCGGCGCCCTTTAATACGATTCTGTTGATTTCACCGTCATAAAACACTCTTTCGGGTGTGATGATCAGCAACCTGTACGTGGACATCCCATCACCTTCCTTATTTTTTAGCTCTCATTCTCTCAGCTTTTTCTATGGCATCGTCTATTGTTCCTACAAGCAGGAACGCGCCTTCAGGCAATTCGTCGTGCTTGCCTTCCAGTATTTCCTTGAATCCTCTGATAGTTTCGTTTATAGGCACGTATTTGCCCTCAAGTCCGGTAAACTGTTCTGCAACGTTAAACGGCTGTGAAAGGAATCTTTCAACCTTTCTTGCTCTCGACACTATTATCTTATCCTCATCTGAGAGCTCATCGATGCCAAGTATAGCTATGATATCTTGAAGCTCTTTGTATCTTTGCAGAATTTCTTGAACCCTTCTGGCCACTGCGTAGTGCTCTTCGCCAACTACTTGTGGATCCAAAATCCTAGATGATGAATCCAATGGGTCTACCGCAGGATATATTCCCTTTTCGGAAATAGCCCTGTTAAGTACCGTAGTTGCATCAAGGTGGGCAAATGTAGTGGCCGGAGCAGGGTCTGTAAGGTCATCTGCCGGCACGTATACAGCTTGTACAGATGTGATGGATCCCTTGCTGGTAGAAGTGATCCTCTCCTGTAATGCACCCATCTCCGTTGCAAGAGTCGGCTGATAGCCTACTGCACTCGGCATCCTTCCAAGGAGGGCTGAAACCTCTGAGCCTGCTTGGGTAAATCTAAATATATTGTCGATAAACAACAGCACGTCTTGCCCTTCCTGGTCTCTGAAGTACTCTGCCATTGTAAGTCCCGTAAGGGCTATACGCATTCTCGCTCCAGGGGGCTCGTTCATCTGACCGAAGCAAAGGGCTGTCTTGTTGATTACTCCGGATTCCATCATCTCGTAGTAAAGGTCGTTTCCTTCTCTAGTCCTTTCGCCTACGCCGGCAAACACTGAAAGGCCGCCGTGCTCTGTTGCGATGTTGTTTATAAGCTCCTGGATCAGTACGGTCTTGCCTACACCTGCACCTCCGAAAAGGCCAATCTTTCCGCCTTTGGTGTAAGGAGCTATAAGGTCGACGACCTTTATGCCCGTTTCGAACATCTCCGGCTGGGTCTGCTGCTCTTCAAAAGAAGGCGCGCTTCTGTGTATCGGGTGTCTTTCTATACCCTCTTGAGCCGGTTTTCCGTCTATCGGCTCTCCAAGTACGTTATACATCCTTCCCAAGGTATCTTTTCCTACAGGCACCTGAATAGGGTGTCCCGTATCAACGGCATCCATGCCCCTTCTAAGACCATCTGTAGAATCCATGGCTATGCATCTTACTATATCGTCTCCCAAATGCTGGGCTACCTCTACGACCAATGTGCCGTCAAGGTGTTTTATGGTGATTGCGTTATATAGTTTCGGCAGATTCTCTCTTTTGAACTTTACGTCTATTACCGGACCTATGATCTGCACAATCTGTCCTATGTTCTGTGACATTTTCTTGCCTCCAATCTTTGTTTGTAAAATGGTTATTTAAGGGCTTCCGCGCCGCCTATGATTTCCGTAAGCTCTTGGGTTATCTGAGCCTGTCTTGCCCTGTTGTAGTGAAGGGTCAAGACATCTATCATCTCATTTGCGTTTTCCGTAGCTGTTTCCATCGCCATCCTTCTTGCTCCTTGTTCGCTGGCGCTTCCTTCTATCATGGCTCCGTAGACCGTATTCCATATGTATTTTGGTATCAAGTAATCCAACAAAGCTTCCGGAGAAGGCTCATAGCTCATGATAAGTGGAATCTCTTTATCATCTTCCTTTTTCTCTTCATCGAATTCATGAGGGCTTATGGGAAGAAGCTTGATGATGTTTGCCCTTTGAGTTATGGTCGATACGAATTCTGTATAAGCCAAAACCACTTCGTCCGCCTCTTCTTTGACATACATCTCCATTATGAGCCTTCCTACTTCTGATGCATCTGCATAGCTAGGCTGCTCGCTCATTCCGCTAAATTCCTTTACCACCTCGTAGCCTCTTTTTTGGAAGTAATCCCTTCCCTTGGCTCCGATGGTTATAAGGCATGCTTTTTCCTTGTCTTTTATGGTATTTGCCACCAACTTAATCACATTTGCATTGTAACCGCCAGCTAATCCTCTGTCTGCGGTTATCACCACATAAAGCGTCTTTTTCACTTCACGTTCTTGAAGATAAACGCTTTTTACCTTGCCGGCTTGAGCCGCCATCTCCCTCATGCTGCTCAGCATCGTATCGAAGTAGGCCTTTCGTGCCTCAGCCTTCATTCTAGCCTTGCGAAGTTTAGACGAAGCGACAAGTTCCATGGCATGGGTAATCTGTTTGGTGCTGTTTACGCTTTTGATCCTTCGTTTGATATCGCGAATATTTTCCGCCATGGGGTTTCACCTCCGTTATTAGGCATTTTTAAGTTCATCAAGATATTTTTGTGTAAACTTTTCGATGATCTCTTTCATTTTTGCCGTTACCTCATCAGAAAGTCCACCCTTGCCTTTGATTTCTTCAAGGGTATCGCCGTAATTTAAGTCAGCGTATTCTATAAGGCCTTTTTCATAGTCCTTGATCATTTCTACAGGGACATTTGCCGCATAATCGTTGGTGATAGCGTATATTGCAAGAACTTGATGCTCTACTTTCATCGGTGCATACTGGTCCTGCTTTAAAAGCTCTACTACCCTTTCGCCTTTTGCAAGCTGTGCTTTTGTGGCATCGTCAAGGTCTGAACCGAACTGGGCAAAAGATGCTAGCTCTCTATACTGGGCATATTCGATCCTAAGAGGGCCGGCTACTTTTTTCATGGATTTGATCTGAGCAGCTCCACCTACCCTTGATACTGATATACCTGGGTTTACCGCAGGCCTTATACCTGAATAGAAAAGCTCGCCCTCCAAGAATATCTGTCCGTCGGTTATGGATATTACGTTTGTCGGTATATATGCCGATACGTCTCCCGCCTGGGTTTCGATTATAGGAAGCGCCGTCAAGGAACCTCCATCCTTCAATTTAGCCGCTCTTTCAAGGAGTCTTGAATGAAGGTAGAATACATCTCCCGGGTAGGCTTCCCTTCCCGGCGGTCTCTTAAGAAGCAAGGACATGGCTCTGTATGCCACCGCATGTTTTGAAAGGTCATCGTATATTATAAGTACGTCTTTTCCTTGGTTCATGAACTCTTCGCCGATAGTTACTCCTGTATACGGCGCCAGATATTGCAGCGGCGCCAGCTCGCTTGCAGTTGCAGCTACCACGATGGAATAATCCATTGCTCCGGTTTCCTGCAGCTTGCTCACGATTTGAGCTACTGTTGAAGCTTTTTGTCCTATCGCCACGTAAATGCATATTACATCTTCGCTTTTTTGGTTGATTATCGTATCTACAGCCAAAGCGGTCTTACCGGTCTGCCTGTCACCGATGATAAGCTCTCTTTGCCCTCTTCCAATTGGAATCATAGAGTCGATTGCCTTATAACCGGTTTGAAGAGGCGCATCAACAGATTGCCTTTCGATAACTCCGGGCGCCTTTACTTCAACAGGCCTTGTCTTGTCAGTTGATACAGGGCCTTTACCGTCTATGGGCTGTCCCAACGAGTTTACTACCCTGCCCACCATTGCATCTCCTACAGGAACTTCTACTATTCTTCCTGTACATTTAACTTTGTCTCCTTCGACGATTTTTGTATCGTCGCCTAAAAGCACGCAGCCTACGTTGTCTTCTTCCAGGTTAAGCACCATCCCGAATACATCCTGCGGAAATTCCAAAAGCTCTCCGGCCATTGCATTTTCCAATCCGTGAATCCTTGCGATACCGTCACCTACTTGAATCACTGTACCTACATCTGCAGTCTCAAGCTTGTGCTCATATTGTAATATTTGCTCTTTAATAACCTTGCTAATTTCTTCCGGTCTGAGATTCAATTAATTCACCCCTAACTCTTGTAGTCTTATTTCTTTTAAATCGTTTTTCATCATGGCGATTTTTCGCTTGATGCTTCCGTCTATTACCTGGTCTCCCACATAGACGATCAATCCACCGATTATATCCGGATCAATTCTTGACTGTATCATTACAGTCTTTTCATATCTTTTTTCAAGCTTTCCCTTAAGTCTTTTTATGTCTTTTTCTTCCAAGGCTACTGCCGACACGACAGTTGCCTCGACCATGTTGTTTTCTACAAAATAAAGTTCTTTAAAGGACTCGAATATGTCCTTTAAGTCTGTCACCCTGTTTTTGTCTACTGATATCATCAAGAAGCTGTATAAGAAACCATCGATGCTACCTTTGAATATCTTTTCTATAATGGCTTTTTTCTCGTCAGATTCTATGCTGGGGATAGTTAAGATGTCCCACAGCTCCTCGTTGGCATCCAAGGCTTCTATGATAGACTTAAACTGATTGTAGATTTCATCGGTAGTGTTTTTTTCTTTTGCGACTTCCAGCAAAGCCTGGGAATATTTTTTTCCTACCAGACTCATTTCGCTTCTCCCGCCTCTTCAATAAAATTTGCGATCAGCATTTGATGCTTCTCTTTGTCCAGCTCTTGTCCTATCACTTTTCCTGCCGCAAGAACAGATAATTCAACGATCTCGTTTTTAAGCTCTTCAAGGGCTTTTTCTTTTTCCCTATGAATCTCCGTCTGGTTTCTTTTAAATATTCTGTCAGCTTCAACTTTTGCGTGCTTGACGATCTCGTTTCTCTTTTCGTTAGCTTTTGTCGTCGCATCCCTTAATATTTCTCGAGCTTCGTCATCTACGTTTTTAAGCTTTTCCATGTACTCGGATCTATAATCCTCGCCTTCGCCTTTAAGCTTTGCCGCTTCATCTATTTCGGCGCTGATCTCGTTTGTCCTGCCTTCCATGAAAGCTTTTATCTTGTCGTAGAAAAAATGTTTAACAATGAAAAACAATAATAAAAAGTTAAAGATATTTGCGGCTATCTGTAAAAAGTCTATGCTAACCATTCCGGTATTTCCCATTTGGTTACCTCCTTCCATGTTTCAAGTTTTAAAATATAAGAAGTGCCTTTGGCAGCGCTTATTAGTTGTTGGTCGTTAGTTGTTATTGGTTATTGGTTAGTTATAACTTTGTATGGATTCCTTTTGGGTTAAAGATAAATACCTTGAACCGCAAAGGGGTGCCAAATCGTTGTTAAACAATCGTTGAAAATCGTAAAGACTTTTGATTTTCCAATCGTTTAACTACTGTTTAACTATTGTTCCACGATAGTTAAACGATGTGCCTAGCTGTCGTGGGGCAGTCGGTAAACGAGACTCTGTCTCGGTAGAAACCGTCTTTAAAAGCAACATCGCAATACGCGCGTTGCGCGTTTCCCGTGAGCGAAGCGAACCTTTCTCGCGAGTGAAACGAGCTTTCCCCGCGACCAGAGGAAGCACCCCACGTAAGCGAAGCGAACCTTTAACCATTGTTCCACGATAGTTAAACGATGTGCCTAGCTGTCGTGGGGCGCTTTCCCTCTTAAATTAAATAAACGGATTTGCAAACAGCAGTATCATCGCAACGATAAGTCCGTAGATACCTGTGGTCTCGGCTACTGCCGCTCCCAAAAGCATGGTTCTTGTTATATCGCCTTGAGCTTCAGGCTGTCTTCCTACTCCTTCAGCTCCTTTGCCGGCTGCGTATCCCTGGCCGATTCCAGGTCCGATTCCTGCGATCATCGCAAGACCTGCGCCGATTGCGGAACATGCTTTTATAAGTTCTATTCCTGTTATCATTTTTATCCTCCTCATTTTCAAGTTACAAGGTGCCCTTGGCACCGCTTATTAGTTGTTAGTGGGGCAGTCGCTTTCCGCTTTCCACTTTCCAACTTTCCCTCTTAAATTAAATAAA
>DMAW01000003.1:0-2990 GCA_003446375.1 Eubacteriaceae bacterium | reverse complement strand
CTCTTAAATTAAATAAACGGATTCGAATACATAAGTATCAGCGATACTATCAGCGCATAAATACCTGTGGTCTGAGCAACGGCTTGTCCCAAGAACATTATCTTTGTGATGTTGCTCTGTTGATCCGGCCTCTTGCCCGTAGCCTCAACTGCCTTGCCGGCTGCATATCCCTGGCCGATTCCGGGTCCTATGCCGCCAACCATTGAAATTCCTGCACCAAGTGCCGAAGCACCGATTATTATGAATGCGCCTTCAAGTCCCACGAAGGGATTTCCATAAAGCAATATCAATGAAATCACCAGTGCCAAGATTCCTGTCGTCTGAGCAACGGCTTGTCCTACTAGCATCACAAGGGTTATTCCCCTTTGATTTCTTGGATTTATGCCTACCGCTTCAGTTGCTTTGCCTGCAGCGTAGCCTTGCCCAATGGCAGGCCCCATTCCGGCTATAACCGCTATGCCCGCTCCAATTGCCGAACCGGCTATTACTACCATCCCTCCGGAAAGAGATACCAGTGGATTACCGAACAAAAGTATAAGTGATACTACCAAGGCCAATATCCCTGATGTCTCGGCGATTGCTGCACCTAAAAGCATCGTGGACAATATGTTTTTGCTCTCTTTAGGATTGTTTCCCACTGCTTCAGCGCCTTTTCCTGCTGCATAGCCCTGCCCTATCCCAGGTCCTATCCCAGCTATCATTGCCAATCCGGCGCCTATAACGGATGCACAGGCAATTATGACTTCTGGTTCGTAGCTCATGATGAAATCAAAGAACCACTGAATAAAATTGGTTTCCATAAAAAACCTCCTTCCTGTAATTCATCCGCTTAATCCATAGCCATGGATATAAATACCATGGACAACATTACAAATATAAAGCTCTGTAAAAGTCCTGCAAAAATGTCAAAATACAAGTGCGCTAAAATCGGTATGCCTGCGGCAAAGTACATCAAATTTGTAAGGCCTCCGTAAATAAGACCCATGATTATGACTCCACCTAGCATGTTTCCAAACAAACGAAAGGATAATGATATCGGGTTTGCAAATTCTCCGATGATGTTAATCGGAAGCAATAACGGTATAGGCTCGATAAAACCCTTGAAAAACCCACCGACTCCTTTCGATTTGATGGCAAAGAACTGAGTCATGAAAAATGTTAGCAGGGATAGCGCAAATGTCATAGTCAAGTCTGCCGTCGGCGGCCTTAACGCGACGACCCCTAAAAGGTTTGCAATTCCCAGGTACATGAATAGAGTCAGCATGTAGGGGGCAAATCCCAAGTTTTTCTTTCCCATAGTGTTTTCAGTCAAGCCGTCAATTCCTTTTACCATCATTTCAGCAATAAGCTGAAGCTTTCCCGGAACTTTTTTTAAGTTCTTCGTAGCTAAAATGGCAAAAATCAATATGGCACCCATCACCAGCCAGGTATTTACCATGGTTTCGGTAATGGGAAACCCGAGAATTTCGGCATAAATCTTTGGACCGCTCATTTTTTCACCTCTTATTTTTTATATTTATAATTGCTTGTAAAGCAAGATTACACTACTTGGTCTTTTGTTTCTTTTTCATTCCCAAAATGACGTTTGAAGTAAGTATTACAAATTTAATCAGAAGCAAGCCTATAATGGTCCCCAGCACGTGCATCGCCTCATTTGATATGGCAACGTACAAGACCGCCCCTGCCAAAAAGTATCTTAAAAAGTATCGGCTCGTGACATAGGACTGGGCTCTTGCCGGATGCATGTCCATCGACTTTTTTATTGTCAGATGGAGGAGCCTGAAGTTTAAGATACTAAAAACCATCCCGAAGGCCAGTCCTAAAAGGAGTCTGCTTCCGTCTTCGCTTAAAAAAAACATCCCGGCTCCCAGAATGATTCCGACGATTATGGTCGTTTTGACTATTTGGTTAAAATTAAGGTCAGACTTATTTATCTCTTCTATCATCATTATCTCCACTTTTATTGCTAGTAGTTTTCATTCCTATTATGTATACGTTGCGAAAAGCGGCAAGAACTCCAAGCACCGTCATCACAAAGAGGAATATCCTTCCGGTACCTAAGACGCCGTCTAAATACCTGCCTATAAAAAAGCTGCCCGCTATGGGCACGAACATCGACAGTCCTATCTGGGTCAAAAGAGCCAAATGGACCCAAGGACTTTTTTTATCCATGATTTATCTCTCCAATTTTAGTTAATATTATATCAAATAAATCTTTCGTTGGCTCTATTGTATCGTTTTCATGTTTGCGCAAAAACGAATTTATTTTTCTGAAGCTCTTTGTATACAGTGTTTTTGTATACAATCCTTGTTTTTCGTTTATGTTAAATTTGCGACATTTCATCCTTCTTATCAACTTTGATCTTTGCTTCTTTTAAAAGCTCTGCAGACATCTGATCAGGATAAGCCCCTGAGTAGACTATTCTTTTGATTCCCGCGTTGATAATCATTTTGGCGCATAATACGCAAGGAGAATGAGTTATGTATATCGTTGAATCTTTAACACTTACACCGTGTACCGCTGATTGGATTATGGCGTTTTGCTCTGCATGTATTCCTCGACAAAGCTCGTGTCTCGATCCTGAAGGTATGGACTGCTGCTCTCTAAGGCAGCCTACCTCGCCGCAATGCGCAGTTCCTGTAGGTGCTCCATTATAGCCCGTGGCAATTATCCTCTTATCCTTGACTATAAGGGCTGCGACCTGGCGGCGCATGCAGGTAGATCTTTTTTTGATGATCTCGAGCATCTCCATGAAGTATTCATCCCAAGTGGGTCTTTCCATATTAATTCTCCATTTCCTTGTCTATTCTAGCAAATAGAACGGCGTTTTAAAGTATAATAAACATTATAACTCTAAAACCAAAGAATTTATACGGTTTTTTTTATTAATATTGGCCTTGCTTGAGTCAAGTCCTTTTTGGTGTGTAGATTCCTCGGGTGTGATTTTGTGATGGATCAGATCGGAAGAGGGTCGTGTGGGGAGGGAGTG
>DMAW01000088.1 GCA_003446375.1 Eubacteriaceae bacterium | reverse complement strand
GAGTATTAATACTCGATGAGCCTACCAATCATTTAGATTTAAAAGCAATAAACTGGCTTGAGGAATTTTTGATCAATTTTGACGGAACAGTGATCGTCGTATCCCACGACCGACACTTTTTAAATAAAGTGTGTACACATATGGCCGATGTAGATTTTGGAAAGATTAAGCTCTTTTCAGGAAACTACGATTTTTGGTATGAATCCAGTCAACTCGCTTTACAAATGATGAGAGACCAAAACAAGAAAAAAGAAGAAAAAGTAAAACAGCTTCAGGATTTTATTGCAAGGTTCAGTGCAAATGCGTCAAAATCTAAACAGGCTACTTCCAGAAAAAAAATCTTGGAGAAGATCACTTTAGACGACATACAGCCTTCAACCAGGAAATATCCTTTCATATCATTTAAACCGGAAAGAGAGCCGGGCAATGACATTTTATTTGTAGAAGGCATAAGTAAAACAATAGATGGGGAAAAGGTGCTTAATGATATAACTTTTACTGTTTCTAGGGAAGATAAAATAGCTTTTATCAGTGAAAATGATATCGCTCTATCTACCTTGTTTAAGATACTGTCAGGTGAAATGGAACCGGATGAAGGTTCGTTCAAATGGGGCGTTACTATTACTAAAGCTTATTTCCCAAAAGACAATGCATCATATTTTGACGGAGTTGACTTGAGCTTAATCGACTGGCTGAGACAATTTTCCGAAGAAAAATCAGAAACTTATATCCGTGGTTTTTTAGGCAAAATGCTCTTTTCTGGAGAAGAGGCGCTTAAAAAAGTCAGCGTTCTATCCGGTGGCGAAAAAGTTAGGTGCATGCTGTCTCGAATGATGCTTCAAAATGCCAATCTTCTAATGCTGGATCAACCTACCAATCATTTGGATTTAGAGTCTATAACGGCTTTAAACAACGGTTTGAAAGACTATAAAAGCAATATATTGATAGCTTCTCATGACCATGAGCTATTACAGACAGTTGCCAATAGAGTCATTCAGATTACCCCGGAGGGTATTGTAGACAGAAGAACAAGCTTTGACGAGTTTATAGATAATATGTAATAAAGCAAGAGACAGCTCAAATGAACTGTCTCTTGCTTTTATTTTGCAATCAAATCATTGACCTTATTTAAGTCTCGTATTCTTTTTATCACAGGTGTCTTATCCTTTGCATAAACATTTGATAGATCTTCAAACGTGGGCTTGCCCTCTTTCTGATACAATATGCCCAAGGCGTGCTTTTCCGTTTCAAGGGCTATTTTTAATGCCGCTTCCATATCTTTCTTGTCGTGTTCTTCATCCAGATAATACGTATTGTTCTTGTACCACGAATAATTGTTGACTTTATTAAAACTAACACATGGATGAAAAATGTCTACCAAGGCATAACCTCTATGGTTTATGGCTGCTTTTATAGTCTCCTTGACCATATCTTTGTCTGCAGAAAATACACGGGCGACAAATGTAGCGCCTAATACAATCGCAACAGCCAAAGGGTTAAAGGGTTCATTGACTACCCCCGAAACCTGTATAGGCGTGGTAAATTCCCTTTTACTCGTAGGTGATGCCTGGCCTTTTGTAAGTCCATAGACCATGTTATTGTGGACGATATGTGCTATGTCAGGATTTCTGCGTATATTGTGAATAAAGTGATTTCCTCCTTCACCATACATGTCTCCGTCCCCACCTTCTGCTATAACTGTTAGCTCCGGATTAGCCGCTTTGACGGCAACAGCTACAGGCAATCCCCTTCCATGCAGTCCGTTAAAGTAATTTAAATTGATGTATTGAGGCATCTTTGCAGCCTGCCCTATTCCCGACGTCATCACTACATTAACAGGATCGACTTTCAATTCCTTCAAAGCTTCTATAATGCTTTCCCTTATAGGAAAATTCCCGCATCCGGGGCACCAGGCAATATCAATGTTTCCATTCATTTCAAATTTCTTCATTTCAGCACCTCCTTAAGGCGGCTTTCAACATCTTCGATTGAAAACGGCTGTCCGTTATATTTTAATATCTTCTTGTCTACATGCACGTCAAGCTCCAACTTGAGCAGATTTGCAAGCTGCCCAGATGCATTGTTTTCTATAACAATAATCTTTTCTGCTTTGTCAAAATATCCTTTTAGATCCGGGCTAAGTGGATATAGCTGCTTAATTGATAAGAACCCTGTGTCTCCACGTTCAATGCTGTCCACATACTCTTTTACAACTCCAAATGTAGATCCCCAGCTTATTATCAAGTTCTTGTATTTTTCCGGTCCCACATACTTTGGTTCAAAATAATCTTGGAGCACACGCTCTTTTTTTGAAAGCCTCTTTTCATGCATGGTTGTCCTCATATCAAAGTCTTCTGTTATATATCCGTATTCATCGTGCTCATCGCTATCGACCTTTATGAGTCCTTTTCCATATCCCGGTATTCCTCTAGGAGATATCGGACCTTGGGAAAGATCATACCTCTTGTAATCTTCATTTGTTTCATTAACAAAGCTGCTCAAACTCTTATCATCCAACCTAAACCTTTCCATCTGCCCAAATGATTCCAGATAAAACTGATCTGTCAAGACTATTACAGGAACTTGGTATTTGTCAGCTAGATAAAATGCCTTTTGTCCCATCAATACTCCGTCCTCAAGAGTTCCCGGTGCTAGAACAATCTTGGGATACTCTCCATGACCTGCATTTACTGCCTGAAAAAGGTCTCCTTGTTCTGTCCTTGTAGGAAGGCCCGTTGCCGGTCCCGGCCTTTGAGCTATATGAACTACGCAAGGAGTTTCTGTGATTCCGGCCAAGCTCATTGCCTCTTCCATAAGTGAAAATCCTCCTCCTGACGTGGTGGCTATTCCCCTAGCTCCCGCATACCACGCGCCAATGACCATATTCAGAGCAGCTATCTCATCTTCAGCCTGCTCTACAAATACATCAAATTCCATGCCCTTATTGGCCAAAAACTCTAAAAGAGCCGTAGATGGCGACATAGGGTACGAGCTTATGAAATTACAGCCACCTCCAAGACATCCTATTCCTACGGCCTGGGTCCCATTTAAGACCTTATAAGTTTTTTTAAGATCTCCTACAGGAGCTATCTCGTCTTCAAGGACAAAATCAATCCCATTTTTATACCCAAGATCAAATGCATACTGATTTTGTTTTATTATTTTAGACCCTTTTTCTTTAAATTTTTGTGATATTAAGCTGTTGCACTCATCTTTTTTTAGATCCATCATGCCTGCAGCAAAACCAAATATAACCGTATTTAAAAATAATTTTCCGCCTGCTTCCTTCGCCATTTCTTCAAATGGGTACTCTTTGTAATTAATTTCTTCTGTTGTGATTCCATCCTTGTTCATGTAATCGCTTTCGCCAACTATTACTGTTTGTGCCGTAATTCTTTTATCCATCCTTGAATAAGCATGATCGTTAAGGAGAAACAAAACATCTATCTCTTCTTTATAAGCACTTACCGGAGAATCAGACACCCTTATCTCAACGGTATTATTTCCCCCTCTTACTCTGCTCATTACATCGCTACAAGAAAATACATAATGGGTAGAAGAAAATGCATTGACTAAAAAATCTTCAATGGTCTGAAGCCCTTGACCGGCCTCTCCTGAAAAAACCAATGTTATAGATCGATTCATGTGGCGCCTCCTTATACAATTAATTTATTATCCAATATGTTAGTAATTATATCCATATATCAAATAATCTAATCATATAATCAGTTCAATCTTATTGCCTTGCCCTCATAAAAAAACAAATATTACAAAAGATAATAAAAAAATCGTGCCCGCCGGAGGATCTATGTGAGAATCACAAAAACTGTTAAATATATTTCCAATCAAGTCACCTAACAAAGCTGATAATATTCCGAATAAAGCGCCTATAAGTATCGAACCACTTGCCACTGCTGCACTAGCTGACACCAACGTTATATGATGGGTTCCAGGGACCGGATGTCCCATTTGAGTGAAAATAAGCGTGGTAGCGCTGACTAAGAATCCTAGAACCACTAACCCTGTAGTTACAGCATAATATGAAGATATAATCCCTGCACCTAAGCCCATAGTTATCAAAAAAACACCTGATTCTTTTGTAGGAACAAAAACTCTGTTGCCGTCTGTACATTTTTTCCCGAGCAAGCCTGTCTTCCCAAATAATATTCGTGCGATCATACCTGATGTGAATACTGTCATTGCAATGGTATCCGTAGGAATTTCCAATACGATATTATAAATATGATTTATTAAAAAGCCAAGGACTCCAAATATTCCTCCTACTATTAATGTCATATGATCGTTTAATTTTGCCATTGGCAGTAGTATGTTCCCGCCAGATTCTATTTTGTTTTTGTTGTGAGCATATGCTGTTGCAGCCACTCCCCCTGCAAAGGCTATATGAGGACCGAAAAAAGATCCAAATGCAACGTTGCCAACCAAATCTGCCGCTCCTGCTCCAGCCGTCAATCCGGCCAGGCCTATTATTCCTACCATTATAAACGCAGGGAGAGCTCCCACCAAAGCGCCAAACAATCCTCCTCCAAAAGCACTTGCAATCAATATTATAAAATCCATCCTTATTTACCTCCTGATATTTTTTATCACAAAAAAAGAGAACCGCTTTTCGCGACTCTCTCATCTCGTGTCATGAAATTTATTATTTGTTATTCAATTAATTAGCTATATTCAATCTTCTTTTTCCCACTCCATAGCTCTTTTTACAGCTTTGATCCAACCACGATAAAGCTTCTCTCTTTTTTCTTCTTCCATGCAGTTCGTAAACTCTCTATCTAATTTCCATTTTTTTGTTATCTCGTTTTGATCTTTCCAAAATCCTACAGCAAGTCCTGCAAGATATGCAGCGCCTAATGCAGTAGTTTCTAAAATTTTCGGTCTTTTAACAGGAACACACAGCATATCCGCTTGAAAAGACATCAAAAAGTTATTGGCCGATGCGCCACCATCTACTTTTAGCGCTTTTAGCTTAATTTTTGAATCCTCTTCCATTGCCATCAGTACGTCTTTGCTTTGAAATGCAATCGACTCCAAAGTTGCCCTAACTAGATGTTCCCTTTTAACTCCTCTTGTAAGTCCCATAATCGAGCCTCTTGCATACATGTCCCAGTATGGAGCCCCTAGACCTGTAAAAGCCGGGACCACATAAACGCCGTTTGTATCTTCAACTAGGTTTGCATAATATTCTGATTGAGCCGAGTCATATACTATCCTTAGCTCATCTCTGAGCCATTGGATCGCTGCTCCGGCGATGAATATGCTTCCTTCAAGAGCATAAGTAATCTTTCCGTCTATTCCCCAAGCTATAGTTGTAAGAAGTCCGTTTAACGACTCCACCGGTTTATCTCCCGTATTCATTAGCATGAAGCAACCTGTTCCATAGGTGTTTTTAGCCATGCCCGGTTCAAAACATGCTTGTCCAAACAGCGCCGCCTGCTGATCTCCCGCATCTCCCGCTATGGGAATTTGAGCACCTCCAAAAGTGTTTGGATCAGTGTGTCCGTATATCTCACTTGAAGGCCTTACTTGTGGAAGCATAGATTCAGGTATTTCCAACTCCTTAAGTATTTCTTCATCCCACTTCATGGTTTTTATGTTATACAGCATGGTTCTTGAAGCATTTGAATAATCCGTAACATGGACCTTGCCTTTTGTTAAGTTCCAGATCAACCAACTGTCCACGGTTCCAAATAAAAGCTCACCTTTTTCAGCTTTTTTTCTAGCTCCTTCCACGTTATCTAAAATCCATTTCACTTTTGTTCCTGAAAAGTAAGCATCTATTACCAACCCGGTTTTTTCTCTTACTTTAGCTTCCCAGCCTTTTTCCTTCAATTTATCACATATATCTGCTGTTCTTCTGCATTGCCAGACTATTGCGTTATATACAGGCTTGCCCGTAATTCTATCCCACACTATTGTTGTCTCACGTTGATTCGTTATTCCTATTGCGGCCACCTCGTCAGGACTTATACCGGTCTTGTCCAAAACCTGCCTTGCAACGCCGCTTTGACTACCCCAAATCTCCATGGCATCGTGCTCTACCCACCCTGCTTTTGGATAAAACTGGGCAAACTCGCTTTGCGCCGTACCAACTATACCCCCATCCTTGTTAAAAAGTATTGCTCTTGAGCTTGTAGTGCCCTGATCAAGTGATAAAATGTAATTCTTCATACATATTCCCCCTGTTTTTTAATTTTATCGTTACATCCATAAATTAAAAACAAAAAAAGAGATACCGCAATTCGCGACTCTCTCATCTCGTGTCATGAAATAAAAAATAAATTTATTTTCTTGTTTTTTATAATACAACAAAACAGGATCTATGTCAATCGTTTTCATTTTGTTTTTTTATTTGCTTTTTATAAAAATAACTATCATTTTCGATTAACTTTCCATAAATTTTCTCTCGTGGTAGACACAGCCATTCCACCATGGTTTAAAATATCTATGACTTCCTCCTCTGTTTCTATCAGCCCGCCTGCAATTATCGGCGTGTTAGGGACCTCGTTTTGAATTTTTTTTATGACTTTTGGCATGACTCCGGGCATGATCTCGATGGCATCAGGTTTCATTCTTTTTATGGTTTTTACATTATTTTCTATCGATAAAGAATCTATCACAAAAAGCCTCTGAATCACAGAAATCCCCAAGTCTACAGCTTCTTTCACTAAATTCCCTTTAGTAGTTATGATCCCACAATTTCTGTTATGGTTTTTCATAATATACTTTATACTCATTGGGTTTGTAGCAAGACCTGTCACCATGTCTATGTGTACAAATGGAATCTTTCCCTTTTTTAATATTCGCTCTATTATTTCATCAAGATTTAAAATATCTGCATAGAGCACAAACACGATTTTATTGTCTGAAGCCAGCGCCTTGCTTAGTCCTTGTTCATCTTTTACAGCTGCTATAATAGGATTCGCCTTTAATATCTCCCACAGCTTTCTTCTTGTTATCATATCCAACCCCCCCAGTAGACTTATTATAACATCCTATTGCTTTCAGTCAAGTTAACCTTTTCATTCAACTCAATGTAAAAAATGACTATATCTTTATTTTTTTATTCTCTGATTAGATATCCCATCATGATTCCTCTCAAGATAAAACTCCACAAGATTATTATAACAACCATGGTTCGACCGGGTAAATATTATTGCTTAGATTTTTAAGCAATATTCAATTGACTGTTGTAAACCGTGTATTTTTTTACTATACTTTAAATATGACAAGCACAAGGAGATGTAATATGGAAACCGATAGAAAAATAGCAGTTTTGATAGATGCAGACAATGTTTCAGATAAATATATAAAATTTATTTTTGATGAGATCACCAATCATGGTACTCCTACGATCAAAAGAATTTACGGTGATTGGACAAAACCTCAGCTATCTTCATGGAAAACTGTTCTTTTGAATTTTTCCATAACTCCGATACAACAATATAGTTATACCTCCGGGAAAAACGCCACTGATGCAGCACTTATAATCGATGCCATGGATATTTTATATTCGAGAAACGTCGATGGTTTTTGCATAGTTTCAAGCGACAGCGACTTTACAAGGCTGGCTGCAAGGCTTAGAGAAGCTGGATTATACGTATTGGGAATGGGTGAGAAGAAAACCCCTATCGCGTTTATATCCGCTTGTGAAAAATTCAAATATTTAGAGGTTCTAGCCTCTTCTACCTCGGAAGATTATGAAGATTCTGCTGAAAAAGAAGATAAAACAAGTCACCAAAAAAACGAGACTGGAAACAGGAACGATTTGATCGAAGCCCTCAAAATCATCATTAGAGAGAGCAGCGACGAAGACGGCTGGGCTTATCTTGGAGAAGTAGGTAAAAGATTGAATATTCGTTATCCCGATTTTGATACAAGAAACTACGGACATACCAAACTCACCCCATTGATAAAGTCATTGAGGCAGTTCGACATCCAATCTAGAAAATCAAACCACCCTCATATCAACCATTATTTTGTAAGAATAAAATCCAAAAACAAGGCTTAATAAAAAACGTCGGGACAGATCACTTACTGTCTTCGACGTTTTTCATCGTGCATGGCACGTATGGGCATTGCTTCGTTAAATATGCTGATGGAGTACTGAATCAAAACGAACAATACCATGGCCACGGCCCAAGCTATCATCAAAATCTTTACAGGCTCCAAATATTTAACGTCATATCCTGATTGGCTTAGGAAATTTAACATCGATGTAAAGGATGTCGCACTTATTACGTATGGGAAGGTAAATGCCGAATAACTTGGATAAAAATCAAGCTTTAATAACCTAGGCATTTTGCTTATTGCAAATAAGGTCATAACCAAGGCCCAGGCACCCAATACGAATACCATATAGGTGCTTATATTCTGAAAAACGTTTAAATATCCCACAAGGAGCAAGCTGGCCGGGGCTGCGTATATCACCATAACCGGTTTAATTTGATTGGGAAATTCTTTGTATTTAAACACTCTGTATGTTACTATCGGAAGCCACATTGCATAAGCTGCCAATGCGTACCAAAAAACAATTCTGCCAAGCAGCTGCATCCCATACGCCGGAGCCGTAACGCTGCCTACTGCTATTCCAACATATAGTACAAAGCAGCTTGGGAACACATTCTTTATATTAAAGTTTAAAACATGCTTTTTCGTAAAGCCCAGTATTAACGCTGCGTTCAAAGCTAATGCTGATATCCAAATCCCATAAGCTATGCTTGGCATAAAATGTACAATATATGTGCTTTGAATCATCAAGGCCATAGGTATTGTTGCCATTATTGAGCTGCTGACCGAGTTTTAAAGGCTTTCGCTGTATGCATTAGGCATAATAACCAGTTTCAATATAAGTGCTATGAGAATTATCCCTGATATTCCTCCCAAAAGGTATCTTGCTCCTTGGCTGTACGATCCTAAAAGATTTCCTAGCGCTGCCAAAGCTAGCATCAACCCTGAAATTGGCAAAGGCATTTTAACTATTATTTTTTTCATTTTTCAAACCTCTATTTCGTCAGTATTGACAAAATCAAGCTCTCTGACAATCATTTTTGATACACTTTCTGCTATTTCCCCTGTAAAAGAAACACATTGTCCTTTATGTTCTCCGGATGCCATATCCATTCCTTTTGTAAGTACGCTGCAACAAAGAACTTTATGGTTATCTTTGAAGTTTTGTTGAAGCTCGTTTGCCATTTCCAGTGTCTTTATGCTCCTTGTATCTTGTGGAGATGATCCCTTAGTCCTTCCGAAAAAATAACCAAGCGTCATAATCCCACCTGAAACTGCCCCGCATACGCATTTAGATTTGCCTATACCTACAGGAAACCCTGAAGCCATAGCTATCATTTCATCCGGCATCTCCAGTTCGAAATTATCTTTAATCGAAGCTATGATTGCTTCAGAGCAATAGTATTTTCCTTCTTTAAACATTTTTTCCGCATCAGATTTTATTTTTTTTATGCTAATCTCTTTTTTCATTTTGCCTCCTTAATGTCTCTTCTTCCCATCTTCACTTTGATATTATACACTAAAAAAATTCTTATTCAAAAACTATATGGTTTTTTTGCCTTTTTTATTTTTAATGAATTTTATTATCTCCAGCCCTATAGCCACAAAAAAACCAATTACCATTACGAACATGTAGCTTATTACGCTTACCAAATCACTCCATCCATCTGCATATCTGTTCAAAGCTATAATAAGCATATAGGCTATGCCAATTAAGTTAGCTGCAAGCATCACTGAGAAATATCGAACAAATCCTAAATACCCGCCAATTGCCGAGATGCAAGATACCATAATTGCCAGTATCGTGAATCCCATTAAGTTTTCAATGACTATTTTGATATCTAGTATCAAGCTGACTAAGATCATGGCAAAAAAAATCATCGCATACATCGCCATCATTATCAAAAACCATTTCTTGGATCGGTTCTTAGGAAATCTCATGATCCTTACCTTCTTTCTCAGCTAAAAGCCACAATCTCAGATACAAATTATACCATCTTTGAACTGCATTTTCTAACTTGAAATAATGAATCAGATAAAATAGGCACATCACAATCGTTATGAAAAGCAACAGTCCTGCCATTATCAAATCCGTGGTTAAAAATAACCATAAGAAAAACAGCACACATGCTGAGACTGCAATTGTAACTAAAAGATGTGACGACCTTTCATGCTGAAGCCATTTTATTTGTCTTTCATGTAGCATCATTGTCTTTTCAACTGAAATCGTGGGGTTTTCGATTTGCGATACAAGTAATCTTTCATGTTTTTCTATATATTTATACATTTATTTACCTCCATTAATTTTTTCTGTCTTTTAGTATATACCCATTATTTCGCTCTTATTTCCTTGTATCCGCGATATTGTTGCAATTATTATCGCATATAAAGCATTTATATCTCTGATAAATAAAAACTGACCTTTGAATTTATTCAAAGGTCAGTTTTTATTATTTAATCTTGGACTAATTCAGGTTTTAAATGTTCATGCGCAGTCAAACTGTGTACAAGCTTGCTGCTGGAACAGTTTAAGTTTTTTATGACTACTCTGTTATTGTCTCTGTATTTTGATACTACCTTATCAATGGCTCCCACGGCAGAATCATCCCAAACATGAGACTTTGAAAAATCAATCAATATGTCCTTTTTTTCCTCGTGATAATCGAAAGCATCTAAAAACTTATCTACAGAAGCAAAAAACAGCTGACCCTCAACTTCGAAAAACACGTTATCGCCATCTTCAATTTCAGTGACTTTTATATCAGATATTTTTGATGCAAATATCATCGCACTTAATATAACTCCTGCCAAAACTCCCTTTGACAAATCGTGAGTTGCTACAACCAGTGCAACTGTTACCAACATAACGGCTGCATCCCCTTTAGGAGCTTTCGTTAAATAAGCGAATGACTCCCAATTAAATGTCCCGACTGACACCATTATCATTATTCCGACTAATATCGCCATGGGAATTTGAACGACTACATTGCCCAAAATCAATATCAAGAAGATCAGCGTTAAACCGGCTGTAAGTGATGAGAGCCTACCTCTTCCGCCATTTTTCACATTTATTACTGACTGGCCTATCATTGCACAACCTGCCATACCACCAAAAAAACCTGCCACTACATTGGCGATTCCCTGGGCAAACGTCTCTTTAGTTTTGTTGCTCGCCGTCTTTGTCTCTTCATCCACTATAGATGCAGTAAGCAACGTTTCCAAAATACCTATAAAAGACAGTGCCAATGAATATGGGAATATTATCCTTATTGTCTCTACGCTAAAGTTTACATTGGGAATTGCAAATACCGGCAACGACCTCGTAATGCTTCCCAAGTCTCCAACAGTCTTTAGATTTAAGTTCAAGCTCATGGATACTGCCGTCAGTAGCACTATCGCTATTAAAGGCGCCGGTATTGATCTAAAATATCTAGGCATAATATATACTATCATCAAGGTTACACCTGCAAAGATATATGTCTCTGTAGAAATCCCGATTAAATGTGGCAATTGCGCTGTGAAAATCAATATCGCCAAAGCATTTACAAATCCCATCATTACAGGTCTGGGTATGAACTTCATCAGCTTATCTATCTTGAAAAATCCAAAAATCACCTGAATGAACCCTGTCAATATCGTAGCTGCAAACAAAAACTCTACTCCATGGTTTTTAACCAGATTTACCATCAACAACGCCATTGCTCCTGTAGCTGCAGATATCATAGCCGGCCTTCCGCCTATAAAAGCTGTAACTAATATTATGCAAAAAGAAGCGTATAAACCAACCATCGGATCTACTCCCGCTATGATAGAAAAGCATATAGCCTCAGGTATAAGGGCCAATGCTACTACTATTCCGGATAAAATATCTCTTTTGCCATTAAAAAACCATTCACTCTTAATTCTATTTATCAATATCAATTTCCTCCTGAAGATTATTTTGAACAACTGTTTCAACAGGGTACATTCTAACATTAATCATCCCAAAAAGGAACCTTTTTAGGCCTTTTATTTTATAAAGTTTTGTGATAATATTGTGTAAACGTTATAGGGAGTGAAAAAATGATTATTAGATATATGCGTCCTTACCCTGAAGATTCAAGTTGTGAATACCAACAAAAACTACTTTCTTCTATTGCATTTGATGAAACAGTAATCGAATCCAGCAAAGATATACATGATAAATACGACTTGATGAGCCTTCTTGAAAATCTTAAATCCGGAGATATTTTAGTAATCTCCGAACTTTTCATTATAGCCGAATCATTAAAAAACCTTTATTTCAAATTAAATATAATCAAAACAGCAGGTGCAAAGCTAATTTCTGTAAAAGAAAATATAGACTCAGAAAAAAAAATAGACAAGAATTTTTTTGAAATCCTTTCTTTATTTGTTGAATTCCAAAGTGAAGCCAGAAGCGAAAATACGAAGTTTGGAATAATGGCTGCGAAAGAAAAAGGCAAATCTCCAGGCAGACCAAAAAAATCTGATAAAAATATTTCTTTGGCTATTGAAATGTACAACAGTCATAAATATACCTTAGAGCAAATAAAGTCGAAAACCGGCATAAGCAAATCAACATTATACCGTTATTTATAAAAAAATTGAATCAAAGGCTCTCTTTAGCCTTTGATTCAATTAAAAATTCAGCTAAGCTTGTTCAGGTTTCCATATCAACCCCATGTAATGAGTATTTATATTTCCCGAAGCAGCTCTAATTTCCACCTTTTCGAGCCTTTCTGATTGCAAATCGTACTTTTCTGAAATTTTTTCTATTTCTGATTCAAGTTCATATTCAAGTTCTAAAAGTTTTTCTTGTACAGATTCAAGAGTTTCTTGGGCTTGGCTTATGCTGTCAGAACTTTTAAGGGCCCTTCCGGTACTTTTGACTGCAGTGCCTACTTTTGATATAGATGTTGCAGTTAACGCTTTTTTGCCGAACAAAGCTCCCAACAGAGCTGTTCCTGCTGATACTGCTGCCTCCATCTTCTTTTGATTTGCCATGGCATTTTGTTTTTCAAGCGACTGCCTTGCCCGTCTTTGCCTATCAGTCAGCGTATTAATTTTTGATTGGTATTTCTTTTTTAAATTCTCTACCTCTTCATCTCTTTTTTCGTGCATCATATGTTGGAGTCTTATTCTAAAATCCCTATCCTCTTCATCAGGATTTGAGACCACTTTTAAAGTCGGGCTATAATATAATTCAAGTTGACACTCGCTTCTTAAATATTTTTCCAGCATCTGTTTCCATTTTGGATAACTTTTAGGTTCAGCTGCTGCAGACGCGATTTCCTCATAGCCTGCCTTATCGTTTGGTTCTCCAGTAAGATCCTCCAACTGGATATTTAGCCTCTCGGAATTTTTCCAATCCAAAGGAATTGGCTCATTTTCAACTGTGGTTATAACTGAATATCTTTTAAACGTGTTTATATCGTATTTGGCGCTTGTGTACAAAACATCAGCTACACCCAAGATAAAGGGTTTGTATATGATGCTTTCAGGCTCTATATTCTCTGCCGGAATAAACAATTGATCAATATCCGGAGGAAGAACTGGTCTTGAATATCCTTGGCCTGCCTTTGGCTCTTTATGAGGTTCGCTTACCATTTGATTTTTATTTTCATAACCGGAATCTACATCATCTTTAAGTAATTTAAGCTGCTCTCTAGTCATGGGACCTGCCAAATAAGACAAAACCCATCTTGTAGTAAAGATAAGCGGTTCATCTCTATGTACGCTATGAAGGTAAAACACTCTCTGACTCAGTCCTGACAAAATCCTTTCAGTTTTCTTCCTGTCAAAATTCCCACCGGTGACTGCTCCTTCAAGCCCATCCATGACTCTCATTTTATCTCTTTCCGTTTGAAGCCTTCCTATAAACCATGTACCTGCATTGGATAAAGCCTTGTAGTCAAGATCAACAGGGTTTTGAGTGGATAGCACCAACCCCAAGCCATAAGCCCTTGCTTGCTTTAGCAACGTCAACAACGGTCCTT
>DMAW01000002.1 GCA_003446375.1 Eubacteriaceae bacterium | reverse complement strand
CTTGTATTTTCCGCATCTCAGGCTCTGATGGCGGCAAGGGCGGGAGCAACTTATGTTAGTCCATTTGTGGGAAGACTGGATGATGTAAGCAGCAGCGGAATGGAACTGATAAAGGATATAGTAACTATATTTAATAATTACGATATAGATACAGAGATAATAGCAGCTAGCATAAGGCATCCAATGCATGTGACAGAGGCTGCGAAACTTGGTTGCCACATAGCCACTGTTCCGTACAAGGTGTTAATTCAAATGGCGGGGCATCCACTGACAGATAAAGGGATAGATAGGTTTTTAAAGGATTGGGAATCAGTACCTAAGAGAAAATAAGGAGGATAAGATGAATCACGAAAAATTATGTGTCATAGCTAAAAATATGAGAAGCAATATTTTAACTATGATTCACGACGCAAAGTCGGGGCATCCGGGAGGTTCGCTTTCGGCAGTTGAAATAGTAACATATCTTTATTTTAATGAAATGAATATAGAAAATCCTGAGGATGAGAACAGAGACCGTTTTGTGCTGTCAAAGGGACATGGCGCTCCAGTTTTGTATTCAGCGTTGATGGAGAAGGGATTTGTAGATAAATCCTTGATTGGAACATTAAGAAAAATAAACTCCAAACTTCAAGGACACCCAGATATGAAAAAACTTCCAGGAGTGGAGGCATCCACTGGATCGCTGGGACAGGGCCTGGCAATTGCAAATGGAATGGCACTAGCGTTTAAGCTTGATAAGAAGAAAAACAAAGTTTTTGCCCTTCTTGGAGACGGTGAGATGCAGGAAGGAATGGTATGGGAAGCTGCAATGCTTGCCGGGCATTATAAACTGGATAACGTGACTGCTATAATAGACCACAATGGCCTGCAAATAGATGGAAGAAACAATGATGTCATGAAAGTTGAACCTATCGATAAGAAATGGGAAGCTTTCGGATGGCACGTTATTAAAGCCGATGGAAATGACTTTGAATCACTGGAAAAAGCCTTTGAAGAAAGAAAAAGCATTACAGATAAACCAGCGGTAATTATTGCTGATACAATAAAGGGAAAAGGCTGCTCATTTATGGAAGATAAGGCATCATGGCATGGAAAGGCTCCAAACGATGAAGAATATTCTATTGCCATGAATGAATTAGGGAGGTGCGAATAATGGCTAAGGCGACTAGAGAAGCATACGGTGAAGCGTTAAAGAAATTAGCTGCTAATAATCCGAATGTTGTAGTATTGGATGCTGACCTGTCTGGGTCAACAAAGACAGCTGAATTTAAAAAGGTGGCACCCGAAAGGTTTTTTAACGTAGGTATAGCTGAACAGGACCTTATTGGAACGGCGGCCGGAATGGCAATAGCGGGAAAAATTCCCTTTGCCAGTTCTTTTGCAATGTTTGCTGCAGGAAGGGCGTTTGAAATAATAAGAAATACAGTTGCATATCCAAAACTGAATGTTAAAATTGCTGCTACTCATGCAGGTCTGACAGTTGGAGAAGACGGAGCATCACATCAAGCTATTGAAGATATAAGTTTGATGAGAAGTATACCGAACATGACGGTTATTAATCCGTCAGACAGCATTGAGGCTGAACAGGCTGTTTTAAAAGCGGCTGAAATGAAAGGCCCTGTATATATCAGACTGGGAAGAATGGCTGTTGATAATGTATATGGACAGGATTACAAGTTTGAACTGGGCAAGGGTGTGGAACTTAAAAAAGGAAATGATGTAACAATTATAGCTACCGGATTAATGGTTCAAGAAGCATTAAAAGCTTCAGAGGAACTTTCCGGAGAAGGAATAAATGTAAGAGTAATAAATATACACACAATAAAACCAATAGATGAAGAAATAATTGTAAATGCTGCAAGGGAGACTAAGGCAATAGTTACGGCAGAGGAACACAGCATAATAGGTGGACTGGGAAGCGCGGTTTTAGAAACTTTGTCTGATAAATATCCTGTACCTGTCAAAAGAATAGGTGTGTTGGACACATTTGGAGAGTCAGGGAAACCGGCTGCCCTCCTTGAAAAGTATCATTTGACTGCTAAAGATATTCAGGAAGCCTGCAAAGAAGTAATAAAATTAAAGTCTTAACCTTGGCATAATTTGAATCAATTTATGCTACTTATAAATTGATGATGGACTATGATATGAAAATTAACTAAAAATAATAGTAAAAAAAGTGGTTCTTCTATAACCGCTTTTTTTATTGGAAAATACCAATTAGAATTGATTTTTAATAAAAAATATGAATTTATTTGCACTCAACTATGAAAAAAATAAAGTTTGTGATATAATAAAAAAAATAAAAAATTAGAGGGGGCATGTTAATGCCAAAAAAAAAGCAATATAATACGAGGCGCTTGTACTTTTCAAATAGGATAATAGCAGCTTTGAACGAAATCTTCAACTATCCTCTTACCATCATCGAAGCTCCCATGGGTTATGGAAAGACCACAGCTATAAGAAATTTTCTTAATGATCCTGACGTTGACGTTAATATTCTTTGGCAAAGCATTTATGACAACTCCCTTGCCGGGTTTTGGAATAATTTTGCAAAGCAGTTTTATTTCTTGGATAGCAAACGTTCTCAAAGCCTTTCGCAGTTTGGATTTCCAAATGATAATCTGTCAATAGAAGAAGCTCTTCAATTAATAGAAGATATTCAGTTTTCTGATAAAACAGTCTTGGTAATAGATGATTATCATCTAATCAACAACTCTTCGGTAAATCAATTTATTGAAAGACTTGCAAAAAGAAAAATCGATAACTTTTATATTGTCGTTACTGCACGATTCGTAAAATTTGAAAAATTAGAAGAACTTTTATTAAAAAAATACTTATATCACATTAAAAAAGAAATTTTTGAACTGACGCCGAAGGAAATCAAGGGATATTT
>DMAW01000069.1 GCA_003446375.1 Eubacteriaceae bacterium | reverse complement strand
ACCATTATACGGACTTTATCCTTGCTTGTCAAAAGAAGTTTTTTTCTTCTTATTATAATAGGTGATATTTTACGAGGAAAAAATACAATTTCAGGTTCCTGGTTCATTGTATCCTGCATGCTGCATATCGTATAAAGTATAAAAAAAGACCCTCATCTAAAATGAAGGCCTTTAGGCTTGAACCACGTTATTTTGTTCCGAACAATCTGTCTCCCGCATCTCCCAGACCGGGAACTATGTAGGCATGATCATTTAAAACCTCATCTACAGCCCCGGCGTATATATCCACGTCAGGGTGAGCATCTTGAAGTACTTTTACGCCTTTTTTTGAAGCTATGAGGCACATGAACCTGATCTTTGCCGCACCTCTTTCCTTTAAGAACTCTATAGCTGCTTCCGCCGAGCCCCCTGTAGCAAGCATTGGATCTACGAGAATGATTTCTCTTTCGGCAACATCGCTTGGAAGCTTGCAGTAGTATTCAACGGGCTGGAGGGTTTCCGGATCCCTGTATAATCCGATGTGACCCACTTTAGCAACGGGAATAAGAGACAAAAGTCCATCTACCATTCCAAGGCCTGCCCTTAAAATCGGTACGATTGCAAGCTTCTTGCCGGAAAGGACCCTTGTTTTCATCTTAGCTATGGGAGTCTCGATTTCAGTCTCTTCCATAGACAAGTCCCTAGTGGCTTCGTAAGCCATCAGCATGGATATTTCGTTTACCAGCTCCCTAAATTCCTTGGCTCCAGTATTTTTATCCCTTAGCATGCTTATTTTATGAACTATAAGCGGGTGATCCATTACGATTAATTTAGACATAATCTTCTCCTATTTATTGTATTTCTTTTCCAAATCCTTCATCTTGTTTACTCTTCTTTCATGTCTTCCGCCTTCAAATTCAGTGTTTAGCCAAGCTTCTACGATTTCAAGAGCGAGATCGTCACCTAGCACCCTGCCTCCAAGTGCGAGTATATTTGCATCATTGTGGGCTCTTGACATTTTTGCAGAGAATGTATCACTTACAAGGGCTGCTCTGATTCCGGGAACCTTATTTGCAGATATAGAAATTCCAAGTCCTGTTCCGCAAACGATGATTCCTTTGTCCGCAACCTCGTCCTTAACAGCGACAGCTACTTTTTCACCTATTTCAGGATAATCTACTGAGCTTGTGTCATAAGTTCCGAAATCTTCGATTTCGTAATTTTTGTCCTTAAGATATTCTTTGATAACTTCTTTTAATTGAAATCCTCCATGGTCTGATCCCAGCGCAATTTTCATCATCATCATCTCCCTGTTTCATATTTTTTTATGATTTATCAAGTCTGATATTGCATCCTTGATTTCCTCGGCAGTGTATCTGTAAGTTTCCATACTTCCCCCAAAGGGATCGGCTATGTCAAAATCCGAATTTTTCCCTGCGTATTCCTTTAGGGTAAATATTTTATAGGAATAGCCCCCATATTTTGATTTAAGAATTTCTTTATGTCCCAAAGTCATGGTCAAGATCAAATCTGAATTTGCAACGTGATACTCTTCCACTTGTTTTGATTTATGCCCTGATATGTCTATGCCCATTTCCTTAACTGCTGAAACTGCATAGGGATTTGCCCCTTCACTATAATATACGGATGTCCCCGCAGAATCAATAGATATTTCGTCAGTTCTGCCTTCTTTTTTGATCAAATCCTCAAAAATTCCCTTTGCCATGCTGCTTCTGCATGTATTTCCCGTGCAAACAAGCAATATTTTTTTCATGAAAACCTCCAACCTATGACATATTCTCCGGTTCAATCAGCTTGAATGATGTTGTGACCTGCAGCCTTAGATAACCGATTGTTAACCGCCATGAACTCTTCTTCATTTTGAAAATACGGTGCTGCAATTATTTCCGCTCCGTACTCGTCACATTCTCTAAGGCAGCTGTAGAGCCTGGCCATTACTTCCTCAGGACTGTTCAAAGAACCCATATTGAGAGCTTTTACACCTTCAAACATATTTGAAAATTCCTCCGGTATAAGCGCCACAGCCTTTACTCCCTTGCCTACAGCATCATCCAGGATACGCTTTATAGTATAAATTACCCTCTCTATATCTCCTTTAACCAAAATCATCTCCCCTTTTGGGGCATAATGTCTGTATTTCATGCCGGGAGAACGAACCTTTTCTCCTGGGTTGACTTTTCTGCTTATGGATTTATCCACCTTGATCTCTCCAAGAACTTCTTCAAGCTCTTTTACAGTTATGCTTCCCGGTCTTAAGAGCACCGGATTGTCTTCAGTAAGATCGATGACTGTGGATTCTAATCCTATCTTAGAATCATCTCCGGATAATATCATGTCCACCTTGCCGTCAAGGTCCTCTACTACGTGCCTGCTTTTTGTAGGAGACGGTCTTCCTGAAATATTTGCGCTAGGCGCGGCTATGGGCAACCCGGATAAACTTATAAGCTTAAGAGCTGCCGGATGAGACGGCATCCTTACCGCTACCGTATCTAACCCTCCGGTAGCCTCGTACGGAACCTTGTCTGATTTTTCAAAAACCATTGTAAGCGGGCCGGGCCAAAACCTTTCTATGAGCATCTTTGCCTTTGTGCTTATCTTTAAAGCTATCTCACTTAGCATTTCCATATCGGATATATGAAGTATCATTGGGTTGTCAGAAGGCCTACCCTTGGCTTCAAAGATTTTTTTTACGCTTGCGCTGTCAAGGCCGTTTGCTCCAAGACCGTATACCGTCTCAGTGGGGAAAACAACTGTCCCACCTGATTTAATGATACGGGCAGCTCCTTCGAGCTTTTTTATTTCTTCTCTGTCTTCTATTTTTTCTATATCGATTTGGATTATTTGAGTCATGTCGGTTCCTTTCTAAATGTAAAAGTCTAACAGTCGTGAGACAGTTGGGAAGCGTCGTTGAACAATCGTAAAAGATTTTGATTTTCCAATTGCTTAACTAATGTTTGACCACTGTTCCACGATAGTTTAGCGATTTGCCTAGCAGTCGTGGGACAGTTGGGAAGCGGTCGTTGAACAATCGTA
>DMAW01000065.1 GCA_003446375.1 Eubacteriaceae bacterium | reverse complement strand
TATCCTGTCCTTGCCGCTACCGGTGCAGATGCATCGCCTTCGTACAGCACGCTTTCTGTCTTTAATACAGTTCCATCATGATCTTTGAATACTACGCTGTATTCATTCCTGTCGTAATAAAGCTTGAGGACTAAGCTTCCGTCTCCTTCTACATTGCCGCTTTGAACAGTACCTTCTATATCCTTGTCAAATGTAAATCCTATATATGTTTTATCTTCCGCTGTCGCCACAGTATCCGTCGTGCCTGTAAGATCTTGTGTCTCTGACAAGGTATAGCCTGCTCCGTCTACATCCTGCTTGTAATGCTCCACCTTGTAAGCAGTGTCGGTATTGACCTCATAAACCGCTTTAATCGTTATGTCTGATTTGACATTATCAAAGGTTCCACTCCAACCAATAAATGTGTAGCCCAATCGCTCTGCCTTAGGCGGTTTTGCATCCGATTCATACATTACCATTTCAGACTTCAAAATACTGTCATCATAGTCTTTAAAGACTACATTGTATTGAATCCTATCATAATACAACTTCATTGTAAGGCTTCCATCACCTTTAATCGTTCCCCTGGTGAGAGTTCCATCTGCATTGACATTCAATTCAAAACCATCATAACTTTTGGCTTTTGATTCGACACCGGAATCTGTTACACCTTGGTAATTTTCAGTTTCAACTAAAGAATAACCTTCTCCATCTGCATTTTGCTTATAGTGCTCAATTTTATAAGCAGTATCTGATTTTGCTTGCCACCTAGCGTAAGCAACCTTATCTCCTACGCTTCCTTTAGCAATTTCATTAAATAAATTGCCTCCTTCTTTTTTATCAAACCACCCTACAAACATATACCCTTCTTTTTCAGGTGTTTTAAAAGAAATAGCTTCAGACTCTATATTGTAAGATGTTGGTGCATCAAAATGATTTTTGCCTCCGTTCAACTCATAATTTATGCTATAATCTTCAACAATCCACTTTGCATACAAAGTTAAACCATTTAATGGTACGGTATCTTTGCCAAAATTCCACTTATCAGTTAAAGCCGAATTTTTGTACCATCCTTCGACGATGTAGCCTTCTTTATTTGGGTCTTCGGGCATGGAAATAGTTTTTCCAAATTCGCCTTTTATATCTTCTATTTTGCTTCCGCCATTTTCATTAAAAGCAATTATATACTCATTTGCCTTATAATACGCAAATACATCCATATCTTGAGTAACGTTGTCAAATGCCTTGTCCCATCCTTTAAAGATATATCCTATCCTTGAAGGATCCTTTGGCGCAACAGCACTTCCGTTTTTTTCTATATCCATTGCCTTTAACAAAGTGCCATCAAAATCAATAAACTTTATTTTATATATCTCTTTGTCTTGAGCCTCTTGTTTATTATCATCTACCTTGGGCACATTGTTTGTTATCGTTTCGAGATTTTCTTCTTTCAAATCATTCATGTCAACAAATGGATCATTCTGCAATTTAATTGTTTTAATCACTGAATTTCCTGCTACTTGTTTAGTTGCAATAGCTACCGCTTTTTCAACGTAACCTGTTCCATTTATATTGATTTTTGTATTAGAACGAATAAGCTTAACTACACCTTCAGCATTTATAATCAAAACAGATTCTTCAGCATCGTCTTTAAATATAACTTCATCTATATTAGAATTTACTACTATATCCGTCTTTTGTGTGACTATTAATTTTTTTAAAAATCCATTGACTTCAACTTTATTTTCCTTGCCACTGACTTCAATCAACTCTCCGGATCCTAAAATAACGAATTTGCTTCCTGATGCCCCTTCAGAAATATTCCCTTCATCAAGCTTTGAATCTTCTCCTACAATAATGCTCGAATTTGAATTTTCGATTATCGCTTTTTTTATGTATCCTTTATCAGCAGAAACTTCTACATCGCTAGCCTCTACTTTTAGTATCTCGATATCGCCTTGAATAATTACATTCTGGCTTCCTTGTGCAACAGTTACATTATTTACAATCGACTCATCCTCTATAGCAACCCTGACCTGTCCATCTTCTCTTTTTACCTGCATTTCATTGATGCGTGTCTTTTCTTGCAACAAAACACTGTTAACTCCACCACCAAATACATATAGCTTTTGAGCATTGATATTTTTTAGTGTTACTTCTCCATCTCCTACAGTTTGCTCTATTACTATCTTTTCAGCATTCCCATCTTCAATAACTACATCTCCAACTTCGATTTCTACGACTTCATAGTTGTCTGACAATGTGTAGCTTCCTGATTCGTTTATTATCAGCGTAGATTCATCAGACACCTCAGAGTTACTCAAAAAAGTACATCCTGTTATCAATACAATTAAAAAAATCAACATCCCTACACTAATTAATTGTTTGTTACCACTTCTCATTTACATCCCCCTCTAAAAATATTAATGCTTGAATCTTAAAAAGTACTCTTAGCAACAAAACTCCTTTCTTTGTACACTTCACTCAATCTATATTATATTTATTTTAAATCTTTTTTTAAAACCGATGTCAATTTGTCAATGACAATTGCTGACACGAATTTGTCATGATTTAAAACCCATTAAAAGCCAACTATGTGGCAAAATCAAAAACATATTCCGCTTATATAAATTCTCAAAATAAAAAACTATCCTTATGCAAAATTCTTAAGGATAGTTTTTCACTATATTTCTCTATTCGACATTTATAATTGCTTTAGAATTAAATGGATTTTTTCTGACTGCCAGCGAAAATAAATATGGATAATCAGATTTTAAATGTTCCATGTGACTGACCCATTGAACCAGTACAGCTCTAATCGCTCTTTCTATATCTATTGCTAAATGATCTTTATCTGTTTGGGGCAGATCTGCTATATTTTTCCTGGCCATGATTTCATCCGAAAGGTGAAATACAGCCCAAAGCATATCCGTAAATATTTCATGCTCCAGCAAATTGGGATTTTCCAATAGCCGAAGCACGAACATCCTGTGCTTACCAAGATACTCTTTTAGATTAATTAGCTCTGAATCTTTGCATACAATGCGGAAACTTGCGCTTGCTACTGCCTGCCTAGCTCGTGAAAAATCCTTTTGAGTCCATTGTTCAGAAACATCGACGAGACTTTTAAACTTTGACCTCTGGGTTTCAAAGCTCACAAGATGCTTAATCAGTTCTGTACCTGCCTCACTAAAAAAGGCTCCCACGGCCATGTTCGTCTTTTTAAGTCTCTCTCTCTTTTCTCTTGCCGATAGTACTTTCCCCAAGACTACAGTCACTATTGCAACTTGCTATGGCAAAAAAGCCATGTCCTGCAAAAAGTAGAAAACAGTATCCCTTGGAGATTCAAATCTTGCTAACTGATATGAGTAAATGCTTATAGATATAAGCACTAATGCTGCGATTCCTACAAATGTCGAATTAATTTTCTTCACATTGTCCTCCTTAAACCTGTTAATGTCTCAACTTATTCACAATATAAGAAGAATAAATAAAGCCACAAGAATAAATATAAGGCAACCACAGCCTCCACCTTTCTTGGTGCTGGCATCGAATAATTGTTCCATAATATAAACGCCAGGAGCGTCCTTGTTATTCTCCATTTCAATCCTCCAAAAATATTGCCATATGCTATTTACTTATAATACCATATGGCATCAAAAGAATGAAATTGTTTTTATGTGCATTTGGGTATATAATTATGAGAAAATAAAAGGAGAGTCAACATGCGCGTAATAAGTCCTAAAATAACAAACAGCGTTTTCTATATAGCGATAGCTGTATCAATCTACAATTTATATCAAATATACATAGCAGGAAGAAACCTCTCTTCCGGAACTTGCCCTGTAGACAATAACTCTGCCGGAATCACATTGTCACTGACATTGATATTCATCTATTTTGCGATGACATTTTTTACAGTCAAGGAATAGAAAATGATTGAGCTGAAGGCTAAATGAGCTTTCAGCTTTTCTATCGTCCACCTATTATTTTTACATGGAATGTTCTATTTCTCGGTCCGTCAAACTCGCAAAAATAAATGCTCTGCCATGTTCCAAGCACCAACTTTCCATGGATGACCGGAATGCTTTGTGATACTCCCACCAAGCTTGTCTTTATATGAGCAGCAGTATTTCCTTCTCCATGAAGATACTTTCGATGATTCCATGGATGCGCTTCGTCAAGTTGCATCAAGATGTCATGAACAACGTCCGGATCCGCCCCTTCATTTATTGTTATCCCCGCCGTTGTATGAGGAGAATAAACTATCACAATCCCCTCTGATATTGCCGATTTCGAAACCGCCTCTTCAACCATGTCAGTGATATCTACCATCTGAGATCTATTTTGTGTTTTTATTGATAACATTGTATGCATATTCACACCCACTTTCGATTATTTTACGATTGTTTTTATAAATAAATATGGATATAATATTATGATACTTGCTGAAAATACGCTATGCAAATATTTCGGAGGATACGATGACCAATTTCAAACTTTTTTCAGGACTCAAAGATAAGGTATTTATAAAAACAATGCTGATGATAGCTTTGCCTGTTATTCTTCAAAGTTTCACAACTTCCCTGCTCAATATGATAGATACTGTTATGGTTGGGATGCTTGGAGAAATAGAGATAGCCTCAGTAGGCATAGCAAATCAGTATTTTTTCTTTTTTAATATGCTGCTTATCGGAATATGTGGAGGATGCAGCGTATTCATTGCCCAGTACTGGGGTAAAAAAGATTTGCTTAACATAAAAAGAATTCTAGGCATAGGCATAATATCGATTATCGCTTCGGCCTTTGTCTTCGCTTACATCGGTTTTTCCTATACTGAAAAAATCATATCTATCTTTAGCAATGATAATCTGGTTATAAACTCAGGTTCAAAATATTTAAAAGTAGCCGTATTCAGTTATGGGTTTACCGGCATAACATTTTTGTACAGTTTCTCCCTGCGTTCAATCGGCAAAGCTACTCAACCTCTTATAATAAACCTTGTAGCACTTGTTATAAACATAGTATTGAACTATGCATTCATATTTGGAAAATTGGGAGCTCCTTCACTGGGCGTTGCAGGAGCTGCAACCGCAACTCTAATAGCCAGATTTATAGAAATGACAGTACTTCTATTTTTCATATATGTAGGCAAAAGTCCTTTGTCCGCAACAATCAGGGAACTCACAGATATAAGCACCTCCTATTTTAAGCGCACATATAGAACAATTCTGCCTGTGGTTCTAAATGATCTTTGCTGGGGTTTGGCAAGCCTCGTATACATAGCTGTCTATGGGAGGATGGGCACCCAAGCGGTAGCAAGCATCCAAATCTGCAATACGGTAAACAACTTGTTTATGGTAGTAGCTTTTGGGCTGTCCAACGCAGCCGCCGTAATGATTGGAAACAGCATCGGTGAAGGTGATTTAAACAAGACAAAGTATTATGCTAAAAATTTAGTAGCAGCTTCAATTTTAGCAAGCATTGTTTTGGGATTGATACTTGCTGCTACTTCTCCTTACATACTAAATTTTTTCAATATCTCAAGTGCTGTGCGATCAAGCGCCCAAATAATCCTTTACATGATTTCCGTGGTATTTTTTATAAGAGTATTAGGAATCATGCTTATAGTAGGAATACTTAGAGGTGGCGGAGACGCAACTAGAGCTCTTATAATTGAGGGCTTTACCATGTGGTTTATAGGTGTTCCACTGATTTTGGCAGGAGCCTTTCTGTGGAAGCTTCCTGTCCATTTGGTGTATGCACTCGCTATATTTGAAGAAATATTCAAATGTGCTATCAGTTTGGTCAGATTAAAATCAGGCAAATGGATTAACAACCTAACCTAAAAAACCAGCTTAAGCCGGTTTTTTAGGTATATTTTTATTTTTGTTATATTAACCGCAGCTTTCCTGATGTTCGGAAACCTTCTTGACTTTTTCGATTAATTCAATTACTCCATTCTTAACAACTTCCATCTCTTCATCGCTAGCTCTGCCATTAAACTCTACAGGCTCGACAAAATCCCACCCTAATTTATACTTGTCAATAAGTTCTACTATCTCCTTTTGAGCTCCACCGGACCAACCGTATGATCCAAAGCAGAATGCCGCTTTTTGAGATATCTTTTTTCTGCCTATTTCATCGAGAGCTACAGCAACCGGTGGAAACAACTTATATTCATAAGTGGGTGCGGCTATTATCACTCCGGCAGATCTAAATATCGCTGAAACCATATCGCTGGTATTGACGTATGGCATCTGAAGGCTGTTAACCGCAATACCTTCTTTTTCAATCAATTCCTTAATTATATTTACTACACGCTCGGTCATGCCGTACATCGATCCCCAAAGAATGCTTATTTCTTTCTTGCCTTTTCCCATTCGGTAACCACAGTATCTTTTATAATCGTTTATTATGTCCTGAGGATTTTTTCTGTAAATCGGTCCATGTCCGGGGGCAATCACCTTTACATCCAGCTTTTCAGTTTTTTCTACTGCCTTTTTTACTTGTGGCGAAAAAGTACCCATTACATTCGAAAAATATCTGATGCCTTCTTCTTCAAATTTCTTTTTTTCCTGATCTGTCATCTCATCATCAAAAAAGTGTCCTTCAATTTTTCCAAAAGCGCCATACATATCACAACTTAGAAGAGTTTTAGTCTCTTCATCCAATGTCATCATGGTATCCGGCCAGTGAACGTTAGGCACCAAATGAAAGCTTAACACTTTGCCATTGCCAAGGTCTAGAGTCTCTCCATCTTTTACGGCAGTTACATTATCTTTGATTTCAAAAAAAGCATCTAATAAGCCTGCTGCTTTAGGAGAGCATATTATTTGAAACTTATCGTTTATTTTTTTGAAATTATCTATCCATCCCGAATGGTCAGGCTCCATGTGGTTTACTATGATATAGTCAATTTTTGCCGGGTCTACATCTATTTCCTTTAACGAATTGTACAGTGTATCGATAGCTCCATCCCAGCCAATTACTCCATCCACCAACGCTGTCTTTTCTCCCTTTATGATATAAGAATTAAGCGTTACGCCATTAGCGATGCTCCATATTCCTTCGAAGAGTATATCTTCAACATTCATTGAAAGCATGTGAATTCCATCTGCAATTTGCTTCGTTTGCATGTCTTGTCCTCCATTTCATTTGCTATATTTTCAATGATATTATATCAAATTATAGCAATACATATCATCTACTTGCAGATTTTTTTACTAAAATTCTTACAGCGGAAGTCTTTTTTTATCAAATGCCACTATTCCTGCTATGAAAAAAATTAAAATACCTGCTAAATAAAAGAAATTTGCCCACACAAAAGTGCTCTCAGTCGCTACTAAAAGAGGATCATACAATCCATATATGGACAGATTTTTTATAATCGATGCATCTTCTGAAACCCCACCTAAAAGATTCATCAAGAAAAAGACTATGGGTATGCCTGCGCCAAATCCTGTGGAATATTTAATATCGTTAAAAAGACATGAAAAGAAAAACACAATCATAACTACAAACATATTTACAAGCATGGTGGTTATGTTGAGCATTAAAAACCCTTTTATGTACAAAAGACCTGGGTATATCATTTCTGAAATTGCCACTCCCACAGCAAATAAAGCAGCAAATAAAAAAGCAACAGATGCTAGCGCATAAATCCCCTGAGTGACGATAATCTTGCTTCTTGAATTCGGAGTAGAAAGAAGATAAGCCATGGATCCATCGTCCACCATTTTGGCTACCAGCCTATTTCCTAATATTATGCAATAAACCATTGGAAAAGCCATCATCAGCATTCCATACAACCAGCTTGCCAAGTACCCTGTTATATCGGTAAAACCTGCAAAGCCCATAGCATTCATCAATTCTTCAGGAAATATCTCTACCATTTTTATTAAAGCTTGAATGTCATCCGGATCGTACATATAAACCATAATTGTCATATACATAGTCAGAACACCAAAAAATATAGCCCAAAGCACCCAGTTTCTCTTTAATGTTTTTTTCAAGAGCACTATGCTCATAACGTGTTTCCTCCCTTGCCGTAGAATTCCAAGAATAGATCCTCCAGTGATTGATGCCTTACATCCAAGCTTTCAATTTCAAAACCTGCAACGGTTTTTATGAACCTGTCCACATCATCTCCGCTTATATACGCTTCAATAGTATCCGCAGAAATCTTTTGAGCTTCAAAGTCTTTTGAAATAATTGATTCAAAAGCTTTTTCCATGCTTTTGGGACGCACCAAGTAACTTTTGCGCTGGTTTTTTTTCAAGGCGCCAACATCAGATTCCGTCACGATCCTGCCTTCTTTTATAATGATTATATTGTCA
>DMAW01000099.1 GCA_003446375.1 Eubacteriaceae bacterium | reverse complement strand
ATAAAAGCTAAGATAAAACATACAAGAAATATTATTCCGTCATATATAATTTTACCTTTGAAGGAAAGTATCGATAACATTAAAGGTACAAATAACAAAAATATAAAACCAATTGATGCACCAACTCCATGAACCTTTGATGCTGTTGTGACAACCTCTTTACTTTCATTGACACTGAATAACCCTGAAATTATTCCTGCTCCTATTGCAAAAGTGCTCAACAACATAATAACAGAAATTGTTAGCCCTGTAGAAATAAACTGATATTTAATATATATTAATTTACTGGATAACAGTAATAATACTCCTAGAAGAATTAACCAAAAATTATATATTTTATGTACTGGACTATTAGGATTTCCTAAAGAACTCATAACAAAAGTTGAATGTGAATAACCTTTATAAAATGGAGCAAGAGTATACGGAACTATAAAGTCTCCTAAAACAGCTATTAATAATATGGCACTTAATACTTTGTTATTATCAAAAATCATTTCAAACACAGAAAAAACTTCCTTCACAAATAATATAAATTAACTTTTTATCATATTGCTTAAATTCCATTTATTTCATTATACCATATTTAGATTTTAGCTACAATCCGTATTTGAGAAAGAAATTCAAACACAAGAGTAATGACCAAAGAAAAAATAGTCATTCTGTTGCCTTTATCTTAACACTCTCAATGCAACTTTACTTTAAAAACTCAATTACCTTATCTAAAAAAATCTCACCATCTAAATGCTCAATTTCATGACAAAAGCATTTTGCCATTTCTCCCTCTTCGGTCAAAATTATTTTCTCTCCGTTCTCATCAAGTGCTTGAATCGTGACCGATTGTGGACGAATTGTTTTTCCAAAACGTCCCGGATAACTCAGGCAACCTTCAATACATTCCTGAGAGCCGCTGCTGCCAATAATTTTAGGGTTAACTAATTTTAAACACTTACCATCAAAATCAATTACTACAAGGCGACGCAAAATACCCACTTGATTAGCTGCTAATGCAGCTCCATTAGGAGTTGTATGAAGCGTTTCCATCATATCATCTAAAAGAGTGCGTATATGATCATCTATTATAATAACTTCCTTGCATCTTTTTTCTAATATTTCATCACCATCAAAACGAATCTCACGAATTGCCATTATAATCCCCCCCTGCTTCTTTCAGCACGTGATTTTTTGGTGCTTTCCTCAAACAAAAAAATTTCCTCAATTGCACAACCAAACACCTGTGCAATGTCATATGCAATCCAGATAGATGGTTCAAATTTCTCTGTTTCAATAGCATTAACAGCTTGTCTAGATGTACCTATTAATCTGCCCAATTGTTCCTGTGTCATCCCTTTTTGCTCTCGTAGTTCCTTAATACGATTTTTCATAAGCCAATTTTTCTCCTTTTGCTAATTGCAAAGTAATGTTAGCCTTACTTTAATTTTATCAACAGTTATAGTATATGTCAAGTTAACATTACAAAAGTCAAACCTCATACAAAAACGCTTTTGTCTGCTTCCTTTAACAACTATTGTAATATTTGTAAAAATATATTAAAATTACATCAATGCTAAATGAACTAATTTACCATAAAGAGAAAGGATATGGAATATGGATAATTACTATGCCGGAAAATTAAATTCTCAAATGTTGTTTCAAGTATATGAAACACAAATTCCTCGTGTCAAGCAGTACTTACAAGCTGAGATAGATTTTGTCAAGGAAAATCTATCAAAAACACAAAGCGTTTTGGAGCTTGGAGCCGGATATGGTCGAATTATTAAGGAATTGGCTCCCTTCTGCGGATCTATTGTCGGAATAGATATCTCAGCGGAAAGCGTTGAGTTAGGCAAGGAGTATCTCAAAGACTCCCCAAACGCGAGCATAGTTGCGATGAACGTTCACAAGATGGAATTTTCCAAGCCCTTTGATGTCATTTTGTGCCTGCAAAACGGGTTGTCTGCCATGCGCGCTGATTCCACCGTAATCCACAAAATTTTTGAGACATTAGCGCCGGGCGGAACGGCTTATTTCAGCAGTTATAGCGCTAGTTTTTGGGATTTTCGCCTGAAATGGTTTGAAGAGCAAGCCTCCAAAGAGCTTTTAGGGGAAATTGACTATACAAAAACCCAAAACGGTGTGATTGTCTGCAAAGGAGGCTTTAAGGCAACAACCTATTCACCTGAGGATTTACAGAAAATTGGCGAAGAGTCAGGATATCCCTACCTGGTGCAAGAGGTGGATGAATCTAGCCTATTTCTAATTATCCATAAGAACTGACTAAAAAAACTCCCTTTAGTACTCAATGTATTGAGTAAAAGGGAGTTCTAACTTTACATTTCTTGGTTTATTTAACCTTGTTATTTGATGTATTCATCGCCTGCTAAAACATCAGTTAGCACATCTGTAGGAATGACAAACTCAGGGTTTCCCATATATCCAGGTGCAACCTCAAATTCATCAAATGAAATCACCAATTTGCCATCATTATTAATATAAAAGTTTTGGTTTTTATCAATCTTTTTGAAGACATCTTCCGGCGTCGTAACACCATCATCCAGCCAATAGCTTTTACCCTCATCATTCTTAGCCTGCTCTTGCATCTGATCAATAATATTGCTGCTGATAATACCAATATAGCTATCATCTTTAAACAGACTTGGAAGGGTCAAAAGAATCTGATTGTTTTTATCAATCGTATCATATTTCAAAACAGTATAGGAATCCCCTGCAGCTTTAGTTTCCCATCTGCATACGGACAGTATTGTGTCATTGTCTGTTTTTACTTCATATCCACTGTACGCTCCAATATTTCCGCCATCTTGCTCCTTCAGCTCTTCCATATCTGCCACGAACTGTTTGTATAGTGCCTTGCTTTCTTCTAAGTATTTTGCATTAATACTATTTTCCAAGTCTTTGTCCTCTAGGCCCTGAATCTCCGGCACCTTTATTTCTGCATCGAAATGATCCTCTTTAACAGTATATTCTGTAAATGTCAACACTTTTACGATGCCTCCTATAATCGGAGCTTTTGACAGTTCCTGAGCAAATGCCGAACTACTGTTTACAGCCACTGTAAGAGCAACTACTACTGCAGCAACAGAAGCTGCCGCTGCGTAAATTTTTTTATATCCATGTTTTTTATTCATATTATTGATACCACCACTTTTTAGTGCCTTTCTCACTATAAAATCCAATTCCTCAGGAATAGGAATATTCTTATAATCTTCTTTCAACTGTTCCATCTGATTCTTTTTCATGATTACCCTCCTCAAGCACTCATTTGAATGCGTAACTTCTGAAGTGTCTTATACAATCTGGTTTTCACAGTGTTTACATTTTCCCCTAAAACCTTTGCTACTTCTTCAATTTTCAATTCCTCAAAATACCGCAAAATAATAATGTTACGATAATCGCATGGCAATTCATCCAGCGCTTTCTGCAAATCGATATCCGGATATTGATCAGTTTCACCGGTATCATACGCCACCAGAGTTTTTTCTTCAGACACCACCGCCCTTTTCTGCTTTCTGATATAGTCCAATGCTGTATTTGTAACAATCCTGTAGAACCACGTTTTAATGAACTCCGGCTGTCTCAATGTATCTTTTGAAGAAATTGCTTTTATGATGGAATCTTGTACAACATCCAGTGCATCATGCTGATTTTTCACATAGCTGTATGCCAATCTATAATATTTTTGTTGATTCTCTATAACAAAATCTGCGATATGCTTTTCAATATCCTTATTGTTCATTGCCAGCCTCCTTTCGTACTTGTGTCTGATACGTATCATTTAGTTAACAACTTATTGACGCGAAAGTCTCCGAAAAAGTTTTAATTAATTATAATTATTTAAAAATAAATAGTGGCTTAATAAAACATAACTATTTCTTTGTCATTTAAGTTTTACGAAGACTGAACCATTCTTTTTCTGGGGTTTATACTTTTATACTATTAAGTATTATAAAAGCTTGTGTCTACTATATTAACACAAGCCCCTATGTGTATTCTTTACTTTATTTATTCTAATTATGTTTTTTATACCAGCTTGGTATCTTCTTTCAAAATTTTCATAATGGCTGAACGATTTTACATATTCTAGCCATACCATCAATCTCCTCTTGTCCGAACTTCTTGGCCCACTTAATTGAATAAAGTGAAGCATGAGTTACATGCCCTGCTAA
>DMAW01000055.1:46518-52894 GCA_003446375.1 Eubacteriaceae bacterium | reverse complement strand
TACCGGCTTTGATTTCCGGATAGATTACAATGGGGCTGTTTGATAGCTTTAGTTTTCTTGGGTACTTGCTGATTTCTTCCCTCATTGATAGTTACCTCCTATAAGCATGTCGTATTGAGATGTGTCGACATCATAAAGGGGTAAATCAGATGGGAAGTGTATTGAACCGCCATAGATTATGCTGTTTTCCTTAAGTCTCTTGTATGTAACTGCTATGGCTTCTGGCGATGTTGAATCATGCTTTGTTGTCTCTCTTAAAACCCTGTCGGCATAGTCCATATCATCTTCAAGGAGTATCATTTTCAGGGTATCAAAGGCCTGTTTAAAGGAATCCCTATCCAAAGACTGAAGGTAGACCTGCCATGAATCTGGCAAGAGAGAGTAAATTCCTGAGTACTTCAATGCATTTGGCCTTACCTTGATCATGTCGATAAAGTCTATGTAGTTGATTGACTCGCTGCCTTTTTCAAAGAGTCTTTGATGGGTGGTGATTCTTTCTGATAGGTCTTTTGACAGTATCTCTATCTCATTAGCCATCACCTTAAGTACCACTAGTTGTCCAACATACTTGGGGCTCACCGAGTAGCGACATGATGAGTAATCAACTAGTCCATACTTGTTTACCTTTCTTGCCTCATACTTTGCCGTGTCAAATGGAACCTTGTTGACTGGTATCATTAGCGCCTTATCCTCTTCAAAGAGCTTCTCTATGGGCTCCTTGAAGCGGTAGTGATTCTCTTTGTTTCTCTCTAGACACTTCTTTAGGAGCTGGTCATTGAATGAATCAAGGTCTGTGATTGCAGGCTCTGGTACAAACAGGTTCCTCCTGATTGTTCCCACCTTGTTCTCCACATTGCCCTTTTCATTGCCACTGTCTGGATTGCAGAACTTGACACGGAATCCATAGTGTGTGCAAAAACGCATTATGGAGTCTGACACCTTGACAAGACCTTTTTCATCCCTTGTTCTAAGGGCGGCAGATGACATTTGGTCAAACCGGATTGCTCTTGGAAAATAGCCTATGAAATCAAATATTGTAACAAGGCCTTCAAGGAGGGCTTCTCTTGTTTCACTTCTTGTTGCCACTGCAAAGCCTGCATTGGATTTTGGAAAAGACAGTATGAGCTCGTGAAACTTTTTGATGGCTCCGTTCTCAAATGCCTCAAAGCTTCCAAAATCAACCTGGGCTTCGCCTCCTGGATGATTAAGGAGAAGGTGGGCATCAGCTGAACCAAATACCTTTTCCTTTTCTTCCTTGACGATATCTCTTACGGTTCTATCTGAGACCTTTAAAATATCAGGATGTTCTTCTTTAAGCCTATCATAGACCCTCTTTGCAGTGTGTCTTTGCTTGTGGTGTCTTGACTTGTCCTCAGTCAGCCACTTTCTAATGATGGGCCTTAATGGATCAGACTTGTTAGGTCTTTTAGCTTTGTGTTGTTTCTGGTTAAAATCATCCATTTCAACATATTTCTTGATAGTGCGATAGTTCTTTCCGGTCATTTTGCTAATTTCTGAGTATGTTTTGCCTTCCAAAAAGAACATTTCTCGGATATAATTGACTTGAGTAATTGTCAGCACTTCCTTTCCTCCCCTATAAGCTTAGTCACTTAATAGGGTATATTGTTAGGTTTGTACTGGCAATTACTTTTTGTATTTTTGACTGCCATTTATTGCAGTTCTAGATTACCATAAACAGACGGAAAATAATATATAATCAATATAGAGAGTCGTTAAAGGAAATCATAAGAACATTATGCAGATATAAAGATGTTGAGATAATTGAAGGACATATGATGAAAGATCATGTTCACCTATTGGTAAGCATACCACCAAAGCAAAGTGTCTCAAGTTTTATGGGATACTTTAAGGGTAAAAGTGCACTTCAGATGTTTGATAAACACGCAAATCTGAAATATAAATTTGGTAACAGGCATTTTTGGGCAGAAGGATATTACGTAAGTACAGTTGGGTTAAATGAGGCAACGATACAAAAGTATATCCAAGAACAAGAAAAACACGACATAATAAAAGATAAGTTAAGTGTAAAAGAATATGAAGATCCCTTTAAGGGATAGCAAGTAATACAAAAGACCCTTTAGGGTTAGGCGAAAGTGGCAAAGGCACTGTAGCTTGAACAAAGTGAAAGCCGGCGTCTTGAGGCGCTGGCCGGTAACAACCCCTTATAGGGGTGAGCAAACCACCCGTTAAACGGGTGGTCATGATGTGCGCCCGGCATGGGCGCAATCTAACGGGTGCGAGTCCCGAACATGCCCTAGTAGTGGGAAATGTATAGCTTAAGGCAAGGGTGTCCTTGGCGACGAGGAATCTGAAGGAAGCCAGCGGCAAATCTCTGGTCTGACGAATAGAAATCACATCAGGCGCAAGTTGATGGATAAGGTTGCATCACAAACTAAAGTCCGATAACTACTCGGAATCAACAGCGTAAATGTGGCAGATGGATGGAGAGAAAGATTGCGCTCTTACCCGGGGAGGTCTCATGGACAAGTGGAATGTTTCTGTGAAGCTTGGTTGAAATAAGATTTGTCATGAGAAGTCAGCCGATACCATATTAGTGACCCCGTCGACGGGGTCGTGAAGGGTTGAACCTAAGGAGGTGTTAGTCAATGAATGTTACCGAAAACGGGAATAAGAAAAGCAGAATATACTGTAATCACAGTGGCTACTGTCGGAGAGATAGTGCGGAACACGAAGGGTATGACAGAGTGCTTACCGATATGAGGATAACTGAAAACAACAGCACCAATGCCGACAGCGGAGTAAACGGACTTTTGGAGCAAATCCTAGAACCTAGTAATCTCAATAAAGCCTATAAACAGGTGAAGAAGAAGAAAGGTTCTCACGGAGTTGATGGGATGGAAGTAGGGCATCTTCTACAATATTTCAAAGATAATGGGGAAGAACTTAGAGAGTCCATATTGGAAGGTAGATACCGACCAAGGCCAGTCCGACGCGTAGAAATACCAAAGGACAATGAGAAGAAAAGATAACTGGGAATACCGACAGTAGTAGACAGGGTGGTGCAACAAGCGATACAGCAAGTGTTGTCACCGATTTATGAACCTATGTTCAGCGATACGAACTATGGATTCAGACCAAAACGAAGTGCCCATGATGCTTTAAAGAAAAGCAAGGAATATGCTAATGAAGGATACATCTATGTGGTGGATATGGATTTGGAAAAATTCTTTGATACGGTGAGTCAATCGAAGATGATAGAAATTCTGTCGAAAACGATCAAAGACGGAAGGGTAATATCGTTGATCCATAAATATTTAAGAGCAGGAGCCATTGTTGACTGGAAATTCGAAGAAACATCCGAAGGACTAGCTCAAGGAGGAAATCTGAGTCCTCTATGCAGCAACATCATGCTGAACGAGTTGGACAAGGAACTTGAGAAACGAGGGATTCGTTTCGTTAGATATGCAGATGATATGCAGTTGTTTGCCAAAACGAAACGGAGTGCCAAAAGGATAATGGAACATATTCTACCGTTCATCGAGGGGGAACTTAAGCTTCGGGTGAATAGAGAAAAGACATCTATTGCCTATATTGGTTACATTAGATTTCTTGGATACGGATTTTATCATTACAAAGGTGAAATTAAGCTAAAAGTGCATGGTAAAAGTGTAACCAAGATGAGGAACAAAATAAGAGAAATCACATCAAGAAATAACGGCATTAGTTATGAGAAACTTAAACTAAAGCTAAAACAATATGTGGTTGGCTGGGTGAATTATTTTAAAATGGCCAATATGAAATATCTCTTACAATGTACGGATGAATGGTTGCGTAGAAGGCTTCGAACGTTCATCTGGAAAAGATGGAAGAAAACGAAGACAAGGTACAAAAGGCTAAAACAGTTAGGCTTTAACCACTCCAATGCACTTAAATATGCTAATACAAGAAAAGGCTACTGGCATGTAGCCGGTAGCCAAATACTTCACTGTTCTATTACAAGTAATCAACTTAGAAAGTCGGGATACTTATTCTTTTCTGATACATACAAAACTGTAAGTGTATAAACTTAGGAAGCGCCGTATACGGATCCGTATGTACGGTGCTGTGGGAGGTCGGGAAAGTTATTCAACTTTTCCTCCTACCCGATTTTTTAGTCTGCTGTGGAAAAGTGATACTCGGTTTTGATACCATATGCATAGAAAAAATAGAGAAAAACTATGCTGGAAAGATCGGAGTTTTTACAGTGGGTTTAAAGAACTCATATGTATAAAACGTAAGTGGGCAATACCAAGTAATATTATCAAAACAACGGGAATATCATATTAAGACAACCTCTCTTGCGCGAAACTATATAATAATTATGTACTAACCCATGTTGAGACAGTCGTTATGCTGACTAGGAGTGAAGCGACGAAGTGAGCATTACGAATGTCTCATGCACAGACTGCCCAAGAAAACAAGCAAAGCGAAGTTTGATTGGCTGCAGGCCACTGCGGAGACAGTTGATCTGTTGGGGAGTAAATAGGTATGCAGAATCCTTGGAAACGTTGTAGCATCAGTGTTTCCATGGATTTTTCTGTTTTTTGAGGTTGGTGTGGGAAAGAGGATTTAGGGTCGAATTTGGTGTTTATACGTGCTATGTGGAAAATGTTTTACCCCACTAAATGAGTTTTGCTTCAAGGTTGGAACCTTTTGGCGAAACGTGGATTCGGTGAAAATTCAATTTTAAACGACATATCTCCGACGCTAACAATGAGATGAGGCCAGATGGATACGAAACTGTGTAGGTTGGATTAAAGGAAGCACCTATGTACTGAACCGATATCATTAATCCAAGTATGTGACACAGGCAACAGGGCATATGCCATATGCTAAAGCGTATATGTGGGAATACCTAAACAAAGGAGACAAGAAAAACCTAAAGGAGCTTTTTGAGGGGATCCTTCACGAGACGCAACCAGAAACAAAGAGGGGGTCAGTAGAAGAAGCAAGGAATTATATTTTGAATAACTGGGATGGAATCAGAAAACAGTACCACGCAGATTATATAGGTTACAGCGCAGAGGGACATGTAAGCCATATACTATCTTCTCGGTTAAGCTCCAGACCTCTTGGATGGTGCAATTAGATGTCAAGGTTAAGGGCTTCCCAGGCAAATGGTGGGAAAGTCTATGATCTATTCATGGAACAAAAGAAAGAGATGAAACGAGAGTCGAAGATTGTCCAGATCGATAAGGCGATCATCCGGAAAAGAAAACCTGCAGCATCCCGTGAGACGATTGGAAATCTCACGACTTTGAATACTGGAAAAGGGACTTGGGCCTACGAATTTCTGAAGTCTATTCGACATGCTTAACGAAAAACAACCTACAAGGGATTTTCTATTCTTCAAAAACCCAAAGTAACTTGACGCGATTCGTTATCGGAATAAAATTGATATTATTCCGATAACGGTATATAATATTTACGAGGTGATATTATTGAAGTATATAAGTACGAAGGAAGCAAGTGGAAAATGGGGAATAAGTGACCGTAGAATTCGAGTGCTTTGTAAGGAGGGACGTATAGAAAGAGCATTAAAGGTTGGACGAAATTGGTTTATACCTTTAGATGCTGTTAAGCCTGTGGATGCCAGAGCAGGAAATAAGAAAAACTACTCAGGATTAGAATTTGACTTTAGTTATATTGATTCACTGAAAGCGTCTATTGATCAACATCGACCATTTTCAAAAGGATTAGCCAATTCACTTCATGAAAAATTAATTGTTGAATGGACATATAACAGTAATGCAATAGAAGGTAATACCTTAACATTGTCAGAGACAAAAGTTGTTCTCGAGGGAATTACCATTGGTGGAAAAAGTATGGTTGAACATTTAGAAACAATTAATCATCGTGAAGCTATTCTTTTTGTGGAAGATTTAATTACTAATAAAGAATCTCTTTCTGAATGGGATATCAAGAATATCCATGCCTTGATACTTAAAGAAATAGATAATATTAATGCTGGGAAGTATCGGAGTGAAAATGTTGTAATAAGTGGTGCAAAGCACATACCACCTAAGTATTATGAGATTGGAGATTTAATGCAAAAGCTTATGGCAGAATATCAAAATGAATGGAATGATTATCATCCAGTTGTAAGAGCAACACTGTTGCATGGTGAATTTGTGAAAGTACATCCATTCATAGATGGAAATGGAAGAACTTCAAGACTGCTTTTAAACTTTGAACTTATGAAGAATGGATATCCTCCAATCATAATAAAGAATGAGCAGCGGGTGAGATACTATGATGTTCTTGATCTGGCACATACAACCATGAATTATGAATTATTCGTAAAACTGGTATCAGAATTAGTTATAGAGTCAGAAAAACTTTGGTTATCCGTATT
>DMAW01000055.1:0-46270 GCA_003446375.1 Eubacteriaceae bacterium | reverse complement strand
TACAAAAGATATCAGATATTCGAAAAGATATTGTTCTTTTAAGTGAGAGCTATTGTAATATAAGTAATAAGTTATTATCTGAAAAACTTAATGTATTTCCATCAATGATCTCAAAAATAAAATCAGGCGATAGTAAACAGTTTATGTTGAAGAAGTTATTAAAAGATGGAAAGAAATAAGTAAATAATTCAAGCCTGACCCCACCTACTATTGCGTTTTTATTGCGAAAAGCCGTGAAGCCCTTGAAAATTAAAGTTTTAGAAAAAAGCGTAGTGCCAAACTTGACACTACGTTATCAAGAAGGGGGAGTTGATTATGAAATATTTAGGATCATGCCTTTGTGGTGAGGTTACTTACGAAATAGAAGGAGATTTTGATAATTTTTATCTATGCCATTGTGGGCGATGTCGCAAAGATACAGGTTCAGCTCATGCAGCCAATCTATTTTCTTCTACAGCCAAGTTAAGATGGTTGTCTGGTCAAGAAAAATCTAAAACTTTTAATTTTCGTGGAGAAGGGCACATAAAAAGTTTTTGTACTAATTGTGGATCAGCTCTACCAAATATACAAATAGATGGGAAATTATTGGTCGTTCCTGCAGGAAGTATTGACAGTGATATAAACATAAAGCCGCAAGGACATATTTATTATGCGAACAAAGCAAATTGGGACACTGAGCTTGAGAAAGTACCAAAGTTTGAAGAACTTCCAAATGAATGAAAATATATAAGGGGTCGGGCTTGAATTATTTAACCTTTGTTGTAAAGATTAGCTATTTGGCTTGTGGTGATTACATATTTATGACATCGATTAAATAAAAAGTTTAGTAGGGTAAATAATAATGTTATAATTAGAGGTGTGAGGTGGGATAACAAGTATATAATTGAGAACTGTAGCTGATTGTTTTCTGATTACATACGAATTATATGGATAGATCCGTCAGAAAATGAATAGGAGGAAAATAAAAATGGATAAAAAACCAGATGTTCCTCAAAATGTGGATGATTACATCTTCCGGTTTCCATTAGAGATTCAGGAAAAGCTACAAAAAATCAGAAATATTGTGAAGGAAGCAGCTCCGGAAGCTACGGAGAAAATTAGTTATCAGTTGCCTACATTTTATCTATTCGGGAATCTGGTGCATTTTGGTGCGTTTAAAAAACATATAGGCTTTTACCCTACCCCTAGCGGCATGGATTTATTTGATGAAGAGTTGGCACCATACAAACGAGCAAAAGGTTCTGTTAACTTCCCGTTGGACAAACCCATTCCATATGATCTAATAGAAAAGATCGTCAGGTTTAGAGTAATGGAAAATTTGCAAAAAGCTGAAGAAAAAAATAAAAAAGAAGTAAAAAAACTTGTTAAATAGTTTAGAGCCCAAATTATATAAATATAATTAGACTGCCATAGATATTTGAAGTTGGTAGAGGGGTATGATTTTTTATCCGGGTTATAATTAGTTTAATTAAATTATATAAGTGCCACATGTAAGTAATGTCCAAGAATACGAACGGAACTAAGGGCGAGGAGGCATAACATTGAAATTATTAAAATCCTACGGTTTGACAGACCGTTATATAAATGAATCCAGTATTTATGAAGGTTTGAGGCTGGCTCGCGTGATTGCCCAATATAAGGGATTGTATAAAATAATAACTGATAATGGAGAGCGAAAAGCTCAGATATCCGGAAAGTTAAGACACGAAACCACAGAGCTTTCAAAGTTTCCGGCAGTTGGAGACTTTGTGATGGTATCTTATGAAAAAACAGAAGATACAGCTGTTATCCATCATATATTGACTCGTAAAAGTGTATTTTTGCGCACGGCAGTAGGTATAAAAGATCAGGCCCAGGTAGTAGCATCCAATGTTGACAGTGTATTTATTTGCATGTCTCTAAATAGCAATTACAATTTAAATCGTCTGGAGAGATATCTATCAATTGCTTGGGATAGCGGCGCCACGCCTGTAATCGTATTGACAAAGTCTGATTTGTGCGAAAATTTGACACAGGTAATCCAAGAAGTAGAGCAGGTTTCTTTCTATTCCGATATAATTACAACTTCTATGTTTGAGAATAACATCGATAAGTTTAAACCCTATCTTAAAGAAGGAATAACTGCAGCTTTTATTGGTTCTTCCGGCGTGGGGAAATCAACGCTTATTAATCAAATGCTAGAAAAATCAATACTAGAAACAAAAGAAACCGGCAAAGACGATAAAGGAAGGCACACTACCACAGGGAGGGAGATGTTTCCTACCATTCTAGGGGGTGTCGTGATTGATACGCCGGGAATGAGAGAGTTAGGCGTTCAAAGCGCAGATTTATCTAGATCCTTTGCAGACATAGAAAGGCTCGCACAGCATTGCAAGTTCAACGATTGCTCCCATACAAATGAGCCTGGATGTGCTATACAAAACGCACTTTCTGAAGGAAGGATTGATCAAAGGAGGCTCAATAGCTATATCAAGCTAAAGAATGAGGCTTCATATGAGGGCTTAAATAGTAAACAAATTGAAAGCCAAAAGTTAGAGCGCATGTTTAAAGAAGTTGGTGGCATGAAAAATGCACGTAAGTTTGCGAAAAAGCGAAAAGATGGATGAGAGATGGAAAATAAAGACAAATACAAAGCAGATATTGAAGCGATAATTGCAAAGAGATATGACAATGGATGGGATTACTGGACTACATCTGACAAAAGGTTAGGAAAAGGTGGAGCATTCTCAACACTTTCCAGCGTATTTTTGCTTAATGAACTTGGAGTCAAGAAATCAGATGAGCTGCTTCTTCAAACAGTAGAGCTGATTTTTGGATGCCAGCGCCAAGATGGACGATTCAAGCTTTCTCCCCAGGGAGCAATCTATCCATGTCACACCATAAACGCTTTAAATGTTCTGTGCAATTTAGGGTATGCTGAAGACGAAAGGCTTAAAAAAACTTTTAAGCATCTATTGGAAATTCAACATGATGACGGAGGCTGGAAATGCAATAAATTCAGTTATGGAAGAGGTCCTGAGACAGAGTGTTCGAACCCCGGACCTACGCTTGCTGCATTGAATGCATTTAGATTTACCGGATATCTAAACAAAAATCCAAAATTAGATAAAGGGGTTGAATTTCTGCTTGACCATTGGGTAATCCGAAAGCCGATAGGACCTTGCCACTATGGGATAGGCTCGCTATTCATGCAGGTGGAATATCCCTTTGAGACCTACAATTTGTTTTATTATGTATATGTCTTGTCTTTTTATGATAGAGCCAAGGAAGACAAAAGGTTTTTAGAAGCTCTATTTACTTTAGAATCAAAAATGCAAGATGGGAAAATTGTAGTAGAAAGGATAAACAGAAAGCTTAAGGATTTATCATTTTGTAAAAAGGGAGAACCAAGTGCCTTAGGGACACAGCGTTATCATGAGCTTAAAAGCAATTTATAGAAGCACTCGGTAAAAAGGAGTATAATCGTAGTAAAGATAATGATTTTGTAAAAAGCATCGCAAAAAGGAGGAATTGCCATGATGGAACAAGACCTCATTGCTCCCTGCGGAATGAACTGCAGGCTTTGCATTAGCTATCAAGCGAGTAAAAACAAACTTAAAAACAAAGGATTCAACCGAAAGTACTGTGAAGGATGCATTCCAAGAGGCGAAAACTGCACACATATGGGAGATTCGTGTGAGATATTAAGGACAGGCGCGGTTAGGTTTTGTTTTGAGTGCGGCAAGTTTCCGTGCAAGCGCTTAAAGGCTTTGGACAAAAGATATAGAACTAAATATCATATGAGCATGATAGAAAACCTTGAGTTTATAAGAGACCAAGGGATAGAAGGATTTTTAAAAAAAGAAGATGAAAAATGGAAGTGCAGTACCTGTGAAGACGTGATTTGCTGCCATAACGGCTTGTGCTTGTCATGTGATTTGGAAACGCTCAAAAAAAATAGAAAATACCGCTGGGGCGAATGATGATCAAAAGAAAAGAAATCTGAAATGGAGAAATAAGATGGAAAAGTGGATTCTAACCTCCGGAATCAACAATTGCGGAGGAAGATGCGTTATCAAAGCTTGTGTCAAGGACGGAGATATCGTAAAAATAGCTACCGAAAAATCCATAGCAAAAGAAAATCAAGTGCCCCTTACAGCTTGCCCAAGAGGAATGAATTATACAGAGACATTCTTAAGTGACAAGAGATTAAAATACCCCATGAAGAGAGTTGGGAAAAGAGGAGAAGGGAAATTTAAGAGGATTTCTTGGGATGAGGCAATAAAAACCATCGTTAATGAATGGATCAGGATAAGGGAAAAATATGGCCCAGGATCCAGGTATGTCAACTATGCTACGGGAAATATGGGAATTATGAGAGGCTATGCCATGGCAAAGCATCTGCTTGCTTTAGATGGAGGTTTCTTAGATTATTACAACTCTTATTCTGATGCTTGCACAACTATAGCTACACCTTATACATATGGCACCGAGATTACCGGGAATTCACTCACAGAGCTTAAAGAATCTAGCCTTATAATACTATGCGGACACAATCCGGCTGAGACTAGATTTGGCGATTTTTTATGGCATTTAAAAGAGGCAAAGAAAGCAGGAGTCAAGATAATTGCAATAGATCCCAGGTTTTCGGATACTGCAAAAACGATTGCTGATGAATGGATTGGGATAAGGCCCGGCACTGATAGTGCGTTAATCGATGCCATGGCATATGTGATATATGAAAAAAGTCTTCATGACAAAGAGTTTTTAGATAAATTTTGCATAGGGTTTGACGAAGAGCATATGCCTGAAGGAATTAAAAGCGGCGAGAGCTATGTGTCTTATTTAAAAGGAAAGAATGATGGGATCCTAAAAACTCCAAAATGGGCTGAAGAAATTACAGGAGTCAGCGCCGAAAAAATAGAAAAGCTGGCAAAGGAGTACGCATCCGCTAAGCCGGCAGCGTTCATTCAAGGTTGGGGGTCTCAAAGACATTCAAACGGAGAACAATCTGTAAGGAGCTCCACGCTGATAGCTTGTATGACGGGAAATGTAGGTGTAGCAGGAGGCTGGGCTGGTGGAAAGGGAGAGGTTAAAGGCCATGAAAAGCCTAAATTCCCACAAGCTAAAAACCCATACCAGGGGAAGATACCGGTTTTTTTATGGACAGACGCAATATTTAGAGGAACGGAAATGACATCAGATGAAGACGGCATCATAGGGTCGGCCGGATTGGATTCAAACATCAAGATGATATTGAATCTTGCGGGGAACATGCTTGTGAACCAACACTCGGATGTCAACAGAACAATAAAAATACTTAAAGACGAGTCTCTCTGTGAATTTATAGTATGCTCAGATCTTTTCATGACACCAAGTGCCAAATTTGCGGATATACTTCTTCCGGGGACATCGATGTTTGAAAATGAAAACATAACAAGACCTTGGATGTATGGAGATTTTTTATTGTACAACAACAAAGTCATCGACCCTTTGCATGAATCGAGATTTGAATACGATTGGTTGCGTGATGTAGCAAGAGAGTTAGGGCTTTTCGAAAAATTTTCTATGGGTGGAAAAAGCTTGAGGGGCTATCTTGAATACATTTACGAAGATTTAAGAATCAGAGAGACAGAGCTTCCGTCATTTAGCAGTTTTATGTCAAATGGAGGATACAAATATAAAAACAATAAAACCTACATCGCTTTTTCAAAACAGATAGAAGATCCGATAAACTACCCTTTCCCTACGCCTACAGGGAAAATAGAGATATTTTCCAAGAGGCTGTATGACATGGAAAAGCCTGATGAAATCCCGGCTATACCAAAGTATGTTCCAAGTTTTGAGGGGGTAGGTGACAATAAAAAAGAGAAGTATCCTCTGCAGCTGATAGGTTGGCATACGAAGAGGCGCACTCACTCTACCCATGATAGCAACGAAAAGCTGTCAAGTCTGGAGGCTCAAAAATTGTGGATAAACTCCTTCGATGCAAGACAGAGAGGCATCTTTGATGGTGATGAGGTGGAAGTGTATAATGACAGGGGAAGAATAAAAATAATTGCACATGTGACGCAAAAAATAATAAAAGGAGTAGTGGGTATGCCTCAGGGAGCATGGTATGAAGCAGATGACAAGGGGTGTGACAAGGGAGGATCCATAAATGTTTTGACAACCAGCAAACCGACGCCATTGGCAAAAGGCAATCCGCAACATTCAAATCTTGTAGAGGTACAGCTGCAAAATAAGAAAGGCTGTTGATTTCATCAAAAAAATCCTGTTTAATATTTTGATAGATTATTGACGCATTTAAAAATAAATTATATAATTATGTTTAATATAATTGAGTCAAGAAGACTTAGGAGAATTTTAATAAACGAAAATATCAATAAAAACGATGAACTATGAAGGTTTGCTTTATTAAGTGAACCTTTTTTTGTTTGTCTTAAATAGGGAGGAGCTACATGATACTTAAAATAAGATTAGCGAATAATAAGTGTATTAAGGAGACTGTGGCAATAAAATTCAAGGAGTGTTAAGATGAGCGTGAAAAAGGGTACTGGAATCGGGGTTTTAAAAGACGTAAAAGACTATTGGCACATAAGATCTGAAAGTTATTCAAAGCAAAATATCGCAGAATTACATTCTTACAAGCGAAGAGCATGGAAAGAGATTATTCTCGAAAATGCCCCTAAAAAAGATAGATTGAAGATTCTTGACGTAGGGACAGGGCCGGGTTTCTTTGCTATAAACCTTGCCCTTGAAGGTCACGACGTAACAGCTGTAGATTGTACGGAGCAAATGATTGAAAAAGCTAAATTAAATGCAGCGGCTTACGAGGCGGATGTAGATTTTTTTGTAGCAAATGCCCATGAGCTGCCCTTTGAAAATGGAAAGTTTGATCTTGTAATATCGAGAAATGTAGTTTGGAATTTAGAAAATCCACGGTCTGCTTTTGAAGAATGGGATAGGATACTTTCAGATAAGGGAAGAGTGCTGTATTATGATGCAAATTGGTATCTGCACTTGTTTGACGAAGACCACGCAAAAGAATATACAAAGTGCCAAATGGAAGCGGATAGATTGTATCCCAGCGAGTGTCCTAGCAAAACAATTGGCGTACATATGGAAAAGATAGCTTACAATCTTCCTCTATCAAAAGTACAAAGACCCAGGTGGGATGTAGAAGCTCTTGAAGAATGCGGCATGAACGTGATAAAAGTAGACGAAAATATTGGGGACAAGGTATGGGAGGAAAGTGAAAAGCTTAGGTACAAAGCAACGCCCATGTTCATGGTTTGTGCTGGGAAAGCTTAGAATTTCTATGAGTTTTGAAAGGGGGCGTTTTAAATAGCAAATTATATTATTAGGCGCCTGTTGCACCTTGTGCCCATTTTAATTGGAATAACGGTACTGACTTTTTTGCTGATGCATCTATCCCCGAGCGATCCGGCAGAAAGATTGCTCACTTCTCAAGGTATTCCTGTTTCTTCAGATGTTCTGGAAGAGGTTAGAAAAGAAATGGGTCTTGATAAACCGTTTTTAACTCAATACGGTAATTGGATGATAAAAATCATAAAGGGCGACATGGGTATTTCTTACATGACTGGACGGCCGGTTTATGATGAACTTGCAAGTCATATGCCGTATACGGTTGCACTCGCAGTAATCTCCATGATATTGACTCTTGTGTTGGCAATGCCATTGGGAGTGTTATCTGCGGTAAGAGAAAATAAGCTTACAGACTATTTTATTCGGTTTTTAAGCTTCATAGGGATGTCGATGCCTGGGTTTTTGACAGCGTTGATCCTTATATACTTCGTATCGTTAAAGATGAATCTGCTGCCGGTGTTGTCTCAACCGGGAATCAAAGGGATTTTGCTTCCCAGTATAACTTTGGCGGCGGCTATGACAGGCAAGTATGTAAGGCAGATCAGAGCAGTGGTTTTAGAGGAGATGCAAAAAGAATATGTCAAGGGCGCAAGAGCCAGGGGCATCAAAGAATCAAGGATCCTGTATTTCAACGTGCTTAAAAACTCTATGCTTTCCATAATAACATTGATCGGCCTTTCCCTTGGATCGATGCTTGGTGGTACGGCTATAGTAGAGACTGTTTTTGTTTGGCCGGGCTTGGGCAAGTTAGTCATAGATGCTATAGGCTACAGGGATTACCCTCTCATACAAGGATATGTTATTTGGATGGCGGTATTATTTGTCGTATTGAATCTTTTGACGGATTTGATATATAGGCTTATAGATCCAAGGATCCGACTGAACAAGGAGGTCGCATGAGATGAAGACGTTTTTTGATAATCCGGCAAGAATCAGATTTGTCGTATTTTTTGCGCTGTGCATCATTCTTTGCATTTTTAGCCTCATAGCTCCAATGCTTGTGCCGAATGATCCGGGCAAAGCGGATTTGGCAAATGCGCTTATCCCTCCGTCACAAGACTATCCTTTTGGTACTGACCAGTTGGGAAGATGCCTGTATTCACGAGTTATGACTGGAGCTGCGACGTCGATTTTTAGTGCATTCATACTTGTGGGAGTGATTTTTACGATAGGTACTTTTATAGGAGTGCTAAGCGGTTACTACGGAGGAAAGATAGACACTTTTTTTATGCGCATTGTAGATGTGCTTTTAGCTTTTCCTGGGATGGTGCTGGCAATTGCCGTTGCAGGAATGCTTGGCTCAGGAATCGTAAATGCGGTAATAGCAATAGCTTTGATAAGCTGGACTAAATATGCGAGGTTGTCCAGAAGTTTGGTTTTATCAATCAAGGAAGAAAATTTCATTCACGCTGCAAGGCTGGGTGGAGCAAGCTCTTTAAAAATTGTAGCAAGACATGTTATTCCCAATTCCATAGGGCCTCTGGTAGTCGCTGCTTCTCTTGACATAGGAGCGATGATGATGCAGCTTGCGGGCTTATCGTTTTTAGGACTAGGAGCTGTGCCGCCGGCACCTGAATGGGGACTGATGCTTAATGAAGGAAGAAGCATGTTGCAAAATGCTCCTTGGCTATTGATTTATCCTGGGAGCGCGATGTTCATGACGGTTGCAATCTTTAATCTTTTCGGAGACAGCGTCAGGGATATTTTAGATCCAAAGTTTCAAAAATCAATCATCAAAACAACTGGAGGTATCAAAAATGCATAAAAGATCAATTTCGATTATAATAAGTTTGGTTGCAGCAGTTTTATTTTTTTCCGGATGTGCGGCAAATAGCGGCTCAGGTGAAGATATACCAAAAGACGAGTTTGTGTTCGCCTCGACGATGTCGACATCCAGCATAGATCCGGCAAATGGGTACTCGGGGTGGTTCACCCTTAGATATGGCGTTGGAGAGACCTTGTTTAAATTGGATGAATCAATGACTCCGCAGCCATGGCTTGCTGAAAATTATGAGCTTATCGATGAAACGACATGGAAGATTACATTAAAGGAAGGCATAACCTTTCACAATGGCAAGGATGTTACTGCGGAATCAGTGAAAGCTTCTCTTGAAAGGCTTATACAAGTAAATGACAGAGCACCGTCTACTCTTAGAATCAGCGAGATAGAAGCAGATGGGAATCAAATAATCGTAAAGACTTCTGAAGCCAATCCTACTTTAATAAATGGTCTGTGCGATCCCTTTGCGTCCATAATCGATGTGGATGCCGGTACGGATTTTGATACGAAAGTGATAGGCACCGGACCATATATGGTTGAAAGATTTATGCCCCAGGCAGACAGCACGGTAATTAAATATGAGAATTACTGGAACGGAGAACCCAAGCTTAAAAGGGTAACCATAAAACCTATCTCAGATGGCGATACTATGACCATGGCACTTCAATCTGGGGAGATAGATGCAACTCAGGGCATGCCATACTCCAGTCACAAAATTTTTTCTGAAAACGAAGATTATAAAATATCAAGTGAGAGTACTTCGAGGGTTTTCATGATATATTACAATTACGAAACCCCCATGCTTTCAGATGAAAATGTAAGAAAAGCGATAAGCATGAGCATAGATAAGAAAAATTACGCAGACGTTCTTTTAAGTGGTTCTGCAAAACCTGCAACAGGAGCTTTTCCTCAAAGCTTGCCTTATGGAGGAGACAGGGTGACAGCTGATGGTTATGATATTGAAGGAGCTAGGAAACTACTTGAAAATTCAGGGTATAAAGACGAAAATGGCGATGGAATTCTAGAAAAAGATGGAGAAAAGCTTAGCCTTAAACTGGTTACATACTCTAGTAGGGTGGAACTTCCTGTGCTCGCTCAGGCTATTCAATCCCAGCTTAAAGAACTAGGAATTGAAGTCGATGTAGAGGTTTCAGAAGATGTGAACGACAGGCTAAAGGCAGGGGATTTCGATCTTGCCGCTTATGCATACGTGACTTCACCAACAGGCGACCCGCTTTCATATTTAGATTATGTATTTAAAACAGAAGGTGTGTCTAATTTCGGGAATTTCAGCAATGAAAAGGTGGATTCCATGATTGAAGAACTTAGAGGAGAATTTGACTTTCAGAAGAGATACGAGCTGGCGAAAGAAATCCAACAGGTTGCACTGGATGAAACGGCATTTACGTTTATGGCACATCTAGACATGGCTTTTGTCATGAAAAATAATGTAGAAGGCTTGGAGGTTCATCCTACCGATTACTATCAAATAAATGTAGATACGGATATAAGATGAGATTATGGATACGTTGCTTGAAATTGAAAATCTTCATGTAAAATATAAAGACGTGGAAGTGCTAAAGGGGATAGACTTAAAAATCGAAAGAGGTCAAATCATCGGCCTTGTAGGGGAAAGCGGAAGCGGTAAAAGCACTTTAATTAGATCGATAATCGGATTATTGGATTCTGGAGGACATATAAGCAACGGACAGATATTATTTTGTGGGCAGAATCTTGCAGAAAAAAGCCACGAAGAGTTTAGAAGCCTCAGAGGTGAAAGGATGGGGATGGTCTTTCAAAATCCGGGAGGATCGCTTAATCCTACAAGAAAGATAGGGAAGCAATTTTTCGAGTCTGTTGCCAGTCATAGAAAGACAGGCAGGAAAGAGTCATATAAAAAGGCTCTGAATATGCTTGAAAGCCTAAATTTAAAAGATGGAGAGAGAATACTTGAAAGCTATCCATTTGAAATGAGCGGGGGGATGAATCAAAGGGTAGCCATAGCGCTTGCAATGATAATGGAGCCTGAGATCGTGCTTGCAGATGAACCCACCAGTGCCTTGGATGTAACATCACAGATGCAAGTGATAGAAGAGATGAAGAGGCTGAGGGATAAATATTCTACAGCGATTCTTTTGGCGACTCATAATATGGGCGTAATAGCTAGGATGGCGGATATGGTTGGCGTTATGTATGGAGGCAAGATAGTGGAGTTTGGAACAAATGAGAGCATTTTAAAGAACCCGTATCATCCATACACATTAAAGTTAATAAGCTCGATACCATCGGCAAAAGGCACATCATTTTTAGCAGATGAGCTTCAAGACAAATCAAAGACAGAACTTATAGGTGGAGGATGCGTATACTACAGTGAATGCAGAATTTCGACAGTGGAGTGCGATACAAATGATCCTAATCTTGCCAATGTGGATAAGGACCACTGGTGTCGATGCTTGAATGCTGGAAAGGAAAAAAGTAATGAGAGCGATACTGGAGCTTAAAGGCGTAGAAAAAACATTTGATAATAACCGCAAAGAGAGTTTTCGAATAAAGTCTCTGGATTTACGCATAATGCCTGGAGAAACTTTTGGTTTGGTAGGTGAAAGCGGAAGTGGCAAGAGCACTATCGCCAAGCTTTCAACTAGGCTTGTCAGGCCGGATGAAGGGAAAATATTAATAGATGGGAAAGATATCGCGCCTGCAAGAGGCAAAAAACTTAAAGAGGCTTATGGGAAAGTACAGATGATATTTCAAGATTCATATTCATCTTTTGATGATAGGATGAAAGTAGGAGCGAGTATTTCTGAAACCATCAAGAACTTTCAAGGATATAAAAAATCAGATTGTGCTAAAGAGGTTGATAGGCTACTGGAGCGGGTTGGCTTAAAGAAATCCCATTTGCACAGGTATCCATACGAATTAAGTGGAGGCGAGTGTCAAAGGGCGGCAATAGCCAGGGCTTTAGCTGCTAAACCAAAGCTTCTTATCTGCGATGAAGCTACAAGCGCTCTTGACGTTTCAGTGCAGCACCGTATAATTCGGCTTTTAAAGAAGCTGAGAAAAGAAGTCGGTTTAGGGATTTTTTTCATATCACATGATTTGGCTCTTGTAAGCTCCTTTTGCGATAGATTGGGAGTAATGAAGGACGGCGTCATGGTAGAGACAGGAAGCTGCGATGAGATTATGGCTGACCCTAAACACCCATATACGAAAGAGCTTATGGAGGCATCGTTATTTATAAACGAAATATAAACTTATGACTTAAGACAAAAAAGTTTAAAATTGTATTGAAAACAGCGTACATGTATGCTATAATTTTTGCATATATAGTTCAGTGGGCAATGGAGCCTGTACTTAACAACATAATCTTTTTGAACAACGGCGTTCTCAAAGCAATTTGAGTGCGCTTTTTTTTATTTGAAAATTCAGTAGACCGATTATTGATCCTAATTAAAGGTTCAATAAAATAATATATTACAAGATAAGAGCAACGCTCGCAATAAGTTAAGGAGGAAAAGATAATATGGGAAACACATCACAGATTTTTGGCACAAATGTTTTTAGTGAGGCTGTCATGAAAGAAAGGCTTCCTAAAGATACTTTTAAAAAGCTTAAAAAGACACTTGACTTAGGAGAAGAATTGACACCGGAGGTAGCAGAAGTAGTAGCAAGCGCCATGAAAGACTGGGCGGTTGAGAAGGGAGCTACCCACTATACACATTGGTTCCAGCCGATGACAGGAAGAACGGCTGAAAAACATGATTCATTTATCGAGCCAACAGGAGATGGAAGAGTCATAATGGAGTTTTCTGGCAAGCAACTTATACAAGGCGAGCCGGATGCATCTTCATTTCCAAATGGAGGCTTGAGAGCGACATTTGAAGCAAGAGGATATACGGCATGGGATGCGACTTCTCCTGCATTCGTTAAAGACGGAACACTATATATTCCTACTGCATTTTGTTCCTATTCCGGAGAAGCACTTGACAAAAAGACGCCTCTTCTTAGATCCATGGAAGCCGTATCAGCTCAGGCAGTAAGAGTCCTAAGGCTGTTTGGGGACAATGATACTCAAAAGGTTACTTCAACAGTAGGTCCCGAGCAGGAATATTTCCTTCTTGACAAAAGACTTTATCAAGAAAGAAAAGACCTTATATATTCAGGCAGAACTTTATTTGGAGCACTTCCTCCGAAAGGTCAAGAACTGGATGATCATTACTTTGGCTCAATAAAAGAAAGGATATCTTCTTTCATGAAAGAGCTTGATGAAGAGCTATGGAAGCTTGGGATATCTTCTAAGACAAAGCATAATGAAGTTGCACCTGCTCAACATGAAATGGCACCGATATTTACAACTACGAATATAGCGACAGATCACAACCAGCTTGTTATGGATACATTGGTGAAAGTGGCAAACAGACATGAGCTTGCATGCATACTCCACGAAAAGCCTTTTGCCGGAATCAACGGATCAGGAAAGCACAACAACTGGTCGTTGGGAACCGATAAGATGAATCTATTAGAGCCGGGCGTAACGCCCCATGAAAATGCTCAATTTTTGACATTCCTTGTTGCAACTATAGCAGCAGTAGGAAAGTATGCACCTTTATTGAGGCTTTCTGCTGCATCTCCGGGAAATGATCACAGACTGGGAGCAAACGAAGCTCCGCCTGCAATCATATCAATATTCCTTGGTGAGCAGTTGACAGATATCATCAATCAAATAAAAGAAGGAGCTCTTACATCATGTACCGGGCAAACTAAGATGGATCTTGGAGTCAAGACTCTTCCTAAGTTCCCTAAGGATGTAACAGATCGAAACAGGACATCGCCTTTTGCTTTTACAGGCAACAAGTTTGAATTTAGGATGGTTGGATCTACAATGTCAGTATCCGGACCGAACATAGTCCTTAACACTATTGTTGCAGATGTCTTAAGCAATATTGCAGATGAGCTTGAAAAAGCTGAAGACTTTAAAGCAACTCTAAGTGAAATAATAGAGAGACTTGTAAAGGAAAACTTCAATGTAATATTTGATGGTGATGGATACGATCCAAGCTGGATTGATGAAGCGGAAAAGAGGGGTCTTCCAAATATCAAGACTTCAGTTGAAGCAATAGAGATATTCAGCAAGCCGGAATATGTGAAGCTGTTTGAAAGACACGGCGTATTTACTGAGGGCGAAGTTCTTGCAAGACAAGAAATCATGTTCGAAGAATATGCAAAGACGATAAACATTGAAGCTTTGGCAATGATTCAGATTGCAAAGAGAGAGATTCTTCCCGCGACTTTGGAATACGCATGTAGCGTTGCGGATTCAGTTGCAAGCATTAAATCAGTAGTATCAAATGCTGATATCAGTGCTCAAAGCGCAGTAGTGGAAAAGGTAAATGCTCTTTATGGTAAAGCAAGCAAAGCATTGGCAGATCTTGAGTCGACTTTGACAAAAGTTCAGGGAATCGATGAGATTGGCCAACAAGCTAAAGCATACAAGTTTGAAGTGTTTGAAGCAATGCAGGCATTAAGAGAGCCATGTGACGCTTTAGAAGAGATTGTATCAGAAGACTTCTGGCCATTCCCGACTTATGGAGATTTGTTGTTCAGAGTATAGATTGTTAAATCGCCGGCATCTTAGGATGCCGGTTTTTTTATGTAATTTTATTCAAAGTAATGATAAAATAATAACTGGTCACAACATAAGTGAGGAGGCAATGTATGAAGATAGGAATAATAATCGAAACAAAAGACTATGAAAAATCATGGAATGGGATGAGGTTTGCATTGACTGCTGAAAAAAGCGGACATGAAGTAAAAGTGTTTTTATTGGGTGAAGGAGTGGAGATTCCGTTTCTTTACCATGAAACATTTAACGTAGGAGCAATCGTAAAAGAGTTTGACGAAATTGGAGGGGAACTTTATGCCTGTGGAACCTGCATGAATACCCGGCTAATGAAAGAAAACGAGCTTTGTCAGGTCTCTACTATGTTTGAATGCCTGCATATCGTAGAATGGGCTGATAAGACTGTCACTTTTTAAAACAATACTGTAAAGACAACAAAATTTTCATTGCCGATCGAAGTGTTTTCCAGATGCAGATCGGCATTGTGTTTTTTGCAGATGGACTTAAGGCGGTACAGGCCGTAACCCCTATCCTTTGACTTTGAAGATATTCTTTTAGAAAAAAATGATTGAAGCTGAATAGTGGGAATGTAAGGATGTTTGTTTGAGACCCTGATCATGTTCCTCCCTTTTTCTTCGTGTATTTCAAGACTCACTACATTATTATCTACTTGGGTCTCAAATGCATTGTCCAAAAGTATCCCAAGTATCTCAATGACTTCATATTCCATAAGTTCAGACGTAAGGTCATAGTTGCTTATGATTATCTTAAACTCGATTCCTCTTTCAAGAGCCTTGTTCTTTTTGCTATATAACAGTCCGGCAATCAGCTTGTTATTTATTTTAATAAGCCCGGTCAAATCTTCCCCGGTAAGTTGGGATAAGGTGTTTGAAAGCCCATTTAATCCACTTTGTCTTGCAGCCTCTTGCAATGAGGCTATCCTATTGTCGTACTCATGCTGAATCGAACGCACTTCATCCATCAAATTTTCTATTACAGGGATGTAGACCCTGTACATGTGCAGCTCTTCTTCTTGGAATCTGTTTTTGAGGCCATTGTTAAGAATAACAAAGTTTACGGTTATGATGGCCATTGAAAACAGAGAAATCAGTATGTAATTGTCTATAAAGCCGTTTCTGTTAAAATGCCAGGAAAGCAAAATGGAAAAGGTTAACACAAAGAGATTGACCAAAAGGTATATGAAAACTTTGTTTTTAGATGCAAAAAAATTAAAGACCACATCGAGATGAAGATTTGAATAAACGTATAAGCAAACAACTAAAACTACTATCTGTATCGTCGCTCCTATATAGAACAGATTATCTGTAAAAATCGGAAGCAAAGATGAAGCCCCCAGCAGTAATGCTTGAAGGGATATCAAGATTACTGTAGTTAAAGCATATATGCCCAAAATTTCGAGGAATTTTCTTTTAAAAAGCGATTTTAAAAATACCAGCACCAAAACACCCAAAATTGCTGAAGTGACGTTTTGGCTATAAGAAAAGCTTATCCAACCGGATATCAAAGACAAAGCTGCTGCTGATAAAAAATAATTTTTATTAAGGGAAAGTTTCAAAATTGCGCAGGATAGCACTATATAAGCAGATAAATCGAAAAAAGACAAAATCATATGTTGGATTATACTCATAGCAGTCTCCTAGTTATTATATCAATTTTTATTGAATACAATATTTATTGTAACATAAATGACAAATTAATTCATTGCATTTATAAAAGGAGTCATTGACTATCGGTCAGTCGATGATAAAATATAAGTATAAACAGATAGGAGAGTGTTTTTAATGTCCTTTGTAAAGTTGATAAATGTAATAAAAAGATACAAAATGGGAGAAGTTATCATCACTGCTGTCGATGGGGTTGATTTTGAAATAGAAAAAGGAGATTTTGCAGTCGTGGTAGGAGCATCAGGTGCAGGAAAGACAACTGTTCTTAACTTGCTGGGAGGAATGGACAAGCTGGATGAAGGCAGCATAATAGTTGACGGCGCCGATATCTCAATGTACAACGACAAGATGTTGACTGAATATCGAAGGTTTGACATAGGCTTTGTATTTCAGTTTTATAACTTGATACAAAACCTGACTGCAAAAGAAAATGTAGAGCTTGCATCTCAAATATCAAAAAATCCTTTAGATGTGGAGATGGTTCTCAACATGGTAGGTCTAAAAGAAAGGATGGATAACTTTCCTTCGCAACTGTCAGGAGGAGAGCAGCAGAGGGTTGCTATAGCAAGAGCTCTTGCTAAAAATCCCAAGATTCTACTATGTGATGAGCCTACGGGAGCTTTAGACTATCAGACGGGAAAATCCATACTAAAACTTTTGCAGGACACATGCAAGAATCAAGGAATGACTGTAATCGTAATAACCCATAATGCTGCTATACAACACATGGCTGACAAGATAATAAAGATGAAAAACGGAAAGGTATCTAAGTTCATGGTCAATGAAAATCCTGTTCCTGTAGAAGGGATTGAGTGGTGATGAAAAAGAGATCTTTTTATAAAAATCTCATAAGATCCATATCAAATAGCAAAGGGCGTTTTTTTTCCATAATGGCTATAGTTTTCCTAGGCGTAAGTTTTTTTGCCGGTATAAATGCCACAGAACCTGACATGATAATATCAGCAGATAAATATTACAAAGAACAAAATTTATCAGACTTTAAGATTATTTCTCCTCTGGGGTTTAAAGATGAGGATTTAACTGAAATAAAAAATATAAGAGGAGTATCTCGTATCCAAAACGGCTATTATAAAGATCTGTTTTTAACCACTGCTGAAGGAGACATCGATGTGGCAAAGCTTTTAAGCTATGATCCACAGGATTTTAAAGACGATGTCGGAATAAATACGCCATTTTTGATAGAAGGAAGACTTCCTCAGAATATAGGAGAAATTTCCCTAGAAAGCGGGTTTAATGCGCCTAAAGACATAAAGATAGGAGATAAGCTCACAGCTTCAGTACCCTCGGGAGAAGACATACATGATGGGCTAAACTCGACGGAGTATACTGTAGTAGGGTTTATTAGCTCGCCTTTATATATTACATATGAGAGAGGCCAGACCAATATAGGGGATGGATCAGTAGATTATTTCGGATACATATATCATGAAGATTTCAATATGAAGCATTATAACGAAATCTATATATCTTTAGTCGCTAGTGAGGATCATCAAGCATATTCTGATGGCTATGAAAAAATCGTAAAAAATCCGGAGGCTCTCTTAGAAGCCCTTGGAATAGCCGCCATGATGAGGGAAACAAAGACTTTCAGAGAAGAATTAGAAGAAAGCAGGGATCTATTCCTAGAGAGCAAGGCTAAAGCCCAGGCTGAAATAGATAAGGGGCAAGCCGAGTTGGAAAATGCGGAAAAGAAGATTGAGCAGGGAGCAAACGCGCTAAGCGAGATGGAAAGCAGGTATAAAAGAGAAATAGAAATGGGACAGGCAGATTTGGATTATGGGAAATCTGCAGTCGAACAAGCCAAGATATCCTATTTTGAGGGATATGCAGCCTGGTTGGAAGGCTACAATGAGTACCAAGATGGAAGGATGGATTTGATTGAAGCTAAATCAGAGCTTGATGATGCAAAAATACAGATTGAAAATGGAGAGACGGATCTTGAGAATGCAAGAGCACAGCTTGAAACGACTCAAGCGACTATAATTGCATTAAAAGAGATTCAATCAGGACTTCCTCCGGAAGATGAGATTCCAACACAGGAAGAATACGATTTGCTGATTGAAGAGATACAACTGATAAATCCTCAGCTTGCACAGGCTCTTAAGGCTTATAGCCCGGAATATTTCGACCGGTTCAGACAAGCCTTGGACTCATCTATAATTACTTTAGAAGAAAACTACGCTCAAGGTCAAAAGCAAGTGGAGGAAGGGCAAAGGCTTCTTGATGAGAGTAAATTGCAATATGAAAACGGACTTAAGGAGTACGAAGCAGGAGTTTTATTGCTTCAAAAAGCCAAGGCAGAGCTTGATGAGGCCAAGCTGCAGATAGATTTTGCAAAAGATGAAATAGAAAAAGGCGAGATCGAATTGCAACGAGGGGCACAAGAGCTTGAAAAAGCTCAGGCTGAGCTCGATGAGGCATTAAACAAAGGATATGCAGAGCTTGAAAAATCCAGGGAAGATGTCAATGAAGGATGGAAGATTTTTGAGGAAGAAAAAAGAGATGCACTGGCAAAAATAACCGAAGCCGAAATAGAGATAAAGGATGCCCAAAGACAGCTTTTAGAGCTTCCGAAAGAGTGGTTCGTAAATACCAGAGATGCTAACCCGGGGTATTCAAGTTACGGAGACGATGCAAACAGAATAGGTGCGGTGGCTAAAGTATTTCCTCTGTTTTTCTTTCTTGTAGCTGCTTTGGTATGCTTGACGACGATGACGAGAATGGTGGAGGAAGAAAGAGTGCAAATAGGAACATTAAAAGCATTGGGGTACAATACGTCATCTATTGCACTTAAATACCTTGCTTATGGGCTTTTAGCTAGCTTGGCGGGCAGCGTAGCAGGGTTTTTGCTTGGTTTTCAGCTTTTTCCCAGACTTATAATGACAGTATACGGCGGCATGTACGACATACCTTACATGCTAAGCCCGGTGCATTTGGATTATGCAATGTTATCAACGGCAATCGCAGTATTAACTACGGTTTCTGCATCCTTGTGGGCGAGTCTGGCGGCGCTTCGCACAACGCCGGCCCAATTGATGCAGCCCAAGGCTCCAAAACCGGGAAAGAGGATACTTATTGAAAGAATTGGGCTTTTGTGGAACCACATGAATTTCACACAGAAGGTAACGGCAAGAAATATATTCAGATACAAAAGAAGGTTTTTCATGACGGTGATAGGCATATCGGGATGTAGCGCTCTTCTGCTTGCCGGTTACGGAATAAAGGATTCTGTAAATGCCATTTCGCAAGTACAGTTTGATCAAGTATTTTTATACGATGGTATAGTCGCCATGGATACCGGCAATAAAGAAAGGGCTGAGCTGCAGGAGGTGTTGGGAACAAACCCGGGAATCAGCGAATATGCTTCGGCTATGATGGAAAGCGTGTCTGTATTTAAAGATGGGGGCAGGCAATTTGAAGTCTCGTTGTGGGTGCCGGAAGCAAAAAATGAATTTGCGAATTTTTTCGATCTCCATGAGAGGGTATCAAAAGACCCCATAAGTCTCGGTGATGATGGAGCAGTCATAACTGAAAAGCTTTCGAGACTTTTTGGTGTTGAATCAGGGGACAGCTTGGAATTCAGGGATTCTGAAAATAGGGTGTACAGCTTTGAGATAGCTGGCATAGCTGAAAACTATCTGGGGCACAATGTATTCATGTCAAAAGAGTATTTTGACAAGGTGACGTTGAGAGAGCCGGAATATAATGCAGGAGTTTTTAAGCTTTATGAAGACAGAGCATTTGATGAATCCGGTTTCAAAGAGGACATATTGGCTTTTGAAGGAGCTGTGGGCGTTTCTCTTGCATCCACGTTCAGAGAGGATTTTAATGAAACCATGTCCAGTCTGGATTATGTAGTCCTTATATTGATTTTATCTGCCGGCGCATTGGCTTTTGTAGTTTTGTACAATCTTACAAATATAAATATAACAGAGCGAATAAGAGAGATTGCCACGATAAAGGTACTAGGATTTAGAAGCAGGGAAATTTCAGCATACGTATACAGAGAAAACCTGATACTGTCTTTTATAGGGACGGTCTTCGGACTGTTTTTAGGATCGATACTCCATCGTTTTGTCATGGATACCATGGAAGTCGACAATATGATGTTTGGAAGGATAATATCCGGATGGAGTTTTTTATATGCGGTAATTTTAACGATGATATTTTCTGTTTTGGTAAATGTGCTGATGTTTTTCAAATTAAAGAAAGTGGACATGGTAGAGTCGCTAAAATCAATAGAGTAGGAGAAATCATATGCGAATAAGTAAAGATCCCCAAGTAAGGAAAAGGGAAATACTGGCGGCGGCGGGAAAACTTTTTGAAAAGTATGGAATAGACAAGACTTCCATGTCAGATGTGGCCAAGGAGGCAGATATTACAAAGGGCCTTGTCTATTATTATTTTAAATCGAAAGAAGAATTGATAGAAGAGGCTGTGAAGAATTTTGTGTTTGAAAGTGAACTGGCTCTGAAAAATATTATTCAAGCAGATACAATGAACTTTTACAGCAAGCTTTCAGAGATGCTCAGGCTTTATTTTTTGACAATCAGCAAAAATTTAAGCATCAATGCGCTTGCTAAAACCAATCCGGGGGTATATGAATTAGTAAAAAGAAGTCTCTGCAGATCAGCATTGGATCTTGCGGGAGTCTTGATCGACGAAGGTGTAATGAATGGAAATATAAGCATTTCTCATCCGAGGCATGTTTTAAGCATCTTAATTGGTGGAATTGCCGATCTTTATTCACAAGGAGTTCAAGATCCAAAAATTTTTGCAGAGATCATAGAGCAGACGTTGCATTTACCAAAGGGTTCAATAAAAATATGAAATGACCTAAAGGAGGTAATACTTTTGAAAAAGGTTATCATGTATACTACTCAGACTTGTCCGTACTGCAAATCAGCCAAAGAATTCCTAAAAGAAAAAAACATCAGCTATACAGAAAAAAATGCCAGCACAGATCCCCAGGCGCAAAGGGAAATGGCGGGGCTGAATCTGCGTGGAGTGCCTTCGTTTCTCATAGGAGATGAAGTGGTCATTGGTCTGGACAAAGATAAGATACTTAAGCTGGTCGACCATAGGCTCGTAGAGTGTCCAAATTGCAACGCAAAGCTAAGGCTCCCCAATAATAAAGGAAAGATAAAGGCTACATGCCCCAAGTGCGGTATGGGCTTTGAGTGGAAACCTTAAGCAAATAATCGGAGGTTGGCTATGAAAAACACACGGGATTCAACAAAAGGGATTCACATATCAATGCTGATTGTTTTCGCTTTTGTTTTGATATGGTCATACATAGACGCATACACTTTATTTACCTGGTTTTTTGAAGCGCTTCCTGCAATGCTGATTGTGGGAGTATTGGTTGCAACTTACAAACGATTCACTTTTACGACATTTGTATATTCCGTCGTGCTTGTACATATGATTGTTCTTTTGGTGGGATCAAAATATACTTACGAAAGAAATCCTTTATTTGATTATCTGATGGAAAGCATGGATTTAAGCCGGAATCATTTCGATAGGGTCGGACATTTTTTTCAGGGACTCATGCCTGCATTTATGACAAAGGAGCTCTTGTTGAGAGCAGGATATTTAAAAAGAAGTAAGATGTTTTACCTGATAGTGATATCCATGGTTTTAGGATTTAGCGCGTTTTATGAGCTTCTGGAATTTACTGCATCAAAGGTGACGGGCATACCGGGCAGCGTGATATTATCCTATCAAGGTGATGAATGGGACACACAGTGGGATATGACCATGGCCTTGAGCGGAGGGATTATCGCTTTGGGCGTATTTGGGAAAGCTCACGATCGATGGATATCAAAAATTGAAGGTTAAAAGCAACGGAGTCAAGATATCCTTGCAAAGGCGTAGTCAATATGGGTATAATGATTTCCTAAACATAAAAATGGGGTGCATGAATTGACAGACAACAAATTTAGGATGCCAGGTGAATGGGAAGAACATAGCCGAACTATTTTAGAATGGCCGGTGAGAGAATCCATGATATGGCCTGAGAACTACGAAAAAATTAAAAATGCCTATTCGCAGGTAATAAAGGCCATCCTTGAGTTTGAAGGGGTGAGCTTGATAGTAAATGGTGATGACCTAGGCAGCGCAAAGGCTTACTTGAAAGATGATGTCGACTATTTGGTCATAGAACATGATGATGCCTGGGCTAGAGACAACATACCTACTTTCGGATATGATAAAGAAGGAAAGCTTGCAGCCCTTAACTGGAGATTCAACGCTTGGGGAGAAAAGTATAAGCCATACGATTTAGACGATTTGGTAGGAGAGAAACTTCTAAAGGCCATGAATGTGAAGGAGATCAACCCCCCATTGGTTCTCGAAGGAGGAAGCATACACTCAGATGGAGAAGGCACTATCTTGACAACGAAACAGTGTCTGCTAAATAAAAATAGAAACCCTCAGATGTCTCAGGATGAAATAGAAAAAATCCTGTATGATTACTTGGGAGCAAAAAAAATAATCTGGCTCGAAGAAGGACTAGATGGTGACGAAACTGATGGACATATAGATAATATAGCCTGTTTTGCCGGACCGGGAGTAGTTATCGTACAGACGTGTGATGATTCCGAAGACCCTAATCATGAAATAACCAGAAAAGCATTGGATGTATTAAATGATTCCGTTGATGCAAAAGGAAGAAAGATTAAAGTAATCCAAATTCCTCAACCACCTATGAGAATATACAAAGGGAAAAGGCTGACTCTAAGCTATTTGAACTTCTACTTTGTTAACGGTGGGATAATACTGCCTGTATTCGGCGGCGATGCAACAGATAGCGATCATAAGGCTATAGAGATGCTCTCAGATGTTTTTCCCCACAGAAAGATAGTTGCTGTAGACGGGCTAGAGTTGGTTAAGGAGGGCGGTAACGTACACTGCATAACCCAGCAGGTTCCTTGTGGAATGGAAGGAGGATGTCAATAAGATGAGAATGGTAAAGGTAGCAGCGACACAGATGCGCTGTAGCGATAATATAAAAGAAAATATAAAAAATGCCGAAAAACTCGTAAGAAAAGCAGCATCCATGGAGGCAAATATAATCCTTATTCAGGAGCTTTATGAAAATCTTTATTTTTGTCAAAAGGAAAAGCCGGAATTTTACAATCTGGCGAAACCATTAGAAGAAAATGATGGGATTAACCACTTTAAGGAAATTGCATTGGAGCTTGGCGTTGTGCTGCCTATAAGTTTTTATGAAAGAAAAAACAATGCACTTTATAATTCAATAGCAATTATAGATGCTGATGGAGAAGTTTTAGGTATATACAGAAAGAGCCATATTCCAGATGGCCCGGGTTATGAAGAAAAATACTACTTTAACCCGGGGGATACAGGCTTTAAGGCTTGGAATACAAAATTTGGAAAAATAGGTGTAGGTATATGTTGGGATCAATGGTTTCCTGAAGCTGCAAGATGCATGGCCTTGATGGGCGCTGAAATACTCTTTTATCCTACAGCAATAGGTTCTGAGCCGGAAAACCCTGATGTGGATTCAAAGAATCACTGGCAGAGGTGCATGACAGGCCACGGTGCATGTAATTTGGTGCCTGTCGTAGCATCTAATAGGATAGGGTCGGAAACCATTGGTGATTCTACTATAAAGTTTTACGGTTCTTCTTTTATATCTGGACCTACAGGGGAGATAGTAAAGCAAGCCGGAAGAGAGTCAGAAGAGGTTGTTGTGGCTGAATTTGATCTTGATGCCCTTATGGAACAAAGAATAGAATGGGGAATTTTCAGGGACAGAAGACCGGATTTATACCGGCCCATACTGACATATGATGGTGTGGTGAAATAAGGTCATTTCTTTTTCTTTTTTTTCTTCTTGTCTTTTTTCTTATCGATATTTATCAAAGGGCAGTCTTTGCAGTATTTGCCCTTTTTTTTAAATTTGCCGCAGCATTTTTCTCTAGACATGTTTACCTCCAACATTGGTATCGACTTTATTTATTTATTCCCTGAATTGAAAAAAGAAAACAGGAGGTGCAATATGTTCATTGCAGGATGTGAAGTAGAATTCTTGATTTATGAGTCAGGGTCTCTAAAAGAAAAAAGAAGCGTCGTTAAAAGTCTTATAAATAAAATAAAAAGCAGATTTGCCATATCTGTAATTGAAAGCGGAGACAACGATCTATGGAAGAAAGGAAAAATAGGGTTTTCGTTCTGTTCCTTGAGTCAGGTGGAAATAGATCAGAAGCTAGATAGAATCCTTGCTTTGATAGAACAGGAGCACAGGCTGGAAGTAATAAACTGCTCTAGAGAAGTATTTAAAATATGATAAGCTCATAAATGCGGTAAAGGCCTTTTAGGATATAGAGTAAAAGGCCTTAGAAATCAGGTAGAGATGATAATCTTTTTATATCAACTGCAAGAGCTGCTGCAGCTTGAGCAGTCGCTGCAAAGTTCCATAGGTGGAATGTAGGACTTTATTATAAACTCGTGATCTAAGATGCTATAACTAGAGTTTTCAAATTCAAGGGATAGGGCTTCTTTCGTAAAGCTAAGCTTTATGGGGAGAAGCTCTTTTTTTAGTGGATCCATAAAACTTCTGACAAGCTTGGGAGATATGGTTTTTACACGTATGCCATTGTTATAGACTTCTATTAGATTCATGTCTGTTTTCATGGATTTAAGATTTCCGTCAGAGTGGAACTCAACGGAGTTTAAATCCCCGTTTATCCCAAGTGGGTTGTTGTCATAGGCGGTTATTTTGCCGATAGGAGTATCTATCTTGTAAGGGAATGCAGGTTCCCAAGACTTTAGGTCGCCGTTTTCATAATAAGAAATTCCGCACCTGACAGCAAATTTGCCCAAGGGAGTCAGGATCTCTTTTTTTTCTCCCGGCCATAGCGTCAGGCTTCTTACAGTGTCGTTTTCATAGAAGCAAGCTCCGATAAGGCGCACGTTTAGAGCGTTTTTTCCTATGTTTAATTTTAGAGGATCCGCCAGTACCGATTCATCTTGCTCTGTCCAAAACCCAGTGACTGACCCGTCTAGGGGGAATAGTCTTTTTATTTTGCCGGAAGGATAAAATATGATCTTCTCAGCAGAGATGCTTCCTGCAGGAGTATCTATTAGTGCCTGCTTGTGGAGGCAAATGCTTTTTAAGGTTCCGTTTGAATAAAATGATACGCTGTCAGATTTTGAACGCCTGCCATAAAAATCATATAGAGGAACAAGATGACCGACGGGTGTTTTAAGGGTCACAGGTTCTGTGAGGCCGCATCTTGATAAAGATCCGTTTTTGTGGAAAACCGGATGGGAAATGCCTTTGAGGGTTCCATATGTTGTTATATATTCTTTCATTTTATTTCACGCTCCTTATAATGAATAAGTAAAAAAGGCACATCGATCAGAGATCAATGCACCTTTGCAAAGTTTATATTGATTAGGATTATATCATAAGAATTTCTCAGATACAACATAATTTCTTTAAGTGCTTTTATTCCTATGCTGGAAAAAGTCTTTAATATATACTAAACTAATAGAATAGGAAAAAATACAGACAAAATACGGGAGGAAGAAAATATGAATCTGGATTACTTGTATGAACAGGCCGTTACTTATGGTGGGCGCATAATACTGTCTCTTGTCGTGCTGCTAATAGGATTGGCTGTAATAAAGCATTTTATGAAATTTGTAGAGAAAGGCTTCGAAAAGAACAACTTGGATGTATCTTTAAGACCTTTCCTTATGTCTTTGATTAAGATTACACTGAAAATCGTTCTTATCATATCCGTAGCATCCATGATGGGGGCTCAAATGACTTCCTTCATAGCGATACTGGGTTCGGCAGGTTTAGCTATAGGTCTTGCTCTTCAGGGAAGTCTGTCTAATTTTGCCGGCGGAGTTTTGATACTATTGCTTAAGCCTTTTACTGTAGGCGATTATATAGAAGCAGCAGGTTACTCTGGGACAGTGACTGAAATACAGATGTTTTACACGATATTGACGACTCCGGACAATAAAAAAATAATCGTGCCTAATTCAAATATGTCAAACAGCGGGACGGTAAATTACACGGCAAATCCTACAAGACGCGTTGACTTTGTTTTTGGGGTTGGATATGAGTCCGATATACTTGAAGTTAAGGAGACCCTTAAAAAAATTGCCATGGAGGATCCATTGGTCTTGAAGGAGCCGGAACCACAGATAGTCCTTGGACAACACGATGCAAGCTCCATAAACTTCTATTACAGAGTATGGTGCAATGCAGATGATTATTGGACCATATATTTTGAAACTATGGAAAAAGTGAAAATAGCCTTCGATGAAAAAAACATAAGCATTCCTTTTCCCCAAATGGACGTTCATATGATAAAGTAAAGCATAAAGCCTTGAAAGCACTTTCAAGGCTTTATGAGTACCTGTACAGTTGTGCATATAGTACAATGGATAAGTTTTTTTTAATATTTAGGTTACATTTTTAAGTAAGATTTAATGATATAAAATTAAAAGTAATAACCTAACAGGAAAGGTAATAGACTATGGTAGATAATTTGATGTTCAGCATAGGCATAGCAGCTCCTATTTTTTTGGTGATGCTCGCAGGCTATATGCTTAAAAAACGAAATTGGATAGACCATGACTTTGTAAAGAGCGCAAATAGGCTCATTTTTTATATTGCTTTGCCTATAAAGCTGTTCAACGATGTCAGAGCAGTTGATTTAAGCGAGATATTGGACTTTGGATTTTATGTTTTCATAATGTCAGGCGTAGTGCTGAGCGTTGTTTTTGCATGGATAATATCTTATTTTATAATTAATAATCAAAGTCAAAGAGGTGCATTTATTCAAGGCTCGTTCAGAGGAAATTTCCTATATGTAGGCTTTTCTCTGATAGAAAATATAACTGGGTCTTTAGGAGCGAAGGCGCCTATGATGCTGGCAGTGACTATGCCATTATACAATATACTTGCGGTCATTATATTTTCTTTCAACAATCCGAATAGAGAAGTAAAAGTTAATCTAAAGGACAGTTTGATGGAGCTTGCCAAAAATCCAATGATAATAGGCATATTCGCAGGTTTTTTGGCAGCCATAGCAGACATCCAAATACCTTCAACTATTTTAAGGACGGCAGGATATCTAGAAGCATTGGCTACACCTTTGGCTCTGTTGTCAATAGGAGCTTCCGTAGATGTCGGGGTGATTTTCAATAATCTGGCACCGGCTTTAAAAGCAACTGCATTAAAGCTTGTCTTAATACCTTTGCTGGCAGTTATGGCTGCTTGGCAGATGGGGTTTGAGTCTGCTGACATAATACTGATCTACATACTCTTTGGAGTACCCACTGCAACAGTATCCTATATAATTGCAGTAGGAATGGAGGGCGATGGAGAGTTGGCTTCAAGCATAATAATGGCAACTACCCTCCTATCTGTAATAACCATGACCGCATTTGTTTTTATTTTTAGAACTATTGGGATGATATAGCCGTATTGCATGGTAGTAAACAAAAAGTTATAATCTTACTATAAGGATATATTTAATAAATGAAGTATTGTTTTTATCGGCTGGAAGGAGGATACTATGGCTTTATTGGATGCTGCATTGGCACAACGATTTATTGATAAAATGGGCAAGTACCTTGAATACAATATAAATGTCATGAACGAAAACGGAATTATAATCGCAAGCAGAGATGACAGCAGAATAGGGGATTTTCATGAGGTAGCTTATGGAATGCTAAATGGAACCCTTGATACAGGAGTTGTTGATCAAGAGAAGAAGTTCATTGGGACAAAACCGGGGGTAAACCTTTTTATCGAGCACAAGTCCAAGCCTGTAGGAGTAATCTGCGTGACCGGAAATCCGGAGAATGTAAAGTCCTTTGCAGGGCTTGTAAAGGTTTCTCTGGAAGCGATGCTTGAATATGAGCTTTATATGGAGAGGAAAAGGAGCAGACGAAACAAGGCGGAACAATTTTTGTATTATCTGCTGTTTGAAGAAAACCCGGATTCAGGAGTTTTAAACAGTTTAGCAGAGGAGATAGAACTTGACAAAGAGCTTATGAGGACAGCAATAGTCATCAAAGTGCAAAAAAGTTACGACCCGCAATACATATTAAAAGCGCTGAGCTTGTCAAAAGGATATGTTCATACAGATTTAGCTACCATAGCATCAAATGATAACATCGTCGTATTGAAATCTGTTAAGACCAAGGGGATAAACGATCTTTCGGATTACAGATATAATATGGAGGAATTCATTGAGGATTTTTTAACGAGAATACCCGATAATCTGCAAGCTGATGATTTTAGCTTTTACATTGGAAGCCTGCAAAACAGCTTGGGGATGTATAGAAAATCCTACATTCATGCACTAGAGATGTTTTTGCATACAAAATACAAAGAAGGGGTAAATTTCTTTGACGACAATATAGTAGATTATTTTAGAAACATCGTGACCATGAAGGAATTTGATGATATATTCAACATATACAACAAAGTATTCACTGAAGATGAGCAGCAGATGATAGCAGAGACCGTACAGGTATTAAGCAATAACAACTACAATGTTGTAAATAGCGCAAAAGAGCTATTTATGCACAGAAATACCCTGGTGTTCAGGTTGAATAAGATTAAAAACACTTTAAACATAGATCCTATCGCAAACGCATCTGACAGGGAATTTTTAAATGAACTAGCTTATTATTTTCGCAACAAGTGACAATTAAACCACATTAAAGAGCGGATAAGGGGACGCTCTTTTTTTATGGCCGCATATCAAAATGAAAACAATACCATTTGTACATAACATACAAGAATTTCGGCTTAAATTAATGCATCTATGACATGTTAAAAAGAGGTTAATTGACGTAGAATAAAGCCAAGCTTAAAAAAGCTGCTTAGAAAACCACAAAAACGCGTCATAACATTAACGATTGTAAACGTATTATTGAAAAGCAGGTGACAAATTGAAAAACATCGTTTCAAACTTGGTAAAGGATGTTTACATACCCAAGATGTTTAAAGTGAGGCAAGTTTTTGATAGGCCGATGCTTAGCCTGGATGAAATAGAAGCTTTCATTGAAGAAGGAATCTATAGCGAGGCAATTGGTAAGCAAATCAAACCGGGAATGAAGATTGCCATAACGGCAGGAAGCCGAGGGGTTGCAAATATTGCATTTATCACCAAGACGATTGTCGATGCGGTAAAAGCTAAAAAAGCAGAGCCATTCATCATACCTGCAATGGGAAGTCACGGTGGCGCTACGGCAGAAGGTCAAAAGTCAGTACTAGAAAGCTATGGCCTGACAGAAAACTATTTGGGATGTGAAATCAAATCATCAATGGAAGTAGTGAAAATCGGTGTTAATGAAGAGGGCATGGATGTCTTGATAGACAAATATGCAAGCGAAGCCGATGGCATAATAGTTTGCAACAGGATAAAGCCCCATACTTGCTTTAGGGGACCATATGAAAGTGGCCTTATGAAGATGATGACCATAGGCTTGGGCAAGCAATCAGGCGCAGAGGTGTGTCACGAGGCAGGTTTTAAGCATATGTCAAGGTATGTGCCCATGTTCGGTAAAGCAATACTCGATCAAGCGCCTATAATCTGCGGTATAGCGCTGCTGGAAAACGCCTTTGATGAGACTTACAAGATAAGGGTGCTGAAAGCATCGGACATATCGGAGGCAGAACCAGAACTGCTATCTGAAGCCAAAAGGATGATGCCAAGGATATTGTTTGATGAATGCGACGTTCTGATATGTGACAAGATAGGAAAGAACTATAGCGGTGGAGGGATGGATCCCAATGTTACAGGGACCTTTGTAACTCCATATGCATCGGGAGGACTTAAATCTCAAAAAGTTGCAGTGCTTGACCTAAGCGATGAAAGCCATGGCAACGGCAACGGAATTGGATCAGCCCATGCTACTACCAGAAGATTCTTTGATAAGATGAGCTTTGAAATGACTTATCCCAATGCTATTACATCTACCGTGGTGGATAACGTAAGGATTCCCATGGTAATGAAAAGCGATAAAGAGGCGTTGCAGGTATGCATTAGGACATGCAATGAAATAGATAAGAAAAACCCAAGGATCATAAGGATTTCGAACAGTTTGGATGTTGAGTACATCTGGCTTTCTGAGAGTTATTATGAAGAAGCAAAGATGAATCCAATGGTTCAAATTATATCAGAACCGGAGCACTTGTCATTTGATGATCAAGGCAATTTATTTTAGTTTATCTGCACAGTTACTGCTGTGCTGAAAAACCGGACAATAAAGTCCGATATAAAGTTTTTTAATAATAGGAGGGAAAAGAATGAGCAAAAAAGGGAAAATTGTTAAGCTGGTTTTATCGCTGGCACTAGTAGGAAGCTTGTTGCTTACCGGATGTTCCACTAATGGAGACAATGGTGGAGACGAAGCAGAGGCAAGTCTTCAAGGCAAGCGTGTAAGGGTTGTAATTGGCTCTACTTCAACTGGAGGGGATACTTACCTGACAGCTGATACAGTAACAAGGTATTTATCTGAAAAGCTTGATTTTAACGGAAAAGTAGATGCTATAGGTGCTTCAAGGGCTTTGGAAGAAATCGTGACTACTGAGCAAAACGGCGAAACGATAATGATGTTCCACGACATGACTTATCTTGGAGTAGCTTTTGGGGCGTACGAAGACAGATATGCTCTTGAAAATTTCATAGTCGGACCTAGATTTGCATATAGCCAACTTTCATGTTTGACTGCATCTGCAGATGCTCCATATGATGATCTTGCTGAATTAGCTGAATGGCTTGAAGCAAACCCAAATGAGATGGTGAAAATAGCAATTGAAGCTGGTGGTGTATCTCAACTTGTATTCAACAGCTACTACAACTGGGTTGATGATGCTTACGGCGAAGAGGTATCAAGCAGAGTAAAAGCATTCATTTCAGGATCTACGGATGAAAAAGCCCAAGCGCTTTGGGATGGAAATACCGACTTGATGTTTGGTGATGTTACGGCACTTGAGCAGTACGTATCAGAAGATGTTGACGCACAAATCAGGATGAAGATCGTAGGAATCACTTCCGGAGAAAGAATCCCGGGGAAAGACTACAAGACTTTTGCTGAGCAGGGCATAACTTTAGATGGCGAGCCATTCGTCTTTGACAAAGAGTACAACGTATTCTACCCAGAAGGAATGCCGCAGTCAATCATAGACGAAGTTGACGCTGCAATTGCTGAGATAGCAGAAGATCCGGCATACATCGAAGACCTTGAGACTATGGGCTTTAGAGCAGGATATTTGTCAAGTGAAGATAACAAAGAGCACATGTACAACAAGAGAGACAGCTTAATGAATATGATAAATAACTCACCAAGCTTGGATGAGCTTACAGCAGAATAATCAAATAAACATATCATTTAAAGATTTCGTGTGGCTTTCGCCATGCGGAATCTTTATTAGATAAGTAGGAGGAGCACTTCGTGGCTGATTTATTTAAAATTAATATCACATACTCTACATCACACATGCTCTTTCCCAAAATCGTTATGGGAATATTGGCGGTTTTGGCGATAACTATAGTGATACAGGAGTTGAAAAAGAAAAAGGAATGCAAAGCGGACGAAAAGAAATGCTTCTTCATCGAAGGTTTCGATAAAGTCAAGCTTTTCGGAAGCTTGATATTGTTCGTGGGTTATATTTTTGCAATGGAATGGACTAGCTTTTTACCTGCCAGCATAGTTTTCATGATGCTTTTCAATCTGCTCTACGCAGGATGGCATTCTAAAAAATCAATAATCGTTTCTGCGGTTATTTCGGTTTTTACCCCTTTGTTGGTTTGGTATTTGTTTGGAATAGTATTTAACATTACTCTTCCGTAGCTTGATTGAAAGAAGGTGAAAATAAATGTTTGAGATAGGAATACTTCATATAGCGGTAGCGCTTATGGGCGTAGTCGTAGGAATCGTCTTTGGTGCGATACCGGGAATGACGGCAACCATGGCTCTTGCGATTTTCTTGCCGCTTACTTATGCATACGATCTTCATGTATCGCTATATTTGCTTTTAGGACTTTATGTAGGTGGAATCAGCGGTGGACTGATCCCGGCGATATTGATAAACATACCAGGAACGCCATCGTCTATAACAACTACTTTTGACGGATATCCAATGGCTAGAAGAGGAGAGGGTGAAAGAGCATTAAGGATTGGAATAACATCTTCTTTGTTTGGCGGACTTTTCAGCTTGGCAGTACTGTGGTTTTTCACGCCGCCTCTTGCCAGAATGGCAATTAAGTTTTCTGCAGTTGAAAAATTCCTGATAATAGTATTTGCCATGACGGTTATTGCGGCTCTTTCCAAAGGGAACATGAGTCGAGGAATATTTGCAGGGTTCTTAGGAGTAATGACAGCTTTGGTTGGAACCTTCAACGACAACAATATGATAAGGCTTGTACCGGAATTTTTGAGAGTCGAGCTTATTTACGGGTTTTCTTTGCTTCCTGTTTTGATAGGATTGTTTGCAATATCCCAGGTTTTTGAGGAAGCCGAGGCCTGTATGCTCACAAACCGGGTCAGCGGAGGTCTTCTGGATAAAAAGGTTAAGAAATTCTCTTTCAAGGACCTTAAAGGGAATTTCATAAATATAGTAAGATCCAGTGCCATAGGCACGTTTATGGGCATACTTCCTGGTGTAGGAGGAAGTGCAGCTTCAATACTTGCATATGCACAAACCAAGAATTTTTCCAAGAAACCTGAGGAGCTTGGAAAAGGAGCTGTTGAAGGTTTGGTATCCAGCGAATCAGCAAACAACGGACTTACCGGTGGTGCATTGGTACCTCTGCTTTCATTAGGAATACCGGGAGATTCCACAACAGCTATATTAATTGGAGCTTTTATGCTGCAAGGAATTCAGGTAGGACCATTGTTTATCACTCAAAACCCTGATATATGGAATACCATACTGCTGGCGCTTCTGGTTTGCAATTTCTTGATGTTCTTTGCGATGTTCTTTCCAATAAAGCTGATATCAAAGATAATAATGGTGCCAAACTGCAGATTGTATCCGATAATAATCCTAATGTGTGTAGTCGGGGCGTATGCCATAAATTCAGGAGTAATGTTTGATGTTTGGACACTCTTGCTTTTTGGAATAGTAGGATATTTGTTCGGAAAAATAAGGCTTCCCATACCGCCGTATCTTATTGGATTTATACTGGGAAGAGATTTGGAAAAGTACTTTATAGACGCATTAAAAGGATCAAACGGATATTTAAGCGTGTTTTTCAGCAGACCAATAGGAAACGTAGTGTGGGTGCTGATAGCCCTTTCTATCATCTATGCAATTTACGATAACAGAAAGACAGCAAAGACAGCATAATCAAATAAACTGGGAGAGTGCTTCGATAACGCAAGCAATGGAAATCATCTTGTAGAAGCACTGCTGACCGGTAATATACAGTTAAAGTCATTTGTACTATTGATACAAGCTTAAAGTAGTTTTTAATACAGTGGTGACATTCAAAGTTTTATAACCATCAAATATAATTTAATCAGAGATGAAATTCTAGGATGAATAAACTCTGGAAGGAGCAAAAATGGAAAAACCATTACTTATAAAAGTGAACCCTAAAGACAACGTAGAAATAGCAGTCAATGAAGATGGAATCAAAAAGGGCACGGCCATAAATGAGGGATTGACGGCAGTTGAAGATACTCCCCAAGGCCATAAAATCGCTCTTGTCGATATAGATAAGGGGGGAGAAGTGATAAGATACGGCGAAGTTATCGGATATGCAAAGGACTTTATTCAAAAAGGCAGCTGGATAGATGAACATAAAGTTAATCTTCCAAGCGCTCCTCCCCTTCAAGAATTACCTGTTGCAACTAAAGTTCCTAAAACTATGCCACCCCTTGAAGGATACACCTTTATGGGATATAAAAATCTAAACGGAAGCGTAGGCACTAAAAATCTTTTGGGAATAATGACTTGCGTTCAATGTGTCGAAGGCGTTTTAAATAAAGCAGTGGAGATCATAGAAAAAGATTTGTTGCCGAATTATCCAAATGTAGACGGAGTGATGCCTATAAACCATAATTATGGCTGTGGTGTAGCTATTAATGCTCCGGAGGCTAAAGTGCCTATAAGGACGCTGAAAAACTTGGCAGATCACCCGAACTTTGGTGGAGAGCTTGTCGTCGTGGCTTTAGGATGCGAAAAGCTGCAGCCTGAAATTCTATTTGAGGATGTCGAAAGCAAGAACGTAGTCATGCTTCAAGATGAAGATGGATTTGAGCAGATGGTTAAATCCATTGTGGATAAGTGCAATGAAAAGCTTGAGATTCTAAATAGCAGAAAAAGGGTAGAGTGCCCTGCATCTGAATTGGTGATCGGACTGCAATGTGGCGGAAGCGATGCTTTTTCAGGAGTCACATCCAATCCTGCCGTAGGATATGCTGCAGATCTTCTTGTAAGAGCTGGAGCAACGGTTTTGTTCTCAGAAGTATCGGAAGTAAGAGATGGAGTCCATCTGCTTACCCCAAGAACCATAAACGAAGAGGTCGGCCAAAAGCTAAAAGACGAAATGGCTTGGTATGACAACTACCTGGATATGGGGCAAGTAGACAGGGATGCGAATCCTGCTCCGGGCAATAAAAAAGGCGGCTTGGCAAATATTGTAGAAAAATCACTTGGTTCGATCGCAAAGTCAGGTACAAGTCCTATAGTAGATGTTCTATCCCCTGGTGAGAAGGCAGTCAAAAAAGGACTTATTTATGCAGCCACTCCTGCTAGTGATTTTGTGTGTGGAACATTGCAGCTGGCATCAGGAATAACTGTGCAGGTATTTACCACTGGACGAGGAACGCCTTATGGGCTTAAGATGGCGCCGGTAATAAAGGTTTCAAGCAGATCGGTACTTAAGAACAAATGGCAGGACTTAATAGATATAAACGCAGGAGTAATAGCTACAGGGGAAGCGACTATCGAAGAAGTAGGAAAACAGATATTTGAGCTTATACTGGAAGTCGCAAGCGGAAGCAAAAAGACCTGGGCAGATCACTGGGGAATAGAAAATGCCTTATGCCTGTTCAATCCGGCTCCTGTAACCTGATGAAGTGGCTTTAAGTGAGAAAAATGGAGGAGGAATAAATTTGAAGATAGAAGAATTGATTGGTGTAATACCACCTATTATTACGCCGGTAGATGAAGATGAAAATGTCGATGTAGAAGGTCTTAAAAGAGTAATCGACCACGTAATAGACGGTGGAGTTCACGGCGTGTTCGTTATGGGAAGCAACGGCGAGTTTTATGCACTTGATTTTGAAAACCAAAAACTAGCTATTGAAACTACAGTGAGACACGTAGCGGGAAGAGTCCCGGTTTATGCCGGTACGGGAGCTATAACTACCAGGGAATGCATAAAGGCGGTAAAGATGGCTGAAGAAGCAGGAGCTGATGCGGTTAGCGTGTTGACACCGATGTTTATAAATCCTTCTGAAAAGGAAATGTATGCTCACTTTGAAGCGATTGCAAACTCAACAAGCCTGCCTATAATTTTATACAACAATCCGGGAAAGACCACAAACAACATCTCGGTGGGACTTTTGAAGAGGCTTGCTGAAATAGAAAATATCGTTGGAATAAAAAATACTTCTTTAGATTTTTCTCAGACAGTTGAGTATATTGATGCAACAAGAGATAATGACAGCTTCAACGTGCTTAGCGGCACAGATTATTATATTTACGCAACATTGATGTACGGTGGTGTAGGGTGCGTAGCCGGAACAGCTAATGTTGCACCAAGACTTGTTTCAGACATTTATGACAAGTTTGTTGCCGGTGATTTTAAAGGCGCTCTGAAAGCACAGTATGACCTTGTGCCTTTAAGAAAAACCTATTCATACGGAAGCTTTCCGGTCGTGATGAAAGATTGCCTGAATTTGATGGGACTGAATGTGGGACACCCGGTAAAGCCCATCGATCACTGTACACAAGAAAAGATGGAAGATTTGAAAAAGGTATTGGCTGATTTAGATTTGATCTAAAAGCCATAGATAAAGGTGATGACATGGCAAATGTTCGACAAGATGCAATGATTGTAATCGAGGAGTCCATAAAGGCTGTTCTTCCTGAAGCGGCAGTAAAGAAAGCTCTCGAAAACAAAAAGTTCAATTCAGACCTTTATGTAATAGCCATCGGGAAAGCAGCTTGGAACATGGCTAAAGCGACAAGTGACGTATTGGGCAAAAAAATAAAAAAAGGCTTGGTAATTACCAAGTATGAACATTCAAAAGGCGAAATACAAAGTTTTGAGATAATCGAGGCAGGACACCCCATACCCGATGAAAATTCTGCTCTTGGGGCAAAAAAAGCTTTGGATATGGTTGAAAGCCTAAGTGACAGCGATCAGGTGATATTTCTCATATCCGGAGGAGGTTCGGCATTGTTTGAAAAACCTTTGGATGGAGTTAACTTAGAAGACATAATGGATGTGACCAATCAGCTTTTAAGCTGTGGAGCAGACATAGTTGAGATAAATACTGTCAGAAAGCACCTTTCGGCAGTAAAAGGAGGCAGATTTGCCCTTGCATGCAATGAGACTCCGATATACTCGATTATTCTATCTGATGTGATTGGAGATAAATTGGATGCAATAGCATCAGGCCCGGCTTATCCGGATTGCACAACTTCAGAGCAAGCTTTAAAGATTATCGATAAGTACGGATTGCAGATAGAAGAAAATCTAAAAGAAGCAATAATGATTGAGACACCGAAAGAAATAAAAAACTGTGAGTCTGTTGTCACGGGAAGCGTGACTGCCTTGTGTGAGGCTGCTGCTGAAAGTGCTTTAAGGCTTGGGTATAGCCCAATAATCCTCTCTTCTAATTTGGAGTGCGAGGCAAAAGATGCAGGTAGATTTATGGCGACTATTATAAAAGAAGCCAAAAAGAAATCTCCAAGCAAGTACTCCCCCAAAATACCTTGTGCGATAATAGCAGGCGGAGAGACTGTAGTAAGGTTGATGGGAAAAGGAAAAGGCGGCAGGAATCAGGAAGCTGCTTTGGCAGCTGCTATAGATATGGAAGGGATAGAGGATTCAGTATTCTTCTCATTAGGCTCTGACGGGACTGACGGCCCTACAGATGCAGCAGGTGGGATAGTCGACGGAACAAGTGCTGAAAAAATCAGAAAATCCGGAATCATGCCGGAAGTATACCTGGACATGAACGATTCCTACAATGCTCTTAAAGCAAGTGGAGATTTGATAATCACCGGAGCTACCGGAACAAATGTAAATGATGTAATGGTGGCTTTGTGTAAATAAATTAATAAACATGAAAAGGAGATATTAAAATGAAATTAGGATTTATCGGACTGGGAATCATGGGAAAACCCATGGCAAAAAACTTGATCAAAGCCGGACACGAATTGGTTGTCCTTGATTTTAACAAAGACGCAGTAGCAGAACTTACTGCACTTGGTGCTGATAGCGCGCAGACACCTGCAGAGGTGCTTAAAAAGGCTAATGTAGTAATTACTATGCTTCCAAATTCACCACATGTTAAAGCTGTTGCATTGGGAGAAAACGGACTTGTCGAGAGCGCAACTGAAGGCTGTATACTTATCGATATGAGCTCTATTGCACCTCTTGCCAGCAAGGAAATTGCAGAAGGACTTGCTGCAAAGGGCATGGATATGTTAGATGCGCCTGTTAGCGGTGGAGAGCCAAAAGCAATTGACGGAACTATTGCAATCATGGTTGGAGGAAAGAAAGAAAACTTTGACAAATACTACGATGTACTTATGGCTATGGGTGGTTCCGCAGTATATGTTGGAGAAATCGGAGCTGGAAATATCGCGAAGCTTTGCAACCAGGCAGTGGTAGCGATAAATATCGCAGCTGTATCAGAAGCGATGATCCTTGCTAAAAAGGCAGGCGTAAGCCCTGATCTTGTATACAAAGCTATCAGAGGCGGCCTTGCAGGAAGTACGGTCATGGATGCTAAGGCGCCTATGATGATGGACAGAACTTTCGATCCGGGATTTAGAATCGATTTACACATTAAAGACATGACAAATATTTTAGAGACTTCAAGAAGCGTAGGAGCACCGCTTCCGTTGTCTGCTCAATTAATGGAAATGATGCAAGCTATAAAGCTTGACGGATGTGGAGTCGAAGATCATTCAAGCATCGTTAAGTTCTACGAAAAAATTGCAAACGCAGAAGTAACTAGAGACTAGGGAAAATAAAGGTCACTGAGAGGAGATTTTAAATGGGCAACACACCTACTGTTGTTGAAATGCAGGTAATTCCTGTTGCGGGAAAAGACAGCATGCTTCTTAACTTAAGCGGAGCGCATGCACCGTATTTCACGCGAAATATCGTTATAATGAAAGATACCAACGGAAACACCGGTTTGGGAGAAGTTCCGGGCGGAGAGAAAATTAGACAGACTCTAGAAGATGCAAAAGAGCATATAGTTGGCAAAAGCATTGGAAATTACAAAAATATAATGAACACCATCCAAAAGGCTTTCAGTGATAGAGATGCCGGTGGAAGAGGATTGCAGACTTTTGATTTAAGAACTACCATACACGTTGTAACTGCTGTGGAATCTGCGCTTTTGGACCTTTTGGGACAGCATTTGGAAGTTCCTGTCGCAGCTCTTTTAGGAGACGGACAGCAACGTGAGAAAGTCAAAGTTTTAGGATATCTATTTTATATAGCTAATCCTGACAAGACCGATCTTCCGTATTTCAGAAATAAAGATGCCGAAAATGAGTGGTATAAGGTAAGGCATGAAGAGGCAATGACACCTGAAGGAATAGTAAAGCTTGCTGAAGCTTCAAAAGAGCTTTACGGTTTCAACGACTTCAAGCTTAAAGGCGGCGTTCTTGAAGGAAAAGAAGAAATCAAAGCTATCAAAGCACTTAAGGAAAGATTTCCGGAAGCTAGAATCACGCTGGATCCAAATGGAGGATGGCTGCTTAAAGATGCTATCGATTTATGCAAGGACATGCACGGAATACTTACGTACTGTGAAGACCCATGCGGCGCTGAAGAAGGATTCTCAGGAAGAGAGATCTTAGCTGAATTCCGAAAGGCTACAGGACTTCCCACTGCTACTAATATGATAGCTACTGACTGGAGACAGATGCAGCACTCTGTTGCCCTTAACTCTGTCGATATACCTCTGGCAGATCCACATTTTTGGACTATGTCAGGTTCCGTAAGAGTTGGACAGATGTGCAATGAATTTGGCCTTACTTGGGGATCTCATTCAAATAACCACTTTGATATATCACTAGCCATGTTTACACAAGTGGCGGCAGCAGTGCCAGGAAACGTTACAGCCATAGATACTCACTGGATCTGGCAGGAAGGCATTGAGAGGCTTACAAAAAATCCGTATAAAATTGAAGACGGATATTTGGCTGTTCCTGCAAAACCGGGTCTTGGACTTGAAATTGACATGGAAGAAGTACAAAAAGCTCATGAGATCTACCTTAAAGAAGGTTTGGGCGCAAGAGACGATGCCATCGGAATGCAGTATCTGATTCCGGGATGGAAGTTTGACAACAAGAGACCTTGTTTGGTCAGATAATATATTTTTCATACCTAACTCCCTTGAAAAACAAAGACGCAGCCGATTGTCGGTTGCGTCTTTGAGTTTATGGTGAATTTGTACAAATTATAGTAGTTTAATCATATCCTTAGCCCATGGCATCTTTTAGATATTAAACATATAATTAAACCAAGCAATAATATTGAGGAGGTAAAAGAAATGGAATATAAGAAATTTGGAAATAAATATATCATAAGAGTAGACAAGGGCGAAGAGATAATCACAACGGTTAAGTCTCTGTGCGAAAAAGAAGCCATCACGCTTGGATGGATCAATGGATTTGGAGCTGTAAACAAAGTTGAACTAGGATTGTTCAAAACCGTTGAAAAAGAGTACAGCGTCAGGACCATTGAGGATGATTTTGAAATAACGAGCCTGATGGGAAATATTTCGACAAAAGAAAACGAAGTATATCTGCACATGCATATAAGCCTTTCAGATATAGAAAATAAAGCCTTTGGAGGGCATTTGAATTCTGCATATGTAAGCGCTACGGCTGAGTTGGTGATAGAATCCATGGAGGGCAAAGTGAACCGTAAATTCAGCAAAGAAATAGGATTGAATCTTTACGATTTCAGCTAAAATAGATTTTGTTTTTAAAAGCACGTCCCAAATATCAGGAAGATATATATTTGGTGACGTGCTTTTTTACGAGCTTAACTGATGATTTTTAAAAAGGCTTATCAAGTATTTTTCAGCATTGTTAAGTACGAGGTTCTTTCTGTACGCTATGATGTTGTATCTGAATACTTTTGGAGCAAAGGAAAAGTAGGTTACATCGTGTTTTGGCTCTGCACAAGTGGAGGGCATGAATGCGACCCCTATTCCTTTTGAAACCATCTTTCTAACTGCCACCATACTGTTCATTTCACACACTGTATCCGGAATAAAATTGTTTGACTTCAATATTTTATCCGCTATAAAGCGTATCGTAGAGCCCTGCTTGGACAAAATAAAGCTATCGTCTTTGAATATATCCTTTAATTCGTTTTGTGAGATGTCTTTTAGATCATCTTTATGAATTGCGCAAAATTTATGATTTTCAGGAACTGCAAAAACTACTTCTTCTTTTCGCAAAACTTCACATTGGTCTCCAAAGTCCTTATAATCATTTGCTGCCATTAATGCAAGGTCTGCTTTTTCAGCTTGAATCAACTTAGTTATTGGGATTACATTGTCTTCGATGATCTCCAAGGTGACGTTTGGAAATCTGTCCTTGAATTTAGATATTATATCAGTCATCATCTTAAGGCCCCACTGCGAAGTTATACCCAAAGTTATCTTGCCTGTATCAGAGAGGCTATTGATATTTTGGTATAGCTTTTTTTGTATATTTATTACTGATTTTGCTGCATCCAAGTACATTTCTCCAGCCTGAGTAAGTCTTAGTTCTCCCTTCATTCTTTCAAATAAAGGAGTCCCCAGCTCATTTTCCAATTTAGACAGATACTGGCTGAGAGATGACTGGGAAACAAACAGGTTCTCTGCGGCTTTTGTCATATTCCCTTGCTCGGCTATTTCTACAATATATGTTAAATATCTTACGTCCATAAGTGCTCCTTTGCAACTATTAGTGAAACTGATTACACCAATTAAAACTGCGAATTGGCTATCAGACCATACTTCATAGTATACTAAATTCATGAAATCGATACAAGAGTTAAAGCGCTCGACATAAAAAAGGAGGTAGGCTGGAATGAGTTTCAGCAAGAAAAAAGAGATGGCATTTGGGATTATCGCTTTGCTATTTGGAGTCTTTTATTTGTTTATGACGTATCAAATAGATAGTAAACCCGGAATGGTCGATGCAAGAACTGTACCTAAGATTTTGGGATTCCTAATGGTGGTGCTGGGAGGAGTACAATTATTTGAAACATTTAAATTAAAACATGCTGAAGAAGAAGTTGGGGCAATTGATACCAAAACTGTTATAAAAACATCGTTTTTGATATTGACCTATATAGCGATATTCGAAAGAGCAGGTTTTTTGCTTAGTACCATGATATTTTTGTTTTTGCAATTTGAAGTACTGGCGCCGAATCAGATGAAGGAAAGAAAACACCATCTGATTTACGTATTAATAGCAGTCTTGGTTGCAATATTTGTTTACTTGTCATTTAGATACGGCCTTAAGATAATGCTTCCCCAAGGCCTGATTACATTTATTTAGAGGAGGAGCCTAAATGTTAGAACTTTTTTCACAGGGAATAACCAATGTATTCGCCCCCTTTGTCCTTACGATGATGTTTATCGGGACAATTGTAGGAATTATATTTGGTGCTGTGCCGGGATTGTCCTCAGTAATGGCGATCGCTTTGTTCTTGCCGTTGACATATGGGATGGATCCAGGGCAGGGGCTGTCTATATTGATAGCATTATACATAGGTTCGGTATCGGGGGGACTCATATCAGCGATACTTTTGAAGATTCCGGGAACACCGGCATCTATAGCGACTTGCTTGGATGGGCATCCGATGCTTGATAAAAATCAAGGTGCAAAGGCATTAGGCGTCGGAGTGGTGTTTTCGTTCATAGGTACTATAATAAGCATCATAGCTTTAATATTCATCGCACCGTATGTAGCTAAAATAGCCATAAAATTTGGACCTCACGAGTATTTTTCAATAGCAGTATTTTCATTGATGCTAATAGCTACCCTTTCTACAGGATCTATGGTTAAAGGCGTATTTTCCGGAGTATTGGGATTTGCTTTTTCAACAGTTGGGATAGCGCCGGTAGATGCAGTAAGAAGATTTACATTTGGGTCTGTAGAACTGTTTGATGGATTTGATATTTTAACCGTTATGATAGGCTTGTTTGCAGTATCGGAAGTTATAAAAATTGCAGAAACCAGTAGGCTGGAAGGAAAAACATGTGTAGCAAAAGTAGATATGAATGTCAAAGGGTTTGGATTTAGCATAAAAGAGTTTGTCCAGCAGATTCCCAATGGACTTAGATCATCCCTTATAGGCCTGGGAATAGGCATACTCCCTGGAATAGGGGCGGGAACATCTAATCTAGTATCCTATACTGTTGCAAAGAATACATGCAGCGAACCTGAAAAATATGGACAGGGATGCATTGATGGCATAGTAGCATCAGAATCGGCAAATAATGCATCTGTAGGTGGAGCCCTTATACCTTTGATGACTTTGGGAATTCCGGGTGACGGAGTAACAGCTCTTTTATTGGGAGCGTTCATGGTACATGGCATAGCGCCCGGTCCATTACTTTTTGTGAACTACGGCAACTTGGTATATACGATATTTGTTGCATGTATCGTAGCTGCATTTATGATGCTTGTAACTGAATTTTATGGTATGAGAGCATTTGCAAAGATTCTGAAGGTACCAAGACATATCTTATTGCCGATAGTATTTGTTTTCTGCGTAGTTGGAGCATTTGGACTTTCGAGTAGGGTATTTGATGTTTGGGCGGTTGTAGTATTTGGTGTAATAGGATACTTTTTCGTTAAGTTCAAAGTTCCACAGGCTCCATTTGTAATTGGATTTGTTCTTGGAACCATGGCTGAGACAAACTTGAGAAGAGGTTTGATGATGAGCGAAGATAGCTTTTCAGGATTCATAACAAATCCTATATCGGGAATGTTCCTGGCGGCAACGGTGATATTTTTGGTGATTACCATAATTAAAGAAATAAAAAATAGACGCAAAATGACTAATCATGCATAAGGAGATGAATAAATGAATAATAAAGGAACACCTGTAATTACTGAAATGAAAGTGATTCCCGTGGCGGGATATGATAGCATGCTGATGACTTTAAGCGGAGCCCATGCACCTTATTTTACAAGGAATATAGTGATATTGACTGATGAAACAGGTAATACGGGAATCGGAGAAGTGCATGGTGGAGATGACATAACTAAAGCGTTAGAAAGCTACAGGGATTATGTAATAGGACAAGAAATAGGCAATTATAAAACAATAGTGAACACTATAAAAAACAAAGGGACTGCAAACTGCGACAATGATGGAGAAGGGCTGCAGGGCCTGGATTTAAAGAATCTTAAATTCGTAGTCCATGCTGAAACTGCGGTAGAGTGCGCAATGCTCGATCTTCTCGGTAAATTCATGAATCTGCCTGTATGTGCACTTCTTGGAGACGGGCAGCAAAGAGATGAGATACAGATACTTGGCTATTTATTCTATATTCATGATAAGGATAAGGTTGATTTGCCATATCTTGATGAAAGTGATAGCAGCGAGGAATGGTTCAGAGTGAGAAGAAAAGTTGCTTTAACCCCTCAGTCAATAGTTGAACAGGCTAAAGCAGCGAAAGCCAAATATGGTTTTAAAGACTTTAAGCTCAAAGCAGGAGTTCTTCCCGGAGCTGAAGAGATGGAAGCTATCAAGGCCCTAAAAAAAGAAATGCCTGATGCTAGGATAAATATAGATCCCAATGGGGCATGGACGTTAAAGGAAGCTATAGAACTTTGCAAGGATAAGCATGGAACGCTCACTTATGTGGAAGATCCTTGTGGACCGGAAAACGGATTTTCAAGCAGAGAAGTCATGTGCGAGTTTAAAAACGCCACTCAATTTCAAGTTGCAACCAATATGATTGCAACTGACTGGAGACAATTCTATCATGCTTCAGCGCTAAAGGCAGTAGATATTGTTTTGGCAGATCCCCATTTTTGGACAATGAACGGAAGCGTAAGGATGGCTCAAGTATTAAACGACTGGGGGCTTACCTGGGGGTCGCACTCAAATAATCACTTTGACATATCATTAGCTATTTTCGCTCATTGCGCCGCAGCTGCGCCGGGTGAGATAACGCCTATGGATACACACTGGATATGGCAGGATGGACAGGATCTTTGTAGCAACGCTATGAAAATAAAAGATGGAAAAATAAAAATCCCGGATAGACCCGGACTGGGGATTGACATTGATATAGATAAGGTGATGAAAGCCAATGAACTTTATAACAAGATGGATAATCACGATAGGGATGATTCAATGGCGATGCAGCATATAATTCCTGGCTGGAAGTTCGATTCTAAAAAACCCACATTGGTAAGGTAAAAATTTTATATAAGAAAAGGAGAAAAAGATGAAAAAAAAGGTATTGGCATTATTGTTGGCGGCAGGTATGATGATTTCATTGTTGGCAGGTTGCAGTGACAATGGAGGAGAAAATGCTTCAAATGGAAACGATGGGGATTTAAAATGGCCCGAAAAGACGATTGAAGTTGTCGTAACAGCGGGAGCAGGAGGAGATACGGACTTTAACGCTAGAACTTTTGCGACGTATTTTGAAAAATATACAGGTCAATCTATGGTCGTTTCAAATAATCCTGGTGGTGGCGGCAGCGTGGCTACAAGTCAAGTGAAAAGTTCTAATCCTGACGGATACAGAATTTTATTTTGCCACACTGGACAGATGATAATTAATGAAGTTGCTGAACTGATAGATTACAGCATGGATGATTTTGATATAGCAGGTATTCCGGCAGTCGACAAAGGAACTGTATTGGTAGCAAGTAAAGATTCAGGAATAACTTCTGTTGAAGATTTAGTGTCAAAAGCTCAAGCAAATCCTGGATCTATAACGTATGCTTCAGAACTGGGTGGGTATTCTCACTTACAGGGATTATTGCTGATGAATAACGCAGATATAGACTTGAGAATCCTTGATATTGGCTCTGCATCTGACAAAATAACAAATATGCTCGGAGGAAGAGTAGATTTGGCAGCGATAACATATGGAGCTGTTAAAGATTATGCCGAAACAGGAGATTTGGTGATTTTAGCTCAGTACAACAACGAAAGAAATGAAAATTTGGGCGATATCCCTACTTTTAAGGAAGCAGGAGTGGATCTAGTGATGGAAAAACCATATATTATAGCATTCCCTAAAGGTACTGATCCGCAAATAATTGATAAAATGAATGATGTAATTGAAGAAATTGCAGCTGATCCTGATTATGAACAAGATCTTCTTAATGGTTACAAGCAGCCGGTAGACTATTTATTAAAAGACGATGCTGTTTCCCTGCTTAGTGATATCAGAGACGACTACATGCAGTACAGACAGATGTTGACAGAATAATTTCGGCAATCCTCATAGTCACAATTTTCCCTTTTAGTGACCATGATTTTCCCTAGATTGCAGCAAGCATGCCTTGGATGCTCACCGAGGCATGGAAAGCAGCCCCGATTA
>DMAW01000161.1 GCA_003446375.1 Eubacteriaceae bacterium | reverse complement strand
TTAGATATTCGGGAATTACAAGAAAAGGCGGCAGCGATATTGGAGGTGTGGATGCCTGGAACAGAGGGCGGGTCAGCTATTTGTGATGTTATATCAGGAGATAAGAATCCTTCCGGTAAATTATCCATGAGTTTTCCGTATTCTGTAGGACAGGTTCCGGTTTTCTATAATGAGATGTCGGTTGGTCATGTTTTGGATGAAGAAAATAATAAGGATCGTTTTCGATGCCGCTATCTTGATATTCCTAATGAACCTCTATATGCTTTTGGGTATGGACTTTCCTATACAACATTTCAGTATAAGGATTTTAAACTTGATAATAGTAGGATAGAAATCGGTGAATCAGTTACGTTTTCTATTGTTGTAGAGAATATAGGTAGTAGAGATGGTTCCGAAGTAGTTCAGGTCTATATAAAGGATGTGATTGGAAGTGTTGTAAGACCAAAACGTGAGTTAAAAAGATTTAAAAAGATATTTTTAGAAGCTGGTCATGAACAGAGAATATCATTTGAAATTCCTACAGATGATCTTAAATTTTATGATACAAATATGAATTATGTAAATGAAAGTGGCTCTTATGAAATCTATATCGGTGGATCGAGTCAAGCCGTAAAGAGCGGTGAATTTACACTGGTACAGAATAATAGTATGGAGTAGATTCAAAATGAAAACAAAATATAAAAGACAGAAGCAAAAAAGACTTTCTACTATAAGACAGCGCTTAATAGCTATTGTACTAATGGTAACCGCTGTAAGCTTGATTTCTCTGGTAGTGGTATCTTATGCTGCCTTGCATTCCATAGAAAAAAATAAGACTGAGGCGACATTAAAAATGTCTTTAAAGCAAATGACAGAACATATGGATGAGGCATATTACAATATGGTGCGGATAACGCAGCAGATGAAAGAAGGCGGGACAATAGGCTCATTATTGGTAGACTTTATGTCTCAAAAAAGTGCTTATTATATATATAAAACAAAAAGAAAATTATCCGATGAATTAATTAACGTAAGCTTCCCAAATTCATCTGTTAATTTTGCAAGCTATTATGACCCATATGATAAAAAATGCTTATTTGATGAAAATCTGATGTTACCGAATTATAATCTTAAGGATGCACCGGAACTGGTAACTGCTGGCGGTGACAGCTTACGGGGTTTGGGACTATCAAAGTGTAAAAAAAGCAATTGTATGGTAATATCAATGCTTGGAAAAGATTATTTTCAAAGTAAACAACTGTATACATATGTAGAAATGAAAGTTAATATAGAGGAGTATTTAGAAGAAAATTCTGATTTGACTTCAAAAGATGTAGTTCCTTTCGTATTATTGCAGCTTGATACTTCTCAAACTATTCAATACAGCAGTAGTGAGGATTTTAAGTCAGGTCAAGAGTTTCCGATAGATGGTTTTGACTCGGATAAAACTTTTACAGGTATGAAAGACGGTTATTTTATTGTTGCCCAAAAAAGTGAAATAGGATATACTAATGTTTTCGCAGTTAAGGAACAGTCTTATCGAAAAGAAGTTTATCAATGGAGAAATCGTATTTTTTTCATACTCCTTGTTTCAATTATCTTATTTTATTTGTCCGTTTTGATGATCTATCGGTTGATTTACCGTCCTCTGCAATTATTTGGACAGGAAATTGAACAAGCAGGTCAAGGTAATTTGGAAGATGCGGATTATGAACTCGGTATTAAAGAATTTGATCAATTAATGTTACAATTCAGCAATATGAAAGGTCAGATAAGACAACTATTGGCTGATGTGGAAGAAGAAGAAAAGAAGAGAAGTAAAACGGAAGTTGAGAAACTCATGTACCAGATTAATCCTCATTTTCTGCTCAATACATTAAATTCTGTTCATTGGATGGCACAGATTAATAAACAGAAGGATATCAGTAATTTTATATCGAGTTTAGTATTTTTATTGTCATACAATTTGGGAAAACAGGAACGAAACGCCACATTTCGTACGGAGTTAGAATTCTTAAGACAATATGTCAATTTACAAAAGATGCGATATGATTTTGAAGTAGATCTACAGGTTGAAGAAGGGGATTACCTGGATCAGCCTACGATAAGGCTATTATTTCAGCCTTTAGTTGAAAATGCAATTCGTCATGGTCTTGGAGATACTGGTAAATTATATATTTGTTTATTCAAAGATGAAAAAAGAGGATATATAGTGATAACCATTAAAGACAATGGAAAAGGTCTCAATCTGGAACAACTGGAAAGATTAAATCGTCCGTTTGAATATATATCAGATGGAAGCACAGAAAACGATGGAGTTGGATTACGTTATGTAAGGTCCATGCTGGAAACTTTTTATGGAGGACGTGCATTACTTACCATAAACAGCGAACTTTATAAGGGTACAAAAGTTACTTTGTTATTACCATTGGAGGGAAACAATGATAAAGGTATTGGTCGTAGATGACGATAAATTGGCTCGAAAGGGGATTATCTCTATTATGCCCTGGAAAGAATTTAACATGCAGATTATAGGAGATGTTCAAAATGGAATAGCAGCCCTTGATTTTTTAAATAAACATGAAGTAGATATTATGTTTGTGGATATTGATATGCCAGAACTTGGAGGTATCGAGTTAATGGAGGCCAGCCGAAAGAATTTTCCCAATGTGCAGTTTGTAGTGTTAACTTTTTACGAAAATTTTTTCTATGCTCAAGCCGCTATTCGGTACGGAGTTTTGGAATATATATCAAAAGTACAACTGGAAAAGGAAGAGGGAGCTGCAATTCTATCAAGAGTCTTACAAAACTATAAGGAGAGAAAAAATCTTTATCCCACGGATTCGGATGAACATGTAAATCAAGAAATTTGGGAGTATGTAAAAAAGGAATGGCAGCATTTATACTGGCTGTATGATACTGTATGCTTCGAAGCTTTATTGAATAGAACAAGGCAATTAAAACCAAGTAACAGAAAACTGGAACGTCTATTATTAAAATGTATACAAACTGTTGATAACAGCCTGGGACGAGAAGATTCTATGATGCCATTTTTAACAGATATAGAATTAATTCTGGATTGGTTAACAGAATGGAGAAATGCATTATATAAATGGGCCTTAACTGTAAATTCGAATGAAAAGATGCAGATTTGTATTATAAAGGCAATCAACTATTTGGAATTACATTTCACAGATAATATAAAAGCTGAAGAAGTGGCAGATGAAATAGGCATGAGCCGCAGTTATTTCAGTATTAATTTTAAGAAATTTACGGGAAATACGTTTCATGAATATGTCAAAAGAGAACGTATGCGTGTAGCTGTCAGCCTTTTAATAAAATCGGATAAAAATATTACAGATATAGCGAAAGAATCTGGTTTTGAAGATATAAATTACTTTAATCGTGTTTTTCGTGAAGAAATGAAATGTTCTCCCACAGAATATAGAAAAAATTTTCAAATCTAAATAAAATGAGTATAAATAAGTTGTAGTTTAGCCCTAATGGATTAAACTTCAGTTTTTTTTATTTGAGAGAAAAATATCAGTAAAAATGTTTGCATAAATCAAAACATATATTACAAATAATATAAAAATGTTAGTTATTGTTTTGTGAACATACAACATTAGTCCATAGATTAGAAAGAATAAATTTGTTACTATTTACTAAATGAATGTTTCAGAACAAAAGGTAACAAAAAAATGGGTGGAAATTGGTTATGTTCAACAAAAAGTTTTTAAAACAATATTATCTCATGCTGATTCCAGGGTTTATTTGGCTTGTTTTATTTAGTATTGTTCCGATGTTTGGAATTGTTATGGCTTTTCAGAATTTTAACCCCATCGATGGGCTTTTTAAATCACATTTTGTAGGGTTAGATAATTTCAAGTATATGTTCCAATTAAGTGATACAAAACAAGTATTAATCAATACAATTGTTATTGCTGTAGGTAAGATGATAGGTAATTTACTTGTACCATTAATTTTTGCCTTATTACTGAATGAATTATGCTTCAAAAAGCTATTCCGCCCAATCCAGACAATTGTATACTTACCTTATTTTCTCTCATGGGTAATACTGGCGAAAATAATATTAAATATTTTTGGATATACAGGGCCGATTAATACTCTTTTACAGCATTTTAATATTGATTCCATAAACTTTTTTGGACGTGCAGATTTATTCCGTCCTTTAGTAATTGGTACTGATATATGGAAAGGATTTGGCTATAATGCAGTTATTTATTTAGCAGCATTGCTTGGAATAGACCCGACCCTGTATGAAGTTGCAGCAGTCGATGGTTCGGGAAGATTCTCCAGATTGTGGCATATTACTTTACCGGGTATTAAAACAACAATTGCACTTCTTGCTATTTTATCACTAGGCAATGTCTTAAATGCAGGATTTGAACAAATATTTAACCTGTATAACCCCTTGGTATACTCCACTGGTGACATATTGGATACCTGGGTATACCGTGCAGGACTGGTACAGCTTCAATTCAGTCTTGCTACTGCAGTAGGTTTATTAAAATCGGTAGTGAGTCTGATACTTATAACACTGGGTTATTGGTTGGCTGATAAATTTGCCGGTTATAAGATTTTTTAACATAGGGGGTGGCGTATGATTGAAAATAAATCTATAGGGTCTAAGATATTTGATCTATGCAATGTAATTATACTTATTCTGATAACTTTAGCATGTCTGGTTCCAATGTGGTATATTCTAATGGTTTCTGTAAGCAGTAAGGAAGCAGTAAATGCGGGTCAGGTTGCTTTTTGGCCTGTTGGATTCAATTTACTTTCTTATCAGAAAATTTTAGGAGAAGTTGCTTTCTTAAAATCATTTTGGATATCCATACAAAGAGTAGTTTTAGGCGGTATTTTTGGGGTGGGATGTACTCTGTTAGTAGCTTACCCGTTATCTAAGACGAATAGGCAGTTTCCTAAAAGAAATATTTTTATGTGGATACTAATATTCTGTATGTTATTTAACGGCGGAACCATTCCCTGGTATATGACAATGCGTAATTATCATTTAATTGACAATATTTGGGGCCTTGTATTATCAGGAAGCCTTCCTGTATTTAATGTAATTATGGCAATGAATTTCTTCCGCAATCTCCCCTCCGAATTGGAAGAGGCAGCTTATGTGGATGGAGCGGGTCCGTGGACTTCCTTTATTAAGGTAAATATACCTTTAGCTAAACCCATGATCGCAACGATCACTTTACTGACCATTGTAGGGCACTGGAATGATTTCTTTCAAGGCCTTGTATTAAATACAAAACAAAGTAATTATCCGTTACAGACCTATATTCAGCAGATGGTTGTTACACAAAATTATTCTACCATGACGGTTGAACAGATAGAAGAGATGGTACAATTAAATAATCAATCTTTAGATGCTGCAAAAATATTTATCGCTATGGTCCCTATATTGATTATTTATCCTTTTCTTCAGAAGTATTTTGTGAAAGGTATTACGTTAGGCTCGGTAAAAGGCTGAGTCTCATGCAATATAAATTAATAAACTTTATGAGGAGGTTTAAAATGAAAAAAAAGTTACTAAACTTTATGAGGAGGTTTAAAATGAAAAAAAAGTTACTTGCTTTATTATTAATCACATCAATGATTGGAACCTTAGTTGGGTGTTCTAACAGCGCTGGTAGTGATAAGAAATCAGATCAAGACACTACAGTACAATCTAGTGATTCAACAAAAGAAACATCTTCTGATGCCACGGCAGAGGGAGGTCCCCTTGATCCCTATAAGGAAACGGTTACCATCCATTTAGGTGCAGGATTAAATCCCAATGCTTCTTTCCCGGAAGGGCAGACGATGGAGAATAATGCATTCCTGGATGCTATTAAAAAAGACCTTAATATTGAAATTGTATATGATTGGGTCTCTTCCAATACAGATTTTGAACAAAAAATGAATCTTTCTATTGGAAGTAATACTCTTCCGGATATTATGAACGTAGGAGCTACACAGTATCGTGCCATGTTAAAATATGGGCAGATTCAACCGATTACAGATGCTTATAATAATTATGCATCCGATATGTTAAAAAGCTTTGTAAGTAGCGGCGGGGAGCAATTAACTGATATGATAACTCAGGACGGACAGATGATGGCAGTACCGGCTCCTAATATAAAAGCCGGCGGTGTTAACGTTATGTGGATACGTCAGGATTGGCTGGATAAATTAGGCTTAGAAGTTCCGCGTACTTTAGAAGAACTAAAGGTTGTTGCTGAGGCGTTTGTAACACAGGATCCGGATGAAAATGGCAAAGCTGATACCATTGGTATCATTGGACCTGCTAATTCAGGACTGACGAATATCGGTGGAAATTTGTGGGGACTAGATCCAATTTTCGGTTCATTTAAATCATTTCCGCAATATTGGTTAAAAGATGAATCTGGTGATATCAAATATGGCTCCATACAGCCAGAAACAAAAGAAGCTTTAAGTGAATTAGCGTCTATGTATGCAGAGGGATTAATTGATCCGCAAATGTTAATTCGTGCCGATAGTCAGGAACCTACGCTTGCCGGTAACGTTGGTATTTTCTTTGGACCATGGTGGGCAGGATATACTATGGCTGACAGTCTATTAAGCGGTAAGATTGATTGGCAGGCATACAATGCACCTTTAGC
>DMAW01000044.1 GCA_003446375.1 Eubacteriaceae bacterium | reverse complement strand
AAAAGTTTATGGATATATGCCTCACTTGAATGATTGCATGTTGGAAAGCAGGCATTTGGGACTGGTGACTGCTGAAGAAGTAGGGAATCTTCAAGAAATAGTCGATGACCTTGGAAGGCAGGCGCTTTGCACAGTTGATTTGGAAGGCCTGATTGAACTGGCCGAAAATTCTGACTGCTTGGAGTATGAGGAACCTGGAATAAGCTTTATAGGAAAAACAAAAATTGCTGTTGCCAATGACAAGGCATTTTGCTTTTATTATCAGGATAATTTGGACTTGCTTAAGCAGATGGGTGCTGAAATTGTAAGTTTCAGCCCAATGAACGATAAAAAGCTTCCTGATGGCATTGGGGGACTGTATATAGGAGGAGGATATCCTGAGCTGCATATTGAGGAACTATCTGTGAACAAATCAATGCTCTGGGATATAAATAGAAAAATTAATTCAGGTCTTCCTGTATTTGCGGAATGCGGAGGATACATGTATCTTATGGAAAGTTTCACAAATATGGATGGAAAATCATACAACCTCGTGGGAGCAGTGAAAGGAAACAGCTATATGACCGAATCTCTCAGAAGGTTTGGATATATTACATTAACCAGCCGCAATAAAAATTTAATGTGCGGTATTGGAGAATCTATAAACGGCCATGAGTTTCACTATTCAGACAGTACGAATACAGGTGATGCCTTCTGTGCGATTAAGCCTGAATCTACCAGAAGCTGGGACACTATAATAGCAGACGATACAAAATTTATGGGATATCCCCACATCAATTTCTTAGGTAATCTAAAGTTTGCTGAAAATTTTATCAAAAAATCAAGCATGTACAGTGGTCAGTACTCAGATGCAAAATCTGAACGTTTACAAGAGGCGTGGAAATATGAAGATTGACATATATGCATTTTCAAAAAATGGTGCAAAGCTATGCGATAAACTGATTGAAAATTTAATTAAATACTCGGTGAATGCCTACGTTCCTGAAAAGTATGCCGATTCATCTAAGTTTGCTAAGCCTCGTGAAGAGAATTTATACAAGGCAGTTGAAAAGTCATTTAGTGATGCAGACTGCATAATTTTTATAGGTGCAGCAGGCATTGCTGTAAGGGCGGTTGCACCTTTTGTAAGAAGTAAAAAAAGCGATCCTGCCGTAGTATGTATGGATGAGAAGGGGATAAATGTAGTTTCTCTTTTAAGTGGGCATATAGGAGGGGCAAACAGGTTGACAATAAAAATAGCAGATATTGTAGGAGGCAATCCAATTATTACAACTGCTACAGATGTAAACGGGAAATTTGCTGTTGACGAATGGGCGCACAGAAAGAATCTTCATATTATTAGCTTAAAAAAAGCTAGAGATATAGCTGCAGAGATACTAGATAATAAAAAAATAGGATTTGAATCAGATTATAAAGTCATAGGAGACTTTCCGCTTGAGATAGATTGTGGAGAAAAAGAAACAGGAATATGCATAGCACTTGATTCCGGCAGACGACCTTTTAAAAACACACTAAACCTTATCCCGCGAATTGTTTCCATAGGAGTTGGATGCAGAAAGGGAGCGGATTTTAAGGACGTTTATGCTGCAGTTAAGAAAGTCCTCAACGAACATGGTATTTCACATTTTGCAGTTAGCTCCATAAATTCCATAGATTTAAAAAAAGATGAATACGGAATAAAAAAAGCGGCAGATATTTTTAAAGTTCCCTTTCACACATATTCTAAGGATGAGCTTAACAGTCTTCATGGGGAGTTTACCAACTCTGATTTTGTAAAAAGTATCGCCGGTGTAGACAGTGTATGTGAAAGATCCGCAATTATGGGAAGCAAGAATGGAAGGCTGTTCATAAATAAGACTGTGGTTAATTCTGTTACAGTTGCGGCATCTATTGATGATTATGAAGTTAACTTTGAATAAATTTGATGTAAAAAACCTTTATGAACAGGAGAAATAATGGAAAATATTAAATTTGTAGAACCGCATAATATTGAAAAAAGAAGTTTTGAAATAATTCAGAGTGAAATGGGTGATGTTGTTCTTGAAAAAGAAATTGAACCCATAGTTAAAAGAGTAATTCATACTACAGCGGATTTTGATTATTTGAGGAGTATGTGTTTTTCTCAGAATGCTGTTAAAAAAGCAAAAGAAGCTCTAAAAAATGGGGCTACAATAGTTACGGACACTAATATGGCACGATCCGGAATAAACAAAAATGCTGCCGAAAAATACGGAGTTGAAGTGCGCTGTTTTATGGCGGAGGAAGATGTAGCCGCAGAGGCCAAGGAAAGAGGAGAAACGAGAGCAACTGTTTCCATGGAAAGGGCTTGTAATATAAGTGGACCAATTATATTTGCAATAGGGAATGCACCGACGGCTTTGATAAAACTTTACAAACTTATTAAGGCAAATAAAATAAAGCCCGAGGTAATAATAGGAGTTCCAGTAGGATTTGTAAATGTTGTAGAGGCTAAGGAGCTTATAATGACGCTTGAAGATACGGAATATATAGTTGCAAGTGGAAGAAAGGGAGGCAGCAATGTGGCTGCTGCTATATGCAATGCTCTGTTGTACAATATAGAGGAGCGTAAGCAATGATGGATAAATATACAGAAGGAATATTTTACGGCATAGGAGTTGGAGTCGGTGACAGTGGCCATGTTACCAAAAGAGCTGTTGATGTTATTAAGACTCTAAATGTGCTTTATGTTCCAACTGCAAAAGAGGAAGAAAAATTCAGCACGGCATATAGAATTATTAAAGATTACGTAGATGAAAAAACAGTTATAAAGAGCAGGCATTTTCCTATGAATTATGATACCTTAGAGCTTCAAAAAGCTTGGGAAAGTATTGCTCTTGAGGTTGAAAAGGATGTTTCCGACAACATGAAGGTTGGCTTTGTAACCATAGGAGATCCCATGGTTTACAGCACATACATATATCTTTTAAGAATATTAAAGAACAAGGTTACTGTGGTGACCGTACCTGGGATTGCATCTTTTTTGGATATTGCATCCAATAACAATTTTCCCCTTGTTGAAGGAAATGATCCGCTGGTAATTTTGCCTGCTACAATAGATGAGGAAAAACTTAGAAGTTATATTAAAAATGAAAATTCTATTGTGCTCATGAAGGTGTATAGCAATTTTGACAAAATCGTATCCATGCTTGTGGACGAAAATTTGAGCAGACATGCTATAATTGTGAGCAATTCTTCAAAAGATGAGGAAGTTATTTATAAAAATATTGAGCAGATAAAAAAAGAAGATGTTTCTTAT
>DMAW01000155.1 GCA_003446375.1 Eubacteriaceae bacterium | reverse complement strand
TCCATGCAAACTTACATCTTAATTACTTAAATCTTGCAACTTTTACCGAGACGGTGCCTTGCAATCCTTTGCTTCGGATTCAGCGGCTAGCATAGTGTCTTTTGTAATGCTATGTAACAAAAGGTGATTTTCATAAATAAATACGAGCAATATTACAATCAGTTACATTCGTTTACACAAACGAAACAGAAACTTAATGGTAGCTCAACGTGCAAACCATTACATCTAGATTTATCAAAACACTTGTGATAGAATGATAAAAAATTATTTGCGCTGTTTTCGCAGCGACTTGAAAACATTTTCAAAGGAGGATTTTATCGATGAAGGGTATTGGCGCATCGCCTGGTATTGCAATTGCTCAGGCTTTTGTTCTCAAACATGAGGAAGTAGTTGTCGACACAAGCAACGTGGAAGACGTTCAAAGCGAACTCCAGAAGCTTAAAGAAGCTGTCGACAAATCTAGAGAACAGCTAAAAGTGATACAGGAAAAAGCTGTCTTGGAACTTGGGGAAGAAGAGGCTAGAATTTTTTCTGCTCACTTGATGGTATTGGATGATCCGGAATATGTAGGTCAGATAGAAGAGACTATCAAAAGCCAAAAAATCACTGCTGACAATGGGATAAAACAGATAACAGATCAATTTGTAGCTATATTCGAATCTATGGATGACGAATACATGAAGGAAAGAGCCGCAGACATAAAAGATGTAGGCGGTAGGCTTATGAGAAATGCATTGGGTCTTAAGGAACAGGACTTAAGCCTTATTAATGAAGACACCGTTGTAATCGCATACGACCTCACACCTTCGGACACGGCTACTATGAACAAAGAAAAAGTATTGGGATTTGCCACTGACATAGGCGGCCGGACATCGCATACGGCCATAATGGCAAGAAGCCTTGAGATTCCTGCGGTATTGGGTCTTAAATCCATTACTCAAGAAGTAAAAGACAAAGACCTTGTGATAGTAGATGGAATAGAAGGCGTAGTGATAGTAAATCCCGATGAGAAGACACAAAAGGAGTACCTCGATAAAAAAGCTGAATACGAAGCGTTCATTAGGGAACTTGCAGAACTTAAAGATCTTCCTGCAAAGACTCTAGATGGGCACGAAGTTGAGCTTGTAGGAAATATCGGAACGCCTAAAGATGTAGAAGGAGTTCTCAGAAACGGCGGAAGCGGAGTTGGACTTTACAGGACTGAATTTTTGTATATGGACAGCGATACGATGCCGGATGAAGAAAAGCAGTATAAAGCGTATAAGGAAGTATTTGAGAGCATGGGCGACCATCCGGTAATAATAAGGACTTTGGACATAGGCGGAGATAAAAATCTTCCTTACCTTCAACTGGATGAAGAAATGAATCCGTTCCTTGGATTGAGAGCGGTAAGGCTTTGCTTTGTCGAAAAGGAGCTTTTCAAGACGCAGCTAAGGGCGATACTAAGGGCCAGTGCTTTTGGAAACGCTCATATAATGTTCCCCATGATATCCAATGTTCAGGAAGTAAGGCAGGCAAAAGCCATACTTGAAGAATGCAAGGAAGAACTCAGGGAAGAAAAAATTTCTTTTGACGAAAATATAAAAGTTGGTATAATGGTAGAGATACCGTCCGCTGCTGTCACTGCTGATATAATCGCATCCGAAGTCGACTTCTTCAGCATCGGAACAAATGACTTGTGCCAGTACACATTGGCGGTTGACAGAATGAATGAAACAGTTTCGTATCTGTACCAACCACTAAGCCCGGCTATTTTAAGACTTGTAAAAATGGTCATAGATGCTTCACATAATGCTGGGGGCGGCAAATTTACCGGAATGTGTGGAGAATTAGCAGGAGATCCACATGCGGCATTGATTTTATTGGGTCTTGGTCTTGACGAATTCAGCATGAGCGCTTCGTCGGTTCCGCAGATTAAAAAAATAATAAGAAGCGTCAATAAAAAAGATGCTGAAATAATTGCCGAGAAGGCACTGAAACTCTCAACCGAAGAAGAAGTCAAAGCGATGGTTGACGAGGAATTATCTAAACTTGATATTAAATTAATTTAGGAGGAAAGAAAAATTATGGCAAGTAAAGAAGTAACAATTTTAAATGCGACAGGATTGCATGCAAGACCTGCGTCAATGTTCGTTCAAGAGGCAGGAAAGTATAAGTCTGAGGTCAATGTAATCAAAGAAGGAAAAAAGATAAATGCTAAAAGCATCATGGGAATCATGGCAGGCGGAATTTCCAAAGGAACAGTCCTGACAATTGAAGCAGAAGGCGAAGATGCTCAAGCGGCTGTAGATGCATTGGTTGCATTAGTCGAAAGCAAATTTGGCGAAGAGTAAGAAAAATGATCAAAAACCCGTTTATAAACGGGTTTTTCTTTATAAAAAAACTGATATTCCATTGAATGTATTGTGTTTAGGCTGAAGTTATGTGGGTATCAATATAAAATAAATACGAGCAAATTCGAGGAGGGTACATCATGTCTAAAAGTACAAATTTTTTAAGCGGAGTATTGATAGGAACGATCATCGGAGGCTTAGCCGGCATACTGCTTGCCCCTGAATCAGGAAAAGACACCATGAAAAAACTAAAAGATTTGGGAGAAGACTTTGCAGATAACGTAAAGGACTTTAGCAGCGAGGCGATGGAACAAGCGGGTACTTACAAGGAAAACCTAGAGAAAAAAGTTGAAAATTTAAGTGAAAAAGTAAGCGACAAGGTATCCGGATACAAAAAGAACCTCGAAGGGAAATTAGAGGAAGTAAAAGGATCCATAGAAGAAGCTATGGATGAACTTGAAGATGAAGCTGAGGATATAAAGGAAGAAGCAGAAGAAAAAATCGATGAATTCAAAGAAGTATGAAGACCGAAATGAGGGTGGTATAAATGTTTCAGGAAGCTAACTTGTGGGAGGCGGGAATATTACTCATTGGAGTCGCCTTCGTTATCGGTGCGATTTATCTGGCCATGACATTAAAGCGTCTTGCCAAGACCATGGAAGACGTCAATCTCATAATAGAAGACAATAGAAAAGCCATAGAGCTCATAGTCGCTGAAATCGAAACGATTACCAAAAACTCGTCCATGGTTGTAGAAGACGTTCAAGAGTCTGTGGAGTCATTGAAAAAGTCAGTGCTAAACGTTGAAAAAACGGTCAAGACAACAAAGAATTACGTCTTGTCACCTCTTCTAAAGACTGTTAACGTCGCGCAGGCCATTGTAAAAGTAATGAATAGAAAAACAAGTAAAAAGAAAGACAGGATTTGAGGAAACTTTAAAGTTTCCTCAAAACTTGTGTCGGGAGGAAAAGGTAAGAGATGCTTTCAATTAGTATTAACAATGAAAATGATAAGCTTGAAGTGGCGTTGATAGGCGAAGTCGACATATACACGGTAGATATGTTGAAGAACAAGATGGATGAAGTTCAAGAAGTAAAAGGAAAAGAGATTATATTCGATCTTGAAAAGCTGGATTATATCGACAGTACAGGGCTTGGCGCTTTGATTGGAGTCAAGGGAAAACATCCTGATGCAGTTATTAAAGTCGTAAACATGAAGTCCAACGTGTCTAGGCTTTTTGATATTACGGGGCTCAGTAAAATTTTCATTACTGAATAAATATGGAGGAAAATAATAATATGGAAGTACAAACCAAAGAGGATGCAGTAAAAATTTCATTGACTTTGCCCGGGATACCGGAGTTCGTGAGCGTAGCTCGCCTTACATTGTCGGGCATAGCCAACAGGATGGGCTTTGACATAGATGCAATCGAAGACTTAAAAGTCGCCGTTTCCGAGGCATGTACAAACGCGATGAAGCATGGATGCAATATTGCGGATGATAGCTATGTGGTTAACTACATAGTCAGTGGAGATAGGTTGATCATAGATGTCTGTGACAGTGGAAGAGGCTTTGATCTTGAAGCTGTAGAGTCTCCTGACTTTGACAATCCCAAAGAAAACGGATTGGGTCTGTATATAATAAAGACATTGATGGATGAAGTGGAAGTAAAAAGCCTGGAGAATAATGGAACGATTATCCGGATGATAAAACAATTAGAGGAGTAATATATGGTTAAGGAAGTCTCGGGAAAAGTCGATGGGAAGAATCAGGACAGAAAAAGGCATATTGAAGAGCTTTTTCAGCAATATATAGCCACAAAGGACAACGAGGTTCGAAATCGGATTTTTAAAGAATTCATGTATATACCTGAAATACTTTCGAAGAAGTACGTCAACAAAGGTGTAGACTTTGAAGATATTTATCAAGTAGCAAGCTTAGGTCTCATATATGCAATCGAGAGGTACGATCCTTCCAAAGGATACGAATTTTCGAGTTTTGCGACTCCGACTATTTTGGGAGAAATAAAAAAATACTTCAGGGACAAAGAATGGATAATAAAAGTTCCGAGAAGGATACAGGAGCTGTCTCGAAAAATAAACATGTCAAAAGACCACCTTCAGCATAAGCTCATGAGGATGCCTACTATAAAAGACATCGCTTCATATTTGGATATCCCCGAAGAGGAGGTTATCGAGGCTATGGAAGGCAGTTACGCATACTCTCCCACGTCGCTTGATGTAAGGATAAGCAATTCCAAGGATGAAAACGACCTTTCCCTATTTGAAGTCCTCGGTATCGAGGACCAGCATATGACTGATATAGAGGATAAGGATTTGATAAAAAACATCTTTGAGGAAATGGACGACTACGATAGAAAAATTATTGTAGACAGATATTACAACAACAAAAGTCAAAGTGAAATAGCTCAAGATCTGGGAGTGTCTCAAATGACGATATCCAGGCTTGAGAAAAAAATAATCAAAAAGTTAAGAGAAAAGATCACTACTTGAAAGCAAGAGCCCCCAGGAGCTTTTGCTTTTTAAATAAATATATTATTATTTGTGCGAATTGAATAGAAAAACACAGGGATTTATAATAAAATAATAACAGATGTTTCTTTGCATGTAACATGGATATGTACACAAAATAAATTCCAATAGCGAGGGGGAGCCAACTATGAAAACGTATCCAACAAGCAATATCAGAAATGTAGCAGTTCTAGGTCACAGCGGCAGCGGAAAGACTACTTTGACAGAGGCTATGGCTTACAATGCAGGAATTATCGACAGAATGGGCAGAGTGGAAGACGGAAGCACTATATCTGACTATGACAATGAAGAAGCGAAGAGAATAATATCGATCAATGCTTCTACGGTGCCGTTGGAATACGGAGGCCATAAGATAAATGTTATAGACGTCCCTGGATATTTTGACTTCTTAGGTGAAAGCACAAGTACTTTGAGAGTGGCAGACGGTGCGGTATTGGTGTTGGATGCATTGTCCGGAATCGAAGTAGGGACCGAAAAATCCTGGGAAATGATAGCAAAAAGAAACATACCAGCTATTTTGGTAGTCAATAAGATGGACAGGGAAAATGTCCGCTTTGAAAAGATTATGGATGATCTTAAAGAACGTTTCGGAAATAAAGTGGTGCCCTTTGAGATTCCTTATGGAGAAGGACTGGATTTTAACGGCGTAATAAACGTAGTAGATATGAAAGGTCGAGAAAGAAAAGGAGACAGATGCTTTGACATGGCTTTGCCGGAAGAAATAAAGTCGGATGTTGAACCTTTTAGAGAAATGATCATGGAATCGGTTGCACAATCCGATGAAAATTTAATGGAAAAATATTTTTCCGGCGAGGAGCTAACAAATGCCGAAATACACGCCGGATTAAGAAAAGGTGTGTTGGAAGGGGATTTGATACCTGTACTTTGCGCATCAGGAACTCGCAATACTGGAATAGAAACGCTTATGAGCATGATTATAGAGTATTTCCCATCTCCTGCAGATACACCGGGAGAAAAATATAAGGATGAGAAAGGCAACGAGGGTATCAGGAAATATGACGCTTCAGCTGCGCCTTCTGCATTTGTATTCAAGACTATAGCAGATCCCTATGTAGGAAGATTGTCTTTATTTAAAGTGGTCTCCGGTTCGCTGAAATCGGGAATGGAGCTTTTAAATACGAGAAAGAATAAAAAAGAGAAAATAAATCACATATATATTCTTAGAGGGAAAAAGCAGATCGAAGTGGAGAACTTGCAAGCAGGCGACATCGGAGCCTTCTCAAAGCTTTCTGATACCACCACGGGAGACACTTTGTGCGATCCCAAAGAGCCTGTTTCATTTGAGCCCATACGTTTTCCGGAGCCTGTGATAGCCCTTGGAGTGGAGCCTAAATCAAAAGGTGATGAAGACAAGATAGGAAACGGCTTGGCAAAACTTCAGGAGGAAGACCAGACGCTTCATGTTGAACGCAACACTGAGACAAAGCAGACCTTGATTTCCGGGTTAGGAGAGATGCATATAGAGATAGTGTGTGAAAAACTTAAAAGCAAATTTGGCATAGAAGTAAGCCTAGCTGATCCAAAGATTCCGTATAGGGAGACAATAAAGAAAAAAGCGACTGCAGAAGGCAAGCACAAGAAACAGTCGGGAGGAAGAGGTCAGTTCGGGCACGTATACATAAACTTTGAGCCTATAGGGGACACGGATATAGACTTTGAATTTGTAGATAAAGTGGTAGGAGGAGCAGTCCCGCGAAACTTCATTCCTGCTGTAGAAAAAGGACTTAGAGATTGCATAAAAGAAGGAGTCGTCGCGAAATATCCTGTGGTAGGGCTAAGAGCTACTTTGTTTGATGGATCCTACCATGCCGTGGATTCAGATGAGATGTCCTTTAAGATGGCAGCATCGATTGCCTATAAGAAGGGACTGAAAGAAGCATCTCCGGTCATTTTAGAGCCTGTTTACAGCGTTGAGATAACTGTGCCGGAAGATTATATGGGAGATATCATGGGCGATCTTAACAAAAAACGGGGAAGGATCCTGGGGATGGAGCCGGTTGAAGGTGGAAAGCAGAAGATAATTGCCGAGGCTCCTTTGGCGGAAATGTTCAAATATGCAACAGAACTGAGAAGCATGACTCAAGCAAGAGGAGATTTTGCAATGGCATTTGCCAGATACGAAGAACTGCCTGGGGCATTGGCTGAAAAGGTGATAGAGGCATCGGCAAAAGAAGAAAATTAAATATATTTAAGCAAAGCCGCAGCGATTGTTGCGGCTTTACTTTTTGCCATTATATGATAAAATAGAAAGTGACAAAAAGAACCGTCCCCTATGTCAATTTAGTGTAAAGTACTACGGTGATGGAAGGTGATTAAAATGGCTAGAAGCCCAAGACAACTTAGCAAGAGCAAGTTTTATCACATACTTATTCGAGGCAGCGATGGAAGGGATATTTTTAAAAATAGCTCAGACAAGGAAAGAGTGCTTCATATCGTATCTAAAATACTCGAAGAAAACCTGATGAGCCTTTACGCGTATTGCATCATGGACAACCACGCACATTTCGTTGTAGAAGAATTAAAAGAAGACATTTCTTTAGTGATGAAGAGGATAAATGTTTCATATGCTGCTTATTACAACAAGAAATACTGTATGAAAGGGCAGGTTTTTTATGACAGGTTTAAAAGCGAGACCATAGCCGATTTTAATAATATGCTCGAAGTGATGCGATTTGTCCACCATAACCCCGTAAAGAGCGGTTATGTGAAAAAACTTTGCGATTACCAATGGAGCAGCTACTTGGAATATGTTCAACAGGTAAATAAAAGGCTGGTTTTTCACGAGAAGATACTAAAGATATTTGGAGGCGAAAAAGGAGACTCCATAGATAAATTTATAAGGTACATGAGCCAGGATAGCCAGGACATCTACATGGAATCAAGAGAGGGAATAGAGCTGCTTATAAAATCTGAGGTGGACAGGTACCTGCAAAAAAACAATATTAAATTGGATGAACTTGGGTATAAAGAAAATAACATTCATCGTGACAGGCTCATTTTGATGGTTAATCAAAAGGGAGGCATGTCCATAAGGAAAACGGCAGAAATGTTAATGTTGAATAGAGGAATAGTGTATAAGGTAATGCTTGAAAATAGAGATAACAATTAGAGAGGAGGGCTGAATATGTTGTGCGACAATTGTAAAAAAAGACAGGCATCGATACATATAACAAAGATAATAAATGGGGAGAAAAGGGAGGTTCATCTGTGTGAGCAGTGCACTTCTTTGGAACAGATAGGAGACAACGTATTGAATTTTAAAAATTTCATTACGAATTTCACTAATTTAGATGATGGTCTCAAGAAAAATTATGGGCAGATAAATGAGCCTGCTTGCGACCACTGCGGAATGACTTATGAAATGTTTAAAAAATACGGCAAATTTGGTTGCGAGCATTGCTATGACGCCTTTGAGCCTATGATCAGCCCTATGATCAAAAGGATGCAGGGCAAAGACGTCCACATAGGAAAGATAGTAAATAATGGAGGAGAAGACATAAGAAAAAAACGAGAGATAGAAGAGTTGAACCAAAAATTAAGAATTGCAGTCGAAAAGGAAGCTTACGAGCAAGCTGCTGTTTATAGAGATATGATTAAGGAACTTTCCAAGGAGATAGAAAAGAAAGGTTGATACCGGGAGGCATAGATTATGGGATCGTGGAAATACGAAGATAAAGAAAGAGACATAGTAATCAGCAGCAGGATAAGACTGGCAAGGAATATCAAAGATATGCCTTTTCCTATTTTATTGCCGGAGCATAAGGCCCGATTGATAGTAGATTTGATTTGGAACTGTTTGGAAAAAGACGAGACGCTGAATACGGAGTTTAAAAAAATAGAGGTTGGCAAAGTAGGTCTCAATGAAAGAAGAATGCTTGTAGAAAAACACTTGACCAGCCTTGAATTGGGCACCCATAAAGGAGCAGCCGTGTTCATCAACAAAAAAGAAGACTTAAGCATAATGGTAAATGAAGAAGACCATGTTCGCATACAGTGCATCCAAGAAGGATTTCAGTTGCATAATACATACGATATGGCAAATAGCGTAGATGATGTCTTGGAAAGGTGCGTAGATTTTGCCTACCACGAAAAATACGGTTATCTAACAGCTTGCCCGACAAACGTAGGTACTGGGATGAGGGCATCGGTAATGTTGCATCTTCCTTCACTGACTCTTAATAATCAGATAAATACAATGATAGTCACTCTAGCGAAATTCGGACTTACGATCAGGGGGATATATGGTGAAGGAACCCAGGCGCTAGGAGATCTTTATCAGATATCCAATCAAAATACCTTGGGAATGACCGAACGGGAACTTATTGAAAATCTCCATGATGTGGCTAGAGAGATCATAAAAAAGGAAAGAGAGCACAGATATGAGATATTAAGCACAAATAAAACCTATCTGGAGGATAAGATATACAGAGCTTTTGGGATACTATCGAATGCCAGGTCCATAAATGCTGAAGAGAGCATGAAATTGTTGTCCCTGGTAAGATTAGGCTCTGACTTAGAGCTTATTGAACAAGATATAGGCGTGATAAACGACTTGATGATAAACATACAGCCCGGGATATTGTCGGGGATATACGGAGAAGAGATGACCGATAGGGATAGAGATAGGATTAGGGCAGAGCATATCAGAAAATATATAAAACCTGAATAGGAGGAGAAGACATGGCGATATTTGGAAGATTTACAGAGAGGGCTCAGAAAGTATTGATGCTTTCTCAAGAAGAGGCAAAAAAGCTAAATCATAATTATATAGGCAGCGAACATCTGCTTTTGGGGCTGATCAAAGAGGGAGAGGGAATAGCTGCATTGGCATTAAAAAACTTAGGAGTTGCTTTTGATAAGGCTGAAAAGCAGGTAGAGACTCTTTTAGGAAGGGGAGAAGATCCGGTAAACGATATAATAGGGTATACGCCCAGGACAAAAAAAATACTGGAGCTTAGCCTAATGGAGGCAAGAGCCTTAAATCAAAGTTATATCGGAACTGAGCATATTCTTCTCGGGCTTACCAGAGAAGGCGAGGGAGTCGGAGCTAAGATATTAAACGATCTTGGAATAGATTCTCAGAAGATCAGAGAAGAAATTGTCAAGTTGATGAATACATCGCCCACTCAGAACACAAAGGCACAACAAGCAAAAAACAGCAATACAAAAAATTTAGACAAGTTCGGGCGCGACCTTACCCAAATGGCAGACGAAGGCCAGCTTGATCCTGTCATTGGAAGAGAGAAGGAAATTGAAAGGGTAATCCAGATACTAAGCAGAAGGACAAAGAACAACCCTTGCTTGATAGGCGAGCCCGGCGTAGGCAAGACTGCAATCGCAGAGGGACTCGCCCAAAAGATAACTTCCGGAAACGTGCCTGAAAACCTGAGGGATAAAAGGGTAGTGTCATTGGATCTTTCTTCCATGGTGGCAGGTGCGAAATATAGAGGGGAATTCGAAGACAGGCTTAAAAGCACTATGGAAGAGATAAATCAAGAAGGCAACATAATCCTGTTCATTGATGAGATGCACACGATAATAGGAGCAGGTGCGGCAGAAGGAGCCATAGATGCCTCTAATATACTTAAACCTGCATTGGCAAGAGGACAGTTGCAGGCTATTGGAGCCACCACTCTTGATGAGTACAGAAAATATGTAGAAAAGGACTCTGCTCTTGAACGAAGGTTTCAACCTGTAGATGTGGGAGAGCCTTCTAAAGAGGAGGCATACGAGATATTAAAAGGCCTTAGGGATAGATATGAAGCCCATCACAAGGTAACTATAACCGACGAGGCTTTAAAGGCTGCTGTGGAGCTTTCTGACAGGTACATAAATGACAGATACCTGCCTGACAAGGCTATCGACCTTATAGATGAAGCGGCTTCAAAAATAAGGCTGAACATGCTGACTGCTCCTCCAGAGATCAAAGATTTAGAGTCGAAGATAGAGAAGTACGAGCAAGAAAAGGAAGAAGCGGTGGCATCTCAAGATTACGAAAAAGCAGCTGAGATAAGAGACCATGAAAACAAGGCAAAGGAAAAGCTTGTAGAGATTAAAAAGACTTGGAGGCAAAAGAGCAACACAGGTACCGGGGGAGAAGTAGGCGCTGAAGAAATCGCACAGATAGTTTCAAGCTGGTCCGGAGTTCCGGTAAAAAAACTCGCACAGGAAGAGTCTGAAAAACTTCTGAACATGGAAGATGAGCTTCATAGAAGGGTAATTGGTCAGGATGAAGCGGTAAAAGCTGTATCGAGAGCCATCAGGCGTGCCAGAGTAGGACTTAAGGATCCAAAGAGACCTATAGGCTCGTTCATATTCTTGGGGCCTACAGGAGTAGGAAAGACTGAGCTAAGCAAAGCTTTAGCCGAAATCATGTTTGGAGACGAAGATTCAATGATCAGGGTGGATATGAGCGAGTACATGGAAAAGCATGCAGTTTCAAGGCTTATAGGCTCTCCACCGGGATATGTAGGTTATGACGAGGGTGGACAGCTTACTGAAAAAATAAGAAGAAAGCCGTACTCGGTAATATTGTTGGATGAAATAGAAAAGGCACATCCTGATGTTTTCAACATACTGCTGCAGATTCTTGAAGATGGAAGGCTTACCGATGGAAAGGGAAGGACAGTGGATTTTAAGAACACCGTGGTTATCATGACATCCAACGTAGGAGCACATACCATTAAAAAAGGAAAGACTTTGGGTTTCTCTGCAGGAGATAACCAGCAGCAGGATGAATATGACAAAATGAAGGATAACGTGATGGAAGAGCTTAGAAGAAGCTTTAGACCGGAGTTTTTAAACCGCATAGACGAGGTCATAGTATTCCATCAACTGGATGACAAGCACCTAAAAGACATAATTGACATACTTCTCGTGCAGCTGGTCAAGAGGCTTAAAGACCTTGAAATAAATATCGAGTTCAGCGAAGAAGCAAAAGATTATCTTGCCAAGCGAGGGACTAATTTGGAATACGGAGCGAGGCCTCTTAGAAGGACTATACAAAAAGAAGTTGAGGACAAATTGTCCGAAGAGCTTCTCAAGGGCAATGTGAGCAAGGGAGGAACCATCAAAGTAAAAGTCTCTGATGATGAGCTGGTATTTGAGAACAGATAATTGATTTGACTTTTGAAGACAAAATATATACAATCTAGTTAAATAAATATCCGGGGAGCGTAAAAGCTGAGAGGAAATTTGATTTCGACCCGATAACCTGATACGGATAATGCCGTCGTAGGGAGATTACATTAAAGTACTTTCTTTTGTGTACTAAGACTCTTTTCGTATCAGCGAAGGGAGTCTTTTTTCTTTTATTTTGATCCGGAAAAGGAGGCAATAAAATGGAGTATTCAACACAGATGGAAGCAGCAAGAAAAGGAATCATAACTAACCAGTTAAAGAAAGTGGCGATGGATGAAGGGGTTCATGTAGAAGAGTTGATGGACCTTGTAGCTAAGGGTCAGGTGGCCATACCGGCAAACAAAAATCATATTTGTCTGTTTCCTAAGGGAATAGGAAACAGGCTCAAGACTAAGATAAACGTAAACCTGGGAGTTTCAAAGGACTGCGTAAATTATGATCTGGAGATGAGCAAGGTAGAAAAGGCAATAGAACTGGGTGCGGATGCGATTATGGACTTGAGCTCTGCCGGAGAAAAAGGAGCTCTAAGGCATAGGCTGGTAAAAGAATGTCCTGCTGTTATAGGGACTGTTCCTGTTTACGATGCAATAATACATTATGACAAGCCTTTGGATGAGATTACTGCAAAAGAGTTTATAGATGTAGTACGCTTGCACGCTTGTGACGGCGTGGACTTCATGACGATACACTGTGGACTTACAAAAGAAAGTGCTAAGCATGTAAAACGTGGAGAAAGGTTGACCAATATAGTTTCAAGGGGAGGCTCTCTTGTGTTTTCATGGATGGAGATGACGGGAAATGAAAATCCTTTCTACGAATTTTACGATGATATCCTGGAAATCTGTAGAGAATACGACGTTACTATGAGTTTGGGGGATGCATGCAGACCGGGATGCATAGAAGATTCGTCAGATGTGAGTCAGATAGAAGAGTTGGTGATATTGGGAGAGTTGACTAGAAGAGCCTGGGAAAAAGATGTCCAGGTCATAATAGAAGGTCCTGGTCATATGCCTATAGATCAGATTGAGGCAAATATGAAGATTCAGCAGACAATTTGCAAAGGAGCGCCTTTTTACGTATTGGGACCTTTAGTCACTGATGTGGCTCCCGGGTATGATCACATAACTTCAGCCATAGGCGGAGCCATAGCTGCCACATACGGGGCTTCGTTTTTGTGCTATGTCACTCCGGCAGAGCATTTAAGGCTTCCGGATCTTGAGGATATGAAAGAAGGAATAATTGCATCAAAGATAGCTGCTCATGCTGCAGATATCGCAAAAGGAATAAAAGGCGCGTCAGATTGGGATAAAAAAATGAGCCAAGCAAGAAAAGATTTGGACTGGGAAGCTATGTTCAAGCTGTCCGTTGATGAAGAAAAGGCAAGAAGGTATAGGGCGGAATCCATGCCTGAGTACGAAGATACATGCACTATGTGCGGCAAATTCTGTGCTGTAAGAAATATGAATAAAACCCTTAAAGGAGAGTATGTAGATGTCATATAACGGAGACTTTATAGGAAAAATACGAGAAAAAAATCCTATTGTCCACAATATCACAAATTATGTGACGGCAAACGATTGTGCCAATATACTTTTAGGCATAGGAGCATCGCCCATAATGGCAGATGAAGAAAATGAAGTGGAGAAGATAGTTTCTATCGCAGACGCCCTTGTAATAAATATAGGAACATTAAATCAAAGAACAGTGGAGTCCATGGTGAAAGCAGGGACGATGGCGAATAAAGTCGGCATACCTGTAGTTTTAGATCCGGTGGGATGTGGAGCTTCCGACTTGAGAAAACGGACTACCTTGAATCTTTTAGAAAAAGTGGATTTTTCTGTAGTAAGGGGCAACATATCAGAAATAAAGAGTGCTTTCAACGTGAAAAATCATGGTTCTAAGGGGGTCGATGCAAATGAATTCGACTGTTCGGAAATTGAAGAGATATGCTTAATGGCAGATGATTTTGCAAATCAGATAGAGGCAGTCGTGGCGATAACAGGGAGCATAGATGTCGTAAGCGACGGCAAGGAAACATTCATAATCAAAAACGGAACAAAAAAGATGTCAAGGATTACCGGCACAGGCTGCATGCTTTCTTCTTTGACAGGAGCATTTATAGCAGTTAATAAGGCGAGCGCTGAAACCGTATCAGCTGTAGTTGCAGCCATGGGGCTTGCAGGAGAGCTTGGATACTCACAAGGCATGGGGATGGGGAGCTACCGGGTTTCATTAATGGACAATATAAGCCTTATGGATGATGCAGTATTGAGAGAAGGTAATAAAATTGAAAGATTTAAATAAAGAACTGGGGGTCTATCTGGTCACAGACAGAAGATGGCTCAATGGAAGGGAATTTTGCCAGTGCGTTAAACATGCTTTAGAAAATGGTGTAGGTTTTGTACAGCTTAGAGAAAAAAACATTTCCCGGGAAATCTACAAGGAGGATGCTCTTAGGATAAAGGCCATGTGCAGCGAATATAAAGTGCCCTTTGTAATTAATGACGATGTAGAGGCGGCTTTGGAGTTTGATGTGGACGGAGTACATATAGGGCAGGAAGACAAAGGAGTTTTAAAAGCAAGAGCTATGCTGGGCGATGATAAGATAATTGGAGTATCTGTATCGACACTTCAGGAGGCTATACAGGCCGAAGAGGAGGGAGCGGACTATCTTGGGGTGGGAGCTGTATTTTCCACAGAATCAAAAGATGATGCTGAATCGGTGTCTTTGGAGGGGCTTGCCGAGATATGCAAAAACGTCAATATACCCGTCGTAGCCATAGGAGGGGTAAACTCAAAAAATGCCTCTAAAGTCAAAAGTACCGGAGCGCATGGAATAGCTGTAATATCTGCTGTGTTTGCAAGTAGTGATGTGGGAGAGGCTGCAAGAAAGCTTTGTAAAAGTTGGAAAGGAAAAACCTTTTAATTACTTAAA
>DMAW01000077.1 GCA_003446375.1 Eubacteriaceae bacterium | reverse complement strand
AAAGAACATCAGAGCAATTCACACTATCCTTATCATGTTTAAGCGCATATATGCAAAAACAATATACTTAAAAAGTTTATACCTCACTTTCCTATATTCATAATCAGTCAGATGATTAAAATCATCAGGGCTAATCGATTGCGTTCTATCTAAAGCGACAACCCAATCTACAAAACGCTTGTGTATTTCTTTCTCAAAAAAACAAACCCAAAGGCGTCCCAGCAGGCTATTTTGCTTCACAAAACATCTAAATTTATAAGCATCTTCGACAAATGCTTTTAAAGTCGCCAGGTTAAGCGTTTCATTAGATTCATATCTATAATAACCTAGTTTTTCAAAAGCTCTATACACCTCATACTTTCGATTGAACTTGATCAAAAAAAACCAGTCTGCGCTCGGAAAATAGTCTTCATCAAAGCCTCCCAACTCCGTCAAATACTCTCTCATAAATATTGCACCACATGTTGGAGCCCCATACACGTTTGACTGCAAAATATAGCTGTCATAATAATTCAATTTCATCAATCTATTCGACAAAAAGGCATAGTATATTTTTTTCAATGTATATTTAATCAAATTCCTGATTTTCTTATCTTGGTTCACCGTTTTGGCGCCGCCTATACAATCCATACTAGGCATTATTGCGCCAATATTTTTCCTTCGCATTAACAATTCCCTTATTTTAGAAATGTAGTCTTCTCGCAAAAGGTCATCATCATGTAAAAAAGCAACCCACCTACCTCTTGCTAATTCAATGCATCTATTCCAGTTCCCAAACATACCCAAATTTTTTTCATTCTTATAATAATATAATCTCTTATCAGAATAAGTCCTTATAAGCCTATCTGTTTCAGTTTCAATATCAAATGTGCTGTCATTATCAACAACAACAACCTCATATTCACAATTTGCGTCTTTTTGATTCAAAGCTGAATTTATAGCTTCCTTTAACAAACTAGGTCGCTTATATGTGGGGATCACAATTGATACAAACGGATCTTTAACTGCTTGCAAGTCGCCTTTTATTAATATGGACTTAACGCTCTTATATCTCTCAAAATTATCTATTTCGGCATATAAATCTATATCTTCCATTAGCACATTAACACCTCCCATTACTAAGATACACAGCCACAGCTCGCTGACATTACTTTGTATTAAAACAATATTTCCCTCCGCCAATTCACTCCGTTATTATTAAATTGCCATATTTGCGTTAATCCCAAAAAATTATATATGCTTTCATTTTATTTATAAGACTTACTGGCCTTCCTAAACTTTTTATCTTCTTTCAAACCACTTCAACTTTGAACACGCTCTCTCGGGAAGTTTGCTAGAATGGTTAACTATTTACGCTAAAACAACTATCATCTGCTCCATCCAGCACAAGTGCAAATCTATCATTTCGAAAGCTCAATTCTAGGCGCGGACCAAGCGACAATAAATTCAACTAGATCATCTCATCTAGAGATCGCGAAACATATACTATAATCATTCGGTGCGTTTGTTCGCAACAGGGTAATGCTCAAAAACAACCCACATTTATGCATATAGAGTCATTTATTCTCAAAAAACCAGAAGCACCATTCATTTGCTAAAAACACTTATGCAAGTGTTTTTAGCAAAACATACATCGCAACAATCAAAACCGTCACAGAAGCAAATATTTCCGTATTTTCGTTCACTTTAGCCATAGTATTACAAATTTTCCCAACTCATCTTCACGCCATTGCCTACATCAAATGCCGACACCTTATTTATTTTCCAGCCAGATAACAATTGAATTTAGCCTTCATTATTCTCAAATTGAACTCTGCCCTCGCGGGTGAAATAAACGAAAGCAAAAAGAAAAACAAAGTTGGCATTAGCTTATGCTGACTTCTATAGTCCATGCTCTTAGTAAAAAAATAGTTAGCTAGATTATAGAGTTTTTCCCCGAATTTACTATGAGACTTGCCCGCAATATCGGAGAATTCACCTTTCTTGAATTGTTTATGGCATAATTTAGTAGATATGTACTGGGCATACGCTTTTGAAGATGATATCTTGTATTTGTGCGAGTGAATCCTATATTTCAGCAAAGGTTCAGATAAATTCGCAATCACAACACCATTTTTAAAAGCCCTTAAAACAAAATCAAAATCCTCTAAATAGGGTACATTCCGATACCCTTTCAGTATCTTATAAACTTCTTTTCGAACTAGCCAAGAAGGATGACATATTGGCATTACACCGTTTTCTATATATATTTTTATGCATTTTTCACTTGATGGCAGTCTTACACTTCCATATATCTCACCATCCTCATTCATTTTGTAAACCTGCGCCCCCAGAATACCCACTTTTTTATTTGATTCTAAATACTGAACCTGTTTTTCAAATCTTTCAGGGAGACTTATATCATCCGCATCCATCCTTGCAATGTATTTGCCTTTACTTCTGGAAATAAGCTCGTTGAGAGATTTGGGAAGTCCCAGGTTCTCCTTGTTGACATACCATATTATTCGCGGATCTTTCTTTACGTATTCCTGCATAATACGCACATGCTCACAGTTATCTGGATCGTCAATTGCTATCAAAAATTCAAAATTCGAGAATGTTTGATTCAAAACAGATTCTATCGCCAATCTTAAATAATCGGCTGGCTCACGGAAAGTCGACATAATCACTGATATCAAAACAGATCCTTTACCCATAACGTCGCCACCCTTCTGCTTACACTATCATTGTCCCTTCAAGAGTGATAGATACAAATTTTCGTATTCTCTCGCGGTTGTTTTTATATCAAACCTTTGCGCCACTTTCTCCGCTTGATCTGAAAATAATTTCCTCTTACCTTCATTCTTCACGAGGTCAAATAAAGCAGCTGAGAGTCCTTCAACATCGCCCGGCGGCACAAAAAAACCAGTCTTTCCATTTTCTAAGACCTCGGGAATAACTCCTACTGATGTTGCCACAGCGGGCAACCCGCAAGCAAGAGCTTCGATTAAGGTAATAGCAAAACCTTCATAATCAGAGCTTAGAACAAATATGTCGCATAGATCGGAAGAGCGTCG
>DMAW01000148.1 GCA_003446375.1 Eubacteriaceae bacterium | reverse complement strand
ATGAGAATATTGAAGAGATGGAAGAAATTGTTATTAATGACTTATTGAATCAGGTTCACAATAAAAAAGTAACGGTGTTTAATAAAACAAAAAATAACAGCTATGAAACGGAATTGACAATTTCGCCAAGGCAGGTTGAAATGTTAATATACGGAGGGCTGCTTAACAAAATTCGAGAAGAATAGTGAGAGCAAAATATGAAAAGAAAAATAACATTGATTTCCGGTGATGGAATTGGTTTGGAAATAATGAGTGCGGCTGCTGAAATAATTGATGCTGCAGCAGGCAATATTGAATGGGAAGAAGCTATTGCAGGGCAGGGAGCATATGAGTCATGCGGTGAGTTACTTCCTAAGAAAACAATAGAAAGTATTGAAAAAAATAAAATTGCACTTAAAGGTCCGATTACAACCCCCGTTGGCAAAGGGTTTAGGAGCATAAATGTTCAGCTCAGACAGTATTTTAATTTGTATGCAAATCTGCGTCCTGTAAAGTCCTATGAAGGAATTAAATCCCTTTATAATGACTTGGATCTAGTTATTGTAAGAGAAAACAGCGAAGATCTTTATACAGGTATAGAGCATATGGTTACGAAAGATGCGGCAGAAAGCATAAAAATCATAACAAGAGGAGCAAGTGAAAGAATAGTTGATTTTGCATTTAAAATTGCACAAAAAGAGAAAAAATCAAAGGTCACGCTTACACACAAGGCTAACATAATGAAACTTACTGACGGATTATTTTTGGAATCCGGCCGTAAAGTTGCTGAAAAATATCCGAATATAAAATTTGAAGATGTAATAGTTGATGCCATGTCTATGAAACTTGTTATGAGGCCCTATGATTATCAGGTGGTTGTAGCACCAAATTTGTATGGAGATATACTTTCGGACTTGGCAGCTGGATTAATAGGTGGACTTGGAATGACTCCCAGTGCAAATATAGGCGATGATATAGCGGTATTTGAGCCGGTGCATGGATCGGCACCTGACATAGCGGGACAAAACATTGCAAATCCTACAGCGGCAATTCTTGCAGGAGTTATGATGCTTAAGTATATAGGTGAAGATTCATCTGCAGCAAAAATAGAAAGTGCACTAAAAAGAGTTTTGAAGAACGAAAATCTTCATACTAAGGACATCGGGGGAAGTTTAAGCACAATGGAGTTTAAGAATGAAGTAATTAAAGCACTGTGATAATAGCTAGGCTGTTGAAAATCTCTGTTTTAAATGCATGTCAATGCAGCAGATATGATTTTTGGCAGCCTAAATTTTTTAGTTTTTAATTTATTTTAACAGACTAGTTTACTTATTAATGGTATAATACAAAGAACTTAATTGAAATTATAAGGGCGGCGATATCAGCTGCCTGTTTGATGATGGTTATGTTTTGTAATGAAAATAGGTGTGCAATGGTAAATATATTGAAATTAAGGACGATAATTAATAAAGATAGAACATTAAAGAGGCTGCATATTAAAGAGGCGACAGAAGTGTTTAAAAGTGCTGACAGCATTTTTGAAGAGGTGAGCCGTATAATAAGAAACAGTCTACAATGGACAGCGGTATATAAGGTTGTGGACAGCCTAGATATAAAAGGTGTAAAAAAACATGAAAAATATGTTGTTTGCTTTGTGTCCGCAAAGGGAGCGGTAGCGGAAATGTCTCATAATTTGATGTCTTCCGGTCAATATATGAAGGGATTTCTTCTTCATGAAGTAGCACTGGACGCAATGTTTGCTGCTTCAAATGAAATGAATAAAATTATAAAAAGCGAAGCGTCGAAATTAGGTCTTGAGCTTTCTAAAAGATATGCTCCCGGTGATGGAGAAGTGTATTTAGACTCTCAGAGGCCATTGCTTGATATGTTGAAAATGGAAACTGAAATTTGCGCGCGTTTAAATGAAAAAAACATCATTACGCCGGAAAGCTCATTGCTTTATATATTAGGAATGGAAAAATCCACGGAATGCAAAAAAGATGTTGAAGAATGCGCATATTGCAGTAACGATAACTGCCAATACAGAAGAGTACACAATTAAATCGAATAAATGGGTACAGTATCATTTGGCAAAAAATATATGTAAATGTTAAGAATTATTAAGAAATATAAAAAATGTTGGGAATATAAGCAAATGATGTAATGCACATTTTTGCATTTTTTTTAAAATGTGTATTTTTAAATAAAAAGAGTCTTCCAAAACTATATATAGTATATTATTGACATAATATTAGCTTGGTGCTACAATATGTAGTATCGTCACAGAAATAATTGAAACGAGGGAGAATAGGGGTTATGATTAAAATATTAAAGAGAACCGGAAGCTTTGCGGATTTTAACGGAGATAAAATTACCAATGCAATTATCAAAGCCATGAAGGAAACGAAGACCGGTGTTGATGAAGAACTGGCGAAAGAGATAAGCCTTAAAATACAAACTGAATTGGAACATAAAAATTTTCCCATACCTGTCGAAGTAGTTCAGGATATTGTAGAAAATGAACTTATGGACAGTACAAGGAAGGATGTTGCTAAAAGATACATATTATACAGATATGAAAGAGATAAATCAAGAGATTCGAGGAAGAGAAAGGATTATAAGCTTTTAAGTGAAGAATTTATCAGCAAGTACAAGCATATTGGATCTCCCATGAATGAACTGGGTAATTTTGTATACTACAGAACATATTCGAGATGGCTTCCTGAAGAAAGAAGGAGAGAATACTGGTGGGAAACCGTAAGAAGGGCAGTTGAGTATAACTGCAGTCTTGTTCCGACTAAGAAGGAAGAAGCTGAGCAACTGTATGACAATATATTTAATTTAAGACAATTTTTATCTGGAAGGACTTTTTGGGTAGGAGGAACACCCGTATCGTACAATTATCCAATGGCAAACTTTAACTGTGCATTTGAGGTAATAAATGATTATCATTCATTCAGAGATTTGTTCTATCTTTTAATGATAGGTTCGGGTGTCGGAGTGAGGATATTGAAGGATGATGTTTCTCAGCTATCTAAAATCAGAGGGGATTTTAAGATAATTCACGAGGATTATACACCTGTTGAAAAACAAAAAAGAGAAGACAATACGGGAATAGAGTTTGCAAACAATAATACAGTAAAAATAATCGTAGGAGACAGCAAGGAAGGCTGGGTTCAGGCTCTGGATCATTTTTTTAGTTTTATAAATTCAAGTGAGTACAGAAATATTTCTACTATTATTATTAATTATAACAATGTAAGACCTAAAGGAGAAACTCTTAAAACATTTGGAGGTACTGCCAGCGGACATTCGAGCTTGAAGAACATGTTTACTAAAATTGACATTGTAATTAAAAAGCGAGGAGCGATTGAGGGAAAGGACAGATTCAAACTCAGAC
>DMAW01000061.1 GCA_003446375.1 Eubacteriaceae bacterium | reverse complement strand
CTTGCCTACCCTGCGTAGTACAGCTTCTACCCGGGCCATTAGCTCTTCCGTTTCAAAGGGTTTAACAATATAATCATCAGCTCCCATATGCAGCCCTTTTACACGGTCTTTTAAGCTGCCTTTGGCAGTGATAAAAATAACTGGGGTAGCTGTCGGTTCAATATACTTTATCAATTCATATCCGTCAATTTCAGGCAGCATAATGTCCAGCAAAATGAGATCATATGTATTCTTTTCAATCAAGTCTGCAGCAATTTTCCCATTGTTAGCAACTGCACAGTCATATCCCATTCTGCTTAAATTAATTGCAATTAACTCACGTATAGCAACTTGGTCTTCAACAATTAGAATTTTGATCATAAGGTAACTCCTTTCAAATGTATCTTGATTGTATCATGAGTGTTATTGTAAAGCAATTAATCAGTACCTGATCCTTTACTGGATAAACGAGGGTTTTGAATAAAAAATTCAAAACCCTTATCAGTCTACATAAACACTGACTTTTTCAGCCTTGCACCTATTTTGATCTAATCTTATGTGACATCTGTACATATAGGATGTCACAACGTAAATTATTTTGCTTGAAAATCATACGTACGTTTTTGTAATCGATAGATTAAAAAAGTTATCCATCTGCTTGGTATCTTAGTTTGTCCAAAATCAAACTCTGAATATGAACGGGAAACTGACTCAGCAAAGAATTTACCATCAATAGATTTATTCATCACAAATGTAAGCATTTCATTAAACTCGGGGGATTTAATCGCATATGGATATAAAGATAAAACGTCAAGCATTCTTAGAATTCCATATTTTACAGCTGGATACTTCAATTTCAAAAAGTCACTGCCGATCCCAAACCCATATGGTCGCCACGGTTCCATTCTCCTTTTCCAATGCATAAGCAATAAATCAATTGCTCCGTTAAGCCTTGTATCATTCCTGTATTGGTCATATTGTCCTAACAACATCAGCACATTCAGATTATCCATCGGGCATGATTCTGAATCTTGAAGTTTCCTTCCGGTGGCACGGCTCATTGCACAATGCCATCCACCATCCAACCGCTGATTTTCAAAAATCTTATTGATAAATCGAAGAATGTGTGGGTCATCAGCATATCCCATTTTTACAAGAGATGTTAAGATTATCGTTGGAATACAGAAATAGCCGGGTTTTGTTCCATCTTGAAGAACAAATGTCCCGTCATTATTTTGCAGTTCAAATAGAATATTAACTTCATCCTGAATTTGAATATACTCAGCCTTTAGCCCTATATCAGCGAGAAAGAATAAATCCCAGAAAGCATTTCCTGTACTTGTATATTTTACTTTACCTGTTTTCAATGCAAGTATCCCGACATTTGAATCTTTTATCCGGCTAATAACTGCCTTTATTTTATAATCATCTGTTGCAGCTGATGGATCTGATTGATTTCCAAGCAATTGGTTTTCTACGGCAAATTTCAACCATGAATTTTCTTCTGATATCCAATTAATAATTATATTTTCCATAGGTCCTCCATTTACGCTGTACCCTAGTTTCAAATTTTAATAATTGAGTGACCAATACAAAGGCAACTTATTCACCCTGTTGTACCAGTACATATAACTGACATATGAGAAATTATCCTCATAACAGATATTGGTTATTGACTTTTGGAGAGGTTCTTTTTGTAAACGCAATAAATACACGCCACATAGTAGAGGAAAATAACAATGCCAATCGTAGTTTCACTAATAATTTGTCCTGTTTCTTTTGTACCCATATAAATAAAATAGGTCGCAGGAATTATACCAAATAAGCCGCCCCAAAACGCAGTTTTACTTAACAAGGTACCTGCAATCCAAAACAGGACTAACCAAACTGCAACAATAGGGTGTATAGCACCTATTCCGCTTAAAGCTGCCCAGCTATAGAAAATCGTTAAAATTATTGCAGGTATAAAAAATACTAGTTTCCTCATGTTATCCTCCGATTAATATAAGTAATCTATAATTGAAAGCGATTCTTCCCTCGCTTTTATCTTTTTTCAAGGCTATAAATAATTCCTAATCCGGTAAACAATCATATATGATATTTTCACATATTTAATTTAAGCCAACTAACCAAAAAATTTAATTTTAATTATTTTTGCTAATGCGTGCATAATAAAAAAGGCATAACTAATGTTGGCTTATGAGAGGTGGTGGAATAATGGAAAATCAAGTATTGATAATAATTTTTGTGGGTTTGGTATTTTTTATTTTAAGTCTTTTATTTTTGAGAAAACAGACAACTAATAAATTAGATAAGAATACTTCTCTATCAGTTATTAATGCAAAGGTTGAATCTAAGAATCAAAGTGTAGATCGTTCGCGGGATGTAAATGGAAAAAGTACTGCTGTTAGATTCTTTGTTACATTTTCCAAAGAAAATGGAGAAATTATAACATTGAAAGTACCATACCCTAAGTATTTAAAGTTAGAAAAAGGAGTTAGTGGAAGGCTCAAATATAAAGAAGATTGCTTTATTAGTTTTATCAATAATTGATTTTTGGTTTCCGACTCGTCATTGAAATTCTGAACCCTATCTCACTGAACTTTTGATGCGCTGAAAACTGCCACCTATTAAGCTCCCGGTTATCTTCGGGAAAATATTTCTCTTTGATTTTTTCTTTTGCAGCGGAATAAGTTGAATAGAAAGTGTATATATGCATCTTCATCATAGACTATTTGCCTTTTTCACGTTTGGGAAAAGGGTATGGCTCATAACGATAAATAGGATCCTTCCGATGCGAATTTTTTGAAATTCGTCATCAATAAAACAACAAATACCATCCAAGGCATCAGGGACAGCAAAGAAAAAATCATACCCAGCATCCCTGCCGATGAGGGGATAATCATAAAAAATCCGGAAACCAAGCCCCACCAGCCAACAGACTTCTTAAACTTAGTGCTTTTTATAATAGCATAAGAAAATAATAGCAGACATATTGTGCTCAACACATAGTAGACATTGAACGCAGTACCTGTATAGCCAGCCATTAAAGCTTCGCCTGCTGCCAAGTATATATATTGCTGTTCAGGCAACGCCTGAACATACTGATGGCTTAATGTCAGCATTTCAAAGGCAGGATTGGAGGAATAATAACATGCAACGCCAATTAAACCAAGTGTTAATGCTATGAGCACAAGCACAAACTTTTCCCGGTATAAGAGTATAAAGAGAGCTAAGTAAAGTATGGCAATAATTATATTGTTAAACAGGTAGAGAAAATCCAAACTCAGCAGTCCAAAAAACGGATTTCGATGATAAAGTTCAAAAAACCCCTGAACAGTATCCGGTGGTGGCACCATTACATAAATAACAATTTGTAATGGAATGAG
>DMAW01000138.1 GCA_003446375.1 Eubacteriaceae bacterium | reverse complement strand
TCAAATGGACTTTATTATTTGTTCCGAGCCAGGGCTCGGGGAATTAAACCACTTTGAAATTGAAAAAAGTAAAAATGTAAATAATAATCGATGATTAAGTTTAATAAAGTTAAATAAAGCCATGTCTATATGTTTGTGATTGATTTTTTCTTTAGCTTTACAGATGATTAGTTAAGCGGTTAAGCATATGCATAAGTATGGCTAAGGTTTCAATGCAAGATATTGCCGACAGGCTGGGAATTTCACGAGGAACTGTTTCTCTTGTATTAAGCGGTAAAGCAAAGGAGGGGAGAATTGGTGATGAATTGCAAAATAGGGTCAAAGAGTTAGCCAGAGAGCTAAATTATATTCCCAATGAAATAGCCCGCAGTTTAAGTACGGGTGTTACAAAAACCATTGGTGTGATTGTCCCTGATATATCGAACGAATTTTTCGGGAAGATGATCTTCTTTATTCAGGAACAAGCTAAATATCATGGATATGCTGTCATTACCATTAATACAAATGAATGTTTAAAAGATTTTGATGAAGCCGTAACCATTCTGATGAACAAGCAGGTGGATGGCATTATTCTTGTGCCGGTCGAAGGAGGAAATGAAATAGTGAAAAAAATTATGAGTAGAAAAATTCCCCTGGTGTTGATAGACAGATTTTATGAAGATATCGACACAACATATATTGTAACGGACAACTATGATGCTTCAAGTCGCGCTATTGAATTAATTTTAAATGAAGGCTATAAGAGAAACGCTGTGATCTGTTACGATATTAACTTGTTTGCTTTAACAGAGAGAAAAAAGGGGTGTATTGATGTATTGAAAAAACATGGCGTATATGATGAAAGGTTAATTAAAAACATTCATTATGACAATCAGGAAATTGAGATTGAAAAGGCAATCACTGATTTAAAGAATGAACCGGATAAAGTGGAAGCAATATTTTTTTGTACACGCAGGATTTTTCTTACCGGTGTAAAATATATGCATCAGCAAGGTATTCATATTCCCGGGGATATGCGCGTGATTTGTTTTGATGAGGTGGACGCATTTTCTTTCGCCAATATTCCTGTTACCTATATTAAACAACCGATTCAACAAATAGGAGAAAAAGCAATTGAGGCATTATTTGATCAGATTCGTGGTTCTGACCAGGCTGAACATATTGTATTGAATTCGGAGATTAAATTTTCATTATAATAATAGTTTCCCATGATGTTAGTTTATCAATTCGTGCTAAACCGGTTAAGCGAAAAGACTAATGATGGGGTTCCTTTGAAAAAACTTTGAAAGTGATTGAAATTCTTTTTTATTGCTTATGTATGAACCAAAATGCCTGTTGATATTCAATGCACTGCAATACAAATAGCCAATTTTGATAGGGAGTAAAACTCAATATTCTCAAAAGAAGCATGACAAATAAATTATTAATCTATAATTGATAGCAAGTATGAAAAATTTATTGTATTCTTGTTTCATCATCCTACTTTTAAGTCAGATGAATATGGATATGCTATTCAGTCAATCACAAAATGATCAGGGGCCCAATCCTGTTTATGATGTTTCTGTCTTAGACTGGAAACTGTGGGGCTATCGGCCAAATTACTGGAAAATGGATTTTGATTTTGCAAAACTATCGGGAAAACAGGCTGAATTTTCTGATATTGATTTTGATATTCCCGGTTCAGTACAAATGGCTTTAAAAAATGCATCTGAAATTGATGACTGGAATATCGGATTAAATAGTAAAGATATTGAGTGGATCGAGAATAGAGACTGGTTGGTTGGCAGTATAATACCTGACGAGTGGACCACTGAAAGAAAGGATAAACAGTTCCTCCTTACGTGCAAAGGGTTGGACTATAAGGGAATGATCTTTGTGAACGGAAAAGAAGCAGGTCGGTTTAACAATGCATTTATTCCCTACACGTTTGATATTACCGACAAATTAACTGATAAAAATAATTCACTGGTAATCGTTTTTGAATGCCCTCCGTCCTATTTGGGGCAGATTGGCTATACTTCCCAAATAAAAGACTGGAAACCCAGATTCAATTATGGATGGGATTGGATCCCTCGTATCGTTCAGACAGGTATCTGGGATGATGTTTTCTTCATGGTAAAAGACAAAAAAGCTGCCTCGCTCTCGCATATTCAGGTATTAACCAATGCCGATAAAAGAGAAGACAAAGGAAGTTTGTCCATCAAAGCAGAACCTGATAACCGGGCCTTAAAAGGTAAAGTCAAAGTGGAGTTGACAGACTCGGATGGAAAAGAAGTTCTTTCAGAAACAATTTTGGCCGGCAATCTTTCATCCGGGATGAAATGGGATAATATTCCCGTAAAACGATGGTTCCCAAATGGTCTGGGTGAACAGATTTTGTATAATTTACATGTAACGTTATTGGATGAGAAGGGTGCTTTATGTCAGCAAAACAGCTACCGCATCGGATTCAGAAATTTGCAATGGCTTCCTACCGAAGGGGCTTCTGATGATGCAGATCATTGGCTTTGTGCTGTCAACAATCAACCTTTCTTCCTGCAAGGAATAAATTGGACGCCTATTCGCCCTAACTTTGCAGACCTGAAAGAGTCGGATTATCGGAGATTGTTGGCATCCTATAAAAAAATGGGAATCAATGCTATTCGGGTTTGGGGGGGAGGCTTCCCTGAAAAAGACTGGTTATACGATATTTGTGACGAAATGGGGATCCTAATCTGGCAGGATTTTCCATTAAGTTCGTCCGGACTCGAAAATTATCCACCTGAAGGAGAAAAAGAGATTTATGAAATTTCAGAAATCGTGGAACATTATGTGATGCGCCTGGAACATCATCCTTCTTTGATGTTATGGTGTGGCGGAAATGAACTTTACCAGAAAGGAGATGTAGCCCCGATCACGGATTCTCATAAAATGATTGCAGCCATGAAAAAAGTTGTTACTTCGTTAGACCCTACCCGGAAATTTGTTCCTGCTTCTCCCTCCGGCCCTACCATCAGTAATGACCCCAGTTTATACGGACAAGGAATGAGTTGGGATGTCCATGGCCCATGGAAACTCCCCTTTACACAAACTTCGAATTATTGGGAATCAGTGAAAAATTTCTGGACGAAGAATGACGCGATGATGCATTCCGAAGCAGGGGTACCCGGGGCAATGTCTGTTGAGATGATGGTCAAATATAAAGGGGAATATGATCTTTTACCGGCAAATACGGAAAACCCATTGTGGCGGAATGTAAATTGGTGGATTCAATGGGACGATTATATAGC
>DMAW01000042.1 GCA_003446375.1 Eubacteriaceae bacterium | reverse complement strand
AATATCTCCAATTCCGCCTATACCAGCTGTAACTACTACAGGGCAATTAACATCCTTTGCAACTGCCATTGTACCAGAAGCAGTTAAAAAAGCATTCTTGTTATCATATTTTTTACTCTTAACAGCTAATCCATCAAGCCTTTCCCAATCTTTAGAATTTTTTCTTGAAGGAATAAATTCAGATATATGGCCAATTTTAACTTTTCCATTTTCAACCCATGCAAGTAAAACTTCATCAGGCCATAATGATAAAATTAAATCATTATCAACTGACAGCAGGCCATGTCCAAGTAATGCTGTTTCAACTAAAAAATTCATATTTTATTCCCATCCGTCGAATTCGTTAATATTATCTTTATTTACAATAACAAGCGGACAGTATACTGGTTCAGTAATTTCTTGTCCTTGAGATATTTTTAACGACAATAATAATGCAGCCTTAGTGTATACTGTTGGAGAATAAGTAATAGAACCATCAAGCTTTCCTGCAAGTATTGATTCTTGAGCTTCTCCTGTAAAGTCCACTCCATAAACTACAACCCCATCTTTCATGCCTGCTGTTTCTAAAGCTTCAACAGCTGCTAATGCCATTACATCATTTGCCGCAAAAATTCCTTTTAAATCCGGGTGTGCTTGAATAAGATTTGTTGCTATATCATACGCCTTGTTACGATCCCAATCTGCTGGTTGCACACTAACTAACTCTACACCTTCTGTATTTTCAAATACTGACTTAGCTCCATTAGTTCGGCCTTCACTTTGTCCAGCTCCGGGTATCCCTTGTATAATTGCTACTTTTCCACCATCAGGCATATATTTCAACATGTCTTCAGCAACCATTTTCCCTTGATTCACAAAATCAACTGTAATTTTTCCATCTAAATGACCACCTTGTTCAGCTAATCCATCCTTATTCACTCCAGGTCCTAAATTTATAACTGGAACTTCGGCTTGATTTGCTCTTACTATTCCAGGAATTAAGTTATTACCATCTATTGGAGATAAAATAATTGAATCATAATCTTTTACAGCCATACCATCTAATGTTTCTAATTGAGAAGTTGTATCCCCTTCAGTAGGAGCTGATAAAACTTCAACATTTATTCCTAATTCTTCTCCAGCCATTTCATATTTTTCCTTCATGTTAGCCCAGAAAGGATTTGTTAAAGAAATAATAAGAACGCCAACATTTTCTCCCTTACCAGTTTCAGGCAACGGTTCTAATTGATCCATTAAAGCTTCTTCAATTTCCTTAATCTTAGGATTAATATCATCCACAGCATTTATTTCTTCTGAAGATTCATCTTTTGTTTCATCCTTTTCTTCTACATCAGTCTTTTGTTGTTCATCCGTTACGTCATCTGTATTTGCACAACCTACAGTGAAACTAATTAGCATAACTACAACTAATAATAAAGAGAGAATTTTTTTCATTTTCATATTTAAGTCCTCCATAAATTTTTATTTATAATTATTAAAGTATCTGTACCTGACTTCTTTTTCTTACTTCAGATATAGATACTGAAAATAATATTATAAACCCTATAAATAATTGTTGATAGTAAGAAGAAATACTCAAAATTGTCAGTCCATTTCTCATAACAGACAACAAAATACAAGCGATTGTTGTTCCACTTACGCTTGCTCTTCCACCCTTCATTGAAGTTCCGCCTAATATAACAGCTGCTATAATATTTGTTTCAAGCATAAATCCTGCATTAGGTTCTGCTGCATTAAGTCTTGATGCCAATATGAGACCTCCTAACCCTGCACAAAATCCTGAAAACATATATATACTTGATTTATACAAATTCGTATTAACACCAACTCTTCTTAAAGCTTCTTCATTTCCGCCAATTGCCAAGGTATATTGTCCCCATTTAGTATATTTAAATATAAGAAAAGCTAATAATACAATAAAACCTGCAATAACTATAGGAGGATTTATTTCACCTATATTCCCCTTGCCAAAGTATGTAAATTCTATAGGAAATCCATAAATTGGCTGCCCCTCTGTAACTACCAGACTAACTCCTCTATAAAGGGACATACTTCCTATGGTTACTACAAAAGAATCTATTTTTAATCGCGATATTATAACCCCATTAAGCAATCCTAACATTCCACCTACCAACATTCCTAGTAAAGAAGAGGCAACAATGGACGCATCAGACTTTAGCATAAATCCAATTACAATCCCACTTAAAGCTACTACACTTCCTACAGACAAATCAATACCACCACTAGAAATAACAAAGGTCATTCCAATTGCGAGTATTAAATGCAAAGAAGTTTGATCTAATATGTTTCTTATATTATTCCATGTAAAGAAAAATGGAGATTTAATTGACAAAAATATAACCAACAAAATCAAGACAAAAAAAAGAAGTAATTGTGTAAAAGGCTTGTCTATACCTTTATTATTAAAAACAGCTTTATCTGATAACTTCAATTTATACTCCTCATCTCTAATTATCATTTTTAATTTTTCGCTTTAATTCACTAAGCGTAATATTTTCTTTTATAGAATCCCTAACTGTTTTCCCATTTCTCAACATATAAATTCTATCAGATATTTCATATGCTTGGTTAATA
>DMAW01000073.1:2847-3379 GCA_003446375.1 Eubacteriaceae bacterium | reverse complement strand
CGGGAAGTGGTTGCATGAATACAAACCTGGAAGAAATAAAAAACTGCACAATTGAAAAAATTATTTTTTCCTCTGAGGATGGCTATACGGTTGCAGCCGTCCGAACAGAGGACAACAACTTTGTTGCAACCTTCCAGGGCAGTTACAAACAGGGCCAGAAGCTGGATTTGATAGGAGAATGGTACGTCCACTCGAAATACGGAAGACAGTTTAAAGTTGTGTTCGCAGAAATGTCCAGAGAAGTTGAAGAAAGCGACATAGAAATTTTCCTGCAAAACATAAAAGGGATAGGCACGGTAAGGGCAAGAAAAATAGTTGCAGCATTTGGAAGGGACGCTTTGCAGGTTATTGAAGAAAACCCCGAAAGGCTCAGAGAAATTGGAATACCACAGAGTGTAGTTGATTCAGTAAGTGCAGAAATTACACAGAATAAAGAATTCAACGAAATAAAGCTTGAACTTCTGCCTCTGGGCTTTTCACTTAACATGATAAAAAAGCTTTACGACCGTTACGGCAGTAATACACTGGTTCA
>DMAW01000073.1:0-2519 GCA_003446375.1 Eubacteriaceae bacterium | reverse complement strand
AGGCTTAAAATATACGCTGTACCTTGCAGAAACAGAAGGACACTTATACCTGCCGATTACAACGCTGTGCAAAGCAGCTTCGGAGAAGATTTTAAAAGTAGGGTACACAAAAGTTTTAGATCAAGCCCTATATTTAACGGCTACGCAAGAGCTTTATGACGATAAAGGGAAAGTGTACCTGCCCAAAAACTTTTACAGTGAAAAGTACATTGCTGAGAAAATTGCTAAGATGCTCAATGAAGAGCCCTGGAGAATAAGCAGTATTGATGAGCTTATCAAAGAAGCAGAGGTTGCAAAAAATATCAGGTACGGTTCAAAACAGAAAGAAGCCATAAAAAAGGCGGTAGAAAACAACATATCCATCATAACAGGAGGCCCTGGCACGGGAAAGACGACGATTGTCAGCGCTCTTCTGTATATTTTCCAAAAACAAGATAAGCTTGTGGCTTTAGCATCTCCTACAGGCAAGGCAGCAAAAAGGCTGGAAGAAGTAACAGGCCACCCGGCTAAAACAATTCATAGATTGCTAGAAGCAAGATTTGATAAAGAATTTAGAAGTGTAAGATTTTTCAGAAATGAGCTTAATCCTCTTGATGAAGATGTCGTCATAGTAGACGAATTCTCAATGGTTGACAATGAACTTGCTGCAAGCCTGTTAAAAGCCTTGAGAGAAGATGCCAAGCTCATCATAATAGGAGACATGGATCAGCTTCCATCAGTAGGCGCAGGAAACGTCTTAAGAGACTTAATTGAGTCAGGTGTAATACCTGTAACAAAACTTGATGTTATTTTCAGGCAGGAAGAAACGTCAGGAATAATCATCAATTCAAAACTCATAAAAGAAGGCAAAATGGTGCGCTTCAATAACAAAGATTTTATCTTCCATGAACTTGTAAGTCCGGAACAGGTTGTAGAAGAGTTTGTAAAAGAACTTGAAAAAGGCAAAACACTTGATGACGTTCAGATTTTAACACCAATGAAAAAGACGGATATAGGCACTCTGGAATTGAACAGGCTGATACAGGAACGAATAAATCCGCCGCATCCTCAAAAAGAAGAAATAACATATGGCAGCAAAATATTTAGAGTCGGGGACAAAGTCATGCAGACTCAAAACAACTACGAAAAAGAAATTTTTAATGGAGACACGGGCTATGTAAAAAGGGCTTATAGAGACGAAGAGGGTCTAAGGCATGTTGTAATAGATTTTGACGGGCGAATAGTCGATCTGGTAGAAGAGGAGCTAAAAGAAATTATTCCTGCTTATGCGATTACGATACATAAATCTCAGGGTAGTGAGTATGATACGGTAATCGTAGTAATTGCAATGAATCACTACATCATGCTGAAGAGAAACCTTCTGTACACTGCTGTTACAAGAGCAAGAAACACAGTAAAAATCTTTGGAGACATGCAGGCCCTTAAAATAGCAATAAATACAATTGACAGCTCAAAAAGGTACACGGCCTTGAAGGAGAGGCTTAAAGAACAAAAAGAACAAATGGAAAGGGGGATTTTATATGCTCTGGAGATATAATCCAAATACAAAAATTGAACTTCAAAGGAAATATCCTGTAACATCCAGCGACTTCCCCCTTTCTGACATTGTCAAAGCTATCTTAACCAGCAAAAGAGTTGCTATATTTGGAGATTATGATGTTGATGGAATTGCCTCTTCACTTATACTCAAAAATGCTTTAGATGTTTTAGGAATCCAGAACAAGATATTTTTGCCGGAAAGAAAAGAAGGATACGGCATAAAACCTCTTCATTTAAAGCGTATAAAGGAAGAGGGTTTTGAAACAGTTGTTACTGTAGATAATGGCATAACTGCTGTTGATGCAGCAAAAGCAGCTAAAGAGCTGGGCATTAAACTAATCATAACAGACCATCACGAACCACAGTACCCTCTTCCCGATGCGTACAAAATTTTTAATCCCAAGCTTTACAAGGACAAATATCAGGACTATGCAGGAGCAGGAGTGGCATATCTAGTGGCAAGAGAACTTTTAAGGCAAAGAAATCTTTCAGTAACTCCTGCAATGATACAGCTTGCAGGCCTTGCAACTGTCGCCGACGTCGTTCCTCTGGACGGAAACAACTGGTACATTGCAAGAAAAGGCCTTGAGCATATGAGAAAGAAGCCCATAAAAGGCATAAAAGAAATCCTGAGAGTTGCAGGAAGAAACCATGAAAATCTCACAGGTTTTGATATAGGATGGATAATAGCTCCTCGAATTAATACTACAGGACGCTTGAAAAGCCCGCAGATGGGTCTGAAACTTTTACTTTATGGTACAAATGCTGAAGAAGTTGAAGAACTAAACAGAAAGCGTTTAGAGCTTGTAAATCAGTATTTGAGCCATATAGAAGACAGTGAAAACAAATTTTTAATATATGCCTTTAAAAACTGCCCCAGAGGTATAATGGGACTTATTGCAGGACGGGCTGCCGAGAAGTTTCAGAAACCTGTAATGGTAAGCAGTATAGACAGCAGTGGAAAAGCAGTGTCTTCAGTA
>DMAW01000122.1 GCA_003446375.1 Eubacteriaceae bacterium | reverse complement strand
ACAAAAAAGATCACCATTCAAGAAGAGGTCTTTTGAAAATGGTAGGTCAAAGAAGAGGTTTGCTGAACTATCTTAAAAGCAAGGATATTGCCAAGTACAGAGAGCTGCTTGAACAATTGAATCTTCGAAAATAATTCAAGGGCGGAGAAATCCGCCTTGTATTATTATATGGAGAAATAATTTTAAAGCACATGTTTTGGCTTGAAACAAAAGTAAAATATGAGGAGGAATAAAATGCTGAAAACATTTAAAATGGATTTGGGCGGAAGAGAACTAATCGCCGAAATTGGAGAAATGGCTCAATTGGCAAACGGCTCGGTTTTTTTAAGATACGGGCAAACCAATGTTTTAGTAACAGCTTGTGGTTCAAAAACACCCAGAGAGGGTATGGATTTTTTCCCGCTAAGCTGTGATTATGAAGAGAAAAGATATGCTGTAGGTAAATTTCCAGGCGGATTCATCAAAAGAGAGGGAAGGCCGTCAGAAAGGGCTATACTTACATGTAGACTAATGGACAGGCCGATAAGACCGCTTTTTCCGGATGGATACAGAAACGAAGTCCAAGTTGTAGCAACTGCGATGTCCATATCCCAAGATCACCCCCCTGAGATAGTTTCCATGATCGGATCTTCCATAGCGCTTTCTATCTCTGATATTCCGTTCAACGGACCTACGGGATCGGTTTTAGTGGGTCTTATCAATGGTGAGTACATTGTAAACCCCACTGCAGAACAGCAGGAAGCCAGTGAGATTCATTTGGTCGTTTCAGGCACAAAAGATGCGATAATGATGGTTGAAGCGGGCAGCAAAGAAGTTTCTGAAGAAGTGATGCTTAAAGCGATTCTTTTTGCTCATGAACAGATCAAAAAAATCGTAGCTTTCCAGGAAGAAATCATTGCTGAAGTTGGAAAAGAAAAAATGGAAGTTCCACTGTCTAAGCCTGATGAAGAAATTGATGCAGAAATAAGAAGTTTTGCAACTGAAAAATATATAGACGCTATTAAAACAGAAGACAAGACCTTAAGAACAGAAAAAATCGATGAAGTAAATGAATTGGTTCAAAGTGAATTTGCAGAAAAATATCCGGAGAACCTAAAAGACATTAAAGAAGTCTGCTATAAGTTGGTCAAGGAACAAGTAAGAAGGATGATCGTTGAGGAGGGCATAAGACCGGACAACCGAGCCCTGGATGAAATTCGACCTATTTCTTCCAAAATAGACTTTCTTGACAGGGTGCATGGCTCAGGAATGTTTACAAGAGGGCAGACGCAAGTCGTTTCAGCACTTACTTTGGGAGCCCTTGGAGATGTTCAGATCATTGATGGATTTACAGATGAAGAAGAAAGCAAGAGATATATACATCATTACAATTTCCCGGCATTTAGCGTAGGAGAAGCAAGACCTATGAGAGGACCGGGAAGAAGAGAAATCGGTCATGGAGCATTGGCTGAAAGAGCGCTGTTGCCGGTAATACCTTCAGAGGATGAATTCCCATACACCATTAGAGTAGTGTCTGAGGTAATAAGCTCAAACGGATCGACATCCCAAGCTAGTGTTTGCGGAAGCTCGCTTTCATTGATGGATGCAGGTGTTCCTATCAAGGCTCCTGTGGCAGGAATTGCAATGGGGCTTATCAAGGAAGGGGAAAAAGTAGCCGTGCTTTCAGATATTCAAGGTATGGAAGACTTTCTTGGAGATATGGACTTTAAAGTCGCAGGAACCAAGGAAGGTATTACAGCCATTCAAATGGATATAAAGATAGACGGCATAGATGAAGCGATCCTTACAGATGCGTTGGAAAAGGCTAGAGTAGGAAGGCTGTTCATAATAGATAAGATGAATGAAGTAATCAGCCAGCCTAAAGCGGAGCTTAAACCCTTTGCACCTAGGATAATAACTTTACAGATACATCCCGACAAGATCAGGGAAGTAATCGGAGCTGGCGGCAAAGTAATCAATAAGATTATTGACGACACAGGTGTCAAGATAGATATCAGCGATGACGGAAAAGTATTTATCGCATCTCCGGATTTGCCGGCGGCTGAAAAAGCCAAGGGAATAATCGAGGCTATCGTAAAGGATATCGAAGTTGGAGAGGTATTTTTGGGCAAGGTAACTAGAATAATGAACTTTGGCGCATTTGTGGAAATTCCCGGAGGAAGAGAAGGGATGGTTCACATATCAAAACTTGCTCACGAAAGAGTCAACAAGGTTGAAGACGTGGTAAGCATAGGCGATGAAATTACCGTCAAGGTCGTAGAGATCGACAAGCAAGGAAGAATCAATCTATCAAGAAAAGCGACTCTTCCAAGAGTTGAAAATAAAGAATAAAAACAAACTACATAAACCTTAAGTGGTTTATGTTTTTTTATGTGTTGTGTTTGAACATTTCAAGCAAATTCTATATAATTTAAGTATTGGACAATAGGAGGCACTCATGGATAAATGTAAAATTAAGATAGTAAATAAATCGAGGTTGCCCTTGCCCGGGTATATTACAGAAGGATCTGCCGGGATGGATCTGTATGCTGATATTGATGAAGATATGGTTATCGATCCGACAGATATAATCTTGATTCCTACCGGCATTCAGATATCTTTGCCAATTGGATATGAAGCTCAAATAAGGGCAAGAAGCGGACTTTCTTTAAAGCACGGCATAACCATGATAAACGGAATAGGCACGATTGATTCGGATTACAGGGGAGAGATAAAAGTTCCCCTTGTAAACTTGGGAAAAATCCCTTATACCATCAAGCCGGGTGAGAGGATATGCCAAATGGTAGTAAAGAAGTATGTATGGGGAGAATTTGAAGTAGTAGACGAGCTTGACGAAACTGAAAGAGGAGATGGCGGCTTCGGACATTCTGGCAAGCTTTAAAAGCAACTATGGAGTCTTAATCCGCGTTGTTTTATGATATAATATGCGCACTAGCAGATTGACTCGCAGTATTTCTTTATTTTTCTGTGCTCGCATAATAATAATAAAGAAATACTATGAGCAAGTGCCAACGACCGAAACCCCGAAGGGGTTGAGGATAATCTGCAAAATAAGCAGTCAATAAATATGATATAATATTCGCGCTAAGCGGATTAGCCCGCAGAAAGCATGGTTTTTGCATGCTTGCATGATAAAGAATTATACTTTCTATGGGTAAGCGCACGCGACCGACGATGCGAAAAGCATCGGAGGCTTAATCCGCATTGCTTTATGATATAATAAACCTTATGCAAAATATAATTCAGGTGGGATGACAATGAACATAATCGACGCAATATTTTTAGGCATACTTCAAGGATTGACAGAGTTTTTACCGGTAAGCAGCTCCGGACATCTAGTGATTGCCCAGCATTTTATGGGCATTAGCGAAGGGAATCTGGCACTTAATGTCTTGCTGCACTTGGGAACTTTGATCGCCATTTTTGTAGTTTACAGATCATCTATAATGCAGATGTTTTTTGAGTTTTTTAAAATGATCAAAGATTTATTTGTAGAAAAAAGCCTGTGTGTCTACAAAAGCAAATACAGAAAATACATACTCCTTATAGTAGCAGCGAGCATTCCTACAGCAATAGTAGGATTGACCCTTGAAGATGTATTTGAAGAGCTTTTTGCATCTATCGAGATAGTTGCGATAACTTTGATTTTCACCGGAATTATGCTTGTAATGGGTGAAAAGATAGGTAAAAAAAATCAAATGCATATTGAAAAGCTAACCTTGGGAAAAGGATTTATAGTGGGTCTTTTTCAATCCCTTGCTATAACTCCGGGCATATCAAGAGCCGGATCCACTATAGTAGGAGGCCTTGTAAACGGACTTAAAAAAGATGAGGCAACTGAGTTTTCTTTTTTAATTTCAATTCCGGCAGTTTTAGGGGCGGTTATTTTAAAATCAAAAGATATATTTACACTTAATGATGTTGGCATGAGCACTCCAACGCTTATATCGTCTTTTGCAGCTTCCATTGTATTTGGAATATTTGCAATCAGGCTGTTAGTTAAATTGGTAAGGAACGGAAAGCTTCATTATTTTTCATATTACTGCTGGTCAATGGCAGGGTTGTTGTTGGTTCATAGATTCATCTTATCTTAAAAAGCTTTTAAAGGTGGTATGCAAGTGGCAGGAAAGAGCAAAAACAGAAGGACGAGAAGCATGAAAAAAAATCCTGCAAGGGATATTATAATAAGAGATATTATTGCGCTTTCAGTCATATTCTATGGAATTTACATGTTTTATTTTTTAGCTTCTGAAAATGCAGGTGCAATAGGGAATTTCATGTCATCCGGAATTTCGTATTTATTTGGACGATCCGGGTACTTTTTGGCATGCATATTGGTGGCGACAGGAGTGTTGATTATTTTTGGCAAAGACTCAGCTTTGAAAAAGCGAGTTTCGATAGCCGGCTGTTTCTTGACAATCGTGATATCGATGCTTTTTTCCATCATAGATGGACATTTAGTTGAAAAAGCATTCTCAGCTATGGTATTTGAACTGGACCACAGCGCTTCAAAGGGTGGCGGAATAATCGGAGCTTTTATGGGATCATTGTCTGTCAATATGTTCTCCATGACTGGAACAGTGATATTGATGATTTTACTGGTTCTGATATCCGGGGTATTGGTTACGCCTAAATCTATCTACGAATACCTATCTACAGGAGGCAAAAAGCTTAAGATAGAAAGGTCGGTTCCCAAAGAGAGAAGTTCCAAATCGAGAAAAAGCTATGACAATAAAATGGACGCTAAAAATGATTTTGAGCAACAGGCAGAAGACGTGAAACAAATAAAAATATTGGATTACGCTGAAATAAGGCCTGTGCCCAAGCAAGAAAACGTCAAAGTTGATGAAGGTTTAAAAAGCACTCATGAAGCATCTTCAAAAGACAAAAACGAAATATCCGATAAGAAGAAAAAGATAGATATCGGCAAGGAAGAAAAGGAAATAGAGAAACTCATAGATAAGGCTGAGGAGTCCTTTGAATATGAATTTCCTTCTATTGAATATTTAGACAAGAACATAAAGGACAACAACCAGCGAAACAAAAAGGAAGTAATGGCAAGCGCCAGGCTTTTAGAAAAAACTCTTGGTGATTTCGGTGTGAAGGCCAAGGTTTCAGAAGTCTCGGTAGGACCCACGGTGACACGGTACGAACTGCAGCCCGAGCCGGGAGTCAAGGTCAGCAAGATAGTAAACCTGTCTAACGATCTCGCTTTGAGCCTAGCGACTTCAGATGTAAGGATAGAAGCTCCAATACCGGGTAAGGCAGCGATAGGCATAGAGGTGCCAAATAAGAGCTCGGATGTAGTGCATATAAGAGAGATTATTGAGAGCAATACTTTTAAAAAACATAGCAGCAAGATTTCATTTGCCCTTGGCAAGAAGCTTTCAGGCAGCGTGGTAGTAGCTGACATTTCTAAAATGCCTCACCTGTTGATAGCAGGAGCTACGGGAGCGGGAAAAAGCGTATGCATAAACAGCATAATAATAAGCATACTGTACAAGGCAACTCCAGATGAGGTGAAATTGATATTAATAGATCCTAAGATGGTAGAGCTTAACAACTACAATGGAATCCCACATCTTCTGATACCTGTCGTAACAGATCCAAAGCACGCTGCTGGAGCCCTTAACTGGGGCATTAAAGAAATGACGGAAAGATATAAAGCCTTCAAAGATGCAGGAGTAAGGGATATCATAAGATACAATGAGGTAGCCAGAGAAAAGAAAGAAAAGCCAATGCCACGGATCGTGATTATAATAGACGAGCTTGCAGATTTGATGATGGTATCGCCACGAGAAGTGGAAAACGCCATATGCCGGTTGGCGCAACTTGCAAGAGCGGCAGGAATACATTTGGTATTGGCTACTCAGAGACCCTCAGTTGATGTTATAACCGGCCTTATAAAGGCAAATATTCCCTCTAGGATATCATTTTCAGTATCTTCAATGATGGACTCAAGGACAATACTTGACATGGGAGGAGCCGAAAAGCTTCTCGGACGTGGAGATATGCTTTACTATCCTGTAGGAGAACCAAAGCCTATCAGGCTTCAAGGAACCTTTATATCTGATAAAGAAGTGGAAAAAGTCGTAGATTACGTCAAGAGAGACTCAGAGCCTCAGTACAGAGAAGAGGTAATTGAAGAAATAAAAGAAGTTAAAAATCCAATCGATGAGGATTTTGAAGACGAAATGCTGCCTAAAGCCATTGAGTTGGCCGTGGAAAATGGTTCTATATCTACATCACAGCTTCAAAGGAAGCTTCGCTTGGGCTATTCAAGAGCAGGGCGAATAATTGATGAAATGGAAGAAAGAGGCATAATTTCAGGGCCTGACGGCAGCAAGCCACGCAAAGTTTTAATCGATAAAGGGGAGTTTTCGCAAGAGAACCATCAAGAATAGAAAAGGTGATAAAATGACGACTAAAATAGCCATGGTTTCATTGGGATGCTCTAAAAACCTCGTAGATTCAGAAATAATGCTGGGACTTTTAGACCAGAATTCTTATGAAATAACACAAGATAGCAAAGATGCAGACTTTATCATAATAAATACATGTGGTTTTATCGAATCAGCAAAAGAAGAGTCTATCGACATGATTTTGGAGATGGCAGAACTCAAAAGATCCGGTACCCTTAAAGGGTTGATTGCTGCAGGATGTTTAAGCGAAAGGTATCATGAGGAACTCATGAGAGAAATTCCTGAACTTGACAGCGTCATAGGTACAGGCGATTATGAAAAGATAGTTGAAGTTATAAAAAAAATACAGCGAACAGGAGAAAAGGTGACTTCTTTTGGCAATATAAATGCAGATTTTAATGAGGATTTGCCAAGATTCGTAAGCACTGCTTCCCACACAGCGTATATCAAGATAGCCGAAGGGTGTGATAATCATTGTACTTACTGCATCATACCCAAGCTTAGAGGCAAATACAGGAGCAGAAAAATCGAAAGTATAGTTGCAGAAGCTGAAACCTTGGTAAAAAAGGGCGTCAAGGAATTGATTCTGATAGCTCAAGATACTACTATGTATGGGATGGATTTATATGGCAAGAGGATGCTTTCAAATCTTTTAAGAGAACTTGATGAAATAAAAGGACTGAGATGGATAAGAGTAATGTACGCTTACCCGGAAAATATCGACGATCAACTCATAGGAACCATAAAAAAATCAAAACATGTACTTCACTATTTGGATATTCCTATTCAGCATACAGAAGATTCAATACTTAAGAAAATGGCAAGAAGAACAGATAAAGAAAATATATTTAATTTATTTGAAAAGTTAAGAAGCGAAATTCCAGATATTATCATAAGATCGACAATGATTGCAGGTTTTCCGGGAGAAACGGAAAAAGACCATCTAGGGATGCTGGAATCGATAAAAAAGCTGAAAATCGACAAACTTGGAGTTTTTGACTACTCAAAGGAGGAAGGGACTCCAGCGGCAAAGATGGCAGATCAAATTGATTCAGAGACTAAAGGATACAGACAGTTCTCAGCAATGGAGGCGCAAAGGCCTATATCAGAATCAAAGATGTCATCACATGTAGGTAGCATCGTAGAGGCTATTGTAGAGGATAAGACGGAGGAAGGCTACAGCGGACGGACATGGATGGATGCTCCGGAGATAGACGGAATGATTTACATTAGCGCAGATAAAGAAATAGAGCTTGGATCTATAATAAAAGTAAAAGTCGAAAGTGCATCAGAATTTGATTTGATGGGAGTGTTGAGCGATGAATCTGCCTAATAGATTAACAATACTAAGGATGATCATGATTCCGTTTTTTATATTTTTCTTTTTATCAGATATGAAGTACGGACAGATTATAGGTGCGGTGATTTTTGTGGTAGCATCATTTACGGATACGTTAGATGGCTATATAGCGAGGAAATACAATTTAATAACTGTTTTTGGCAAATTCATGGATCCTCTTGCGGATAAATTGCTCGTTTCATCTGCTTTGATATGTTTGGTGGAAACCGGTCATATTTCCTCGTGGGTGGCTATAATCATAATAGCCAGAGAATTTGCTGTCACAGGCTTGAGAGTCCTTGCAGCTTCTGATGGAATAGTAATTGCTGCCAGCTGGTGGGGAAAAATCAAAACAATAACACAGATGATAGCGATTGTAAGCATGTTGTTTGATAATTATCCGTTTAGTATCGTTGGTTTTCCCTTTAGCGATATTGCCATGTACCTAGCGGTTGCATTTACAATTATTTCAGGAGCAGACTATTTTAGATTAAATAAAGAAGTTTTTAAACAACTATCCTAAGAGGTGACCAATGAAAGGTGAAATTATAAATGTAGGAACAGAAATCTTGATTGGAGACATATTAAACACCAATGCCCAGTTCATAGCAAAAGAACTTTCATCTGCGGGAATCAGCGTATATTTTCAAACTACTGTGGGAGACAATCCCGATAGGCTGATGAGCGTCTTGAAAGATTCTATAAAAAGAAGCGACCTCATCATATTAACAGGAGGATTGGGTCCTACCCAGGACGATCTCACTAAGGAAACTGTAGCAAAATTGTTAGGCCTTGAAATGGAAATGCATACTGAAAGCTATGACAAGATGATGTCTTTTTTCAACAAGATAGCTTCAAAAATGACTCAAAACAACTTAAAGCAAGCGTATATGCCTGTAGGAGCTCATATAATACCAAATGAAAATGGAACTGCTCCTGGAGTATTGATAGAAAGCGATGAAAAAACAATCATAATGCTGCCAGGTCCACCTAGAGAACTTATTCCCATGTTTAGGGACTTTGTAATGATTTATCTGCATGGAAAAAGTCCGGATAAGTTTTATTCCAATTACTACAAGGTTTCGGGAATAGGAGAATCGGCATTGGAAGATATGCTTATAGATATCATTGACAAACAGACAAATCCGACAATAGCAACATATGCAAAGCCGGATGAAGTATTGTTGAGAGTTACTGCTAATGCTAAAACTGAAGATAAGGCTAAAAAGCTATTGGATGAAATGGATAGCATCATAACAGATAGGTTAAAAGACAATATATATGCACGGGAAGATATCTCGCTTAATAATCTTGTCGCAAGGCTTCTAATTGATACAAATACGACTATTTCACTTGCCGAATCATGTACAGGAGGGCTTATCACAAGTAGATTGACAGAAACTTCAGGAATTTCAAAATGTCTCCACAGCGCTATAGTCTGTTACTCGAATGATTCTAAAGAAAAGTATCTGGGGGTTAAAAAAAGCACATTAGAAAAATATGGAGCGGTAAGCAAAGAGTGTGCTGAGGAAATGCTTAGAGGATTGCTTGAAAACAATAATACGGACATGGCAATAGCCACTACGGGCATAGCAGGTCCTACCGGTGGAACTGAAGACAAGCCTGTGGGTCTAGTTTATGTTGGCATAGCATATGGAGACGTCATACAAGTGGAAAAATACAATATAAGCGGCAATAGGCAAAGAGTGCAGCTTAAAACCGCAAATATTGCCTTGAACTTGATAAGAAAACAATTAGTCAATTTATGAATATGTCTAAAAACAATTGACTTTTGATAAGTCGTTAATATATAATTTAAAACAGAACAAGTGTTCTATCAATCGGCGAAAGGATGTGAACCGATAATTCGGGATAACATGATGGAAAAAGACAAGGCACTTCAAATGGCACTAACACAGATTGAAAAGCAATTTGGAAAAGGTTCTGTGATGAAGTTGGGAGAGCAGTCTGCAAATCAAAATATAGCAGCTATATCTACGACTTCGATTGGTTTGGATATCGCACTCGGGATAGGAGGACTTCCCAGAGGAAGAGTGGTGGAAATATATGGTCCGGAATCTTCAGGAAAGACGACGGTAGCACTTCACGTTATAGCACAGGCGCAAAAAAATGGAGGGAATGCAGCTTTTATCGATGCAGAGCATGCGCTGGATCCTATTTATGCAAAAGCGCTAGGAGTCGATATAGAAAATTTAATCGTTTCTCAGCCGGATACCGGAGAGCAGGCTCTTGAGATATGCGAGGCATTAGTTCGAAGCGGCGCTGTCGATATAGTTGTAGTGGACTCGGTAGCCGCTCTGGTTCCAAGAGCCGAAATTGAGGGAGAAATGGGAGATGCCCACGTAGGGCTTCAAGCAAGGCTGATGTCTCAAGCTCTTAGGAAGCTTACAGGATCTATAAACAAATCTAAAACTACTGCGGTTTTTATAAATCAGCTGCGTGAAAAAGTTGGCATAATGTTTGGAAATCCGGAGACTACTTCGGGTGGAAGAGCCTTAAAATTCTATTCTTCCATAAGGCTGGATGTACGGAAAATAGATACGCTAAAGCAAGGACAGGATATGATAGGCAATCGAACTAGGGTAAAAGTCGTAAAAAACAAATTAGCTCCTCCATTTAAAATTGCCGAGTTTGATATTATGTATGGTCAGGGAATATCCAAAGAGGGAGATTTATTGGACGTAGGAAGTTCAGTAGACATAGTAAATAAATCAGGAGCTTGGTATTCCTACAACAATGAAAAACTTGGTCAAGGAAGAGAAAATGCAAAGCAGTTTCTTAAAGAAAATCCTGATATATGCAATGAGATCGAGCTTAAGATAAGGCAACATTTTAATCTTGTTAAGAAAGAAGATAAAGAAACTATAGAAGAATAAGTTTTTGCACAAAGAACAGGCTCGAAGCCTGTTCTTTGCATATATGGAATTACATGTAATGTCAATCAGCTTGACAGAGGTTTCGAAAAAGTATAAAATTAAATTGTTATCTACAGGTTAATTTAAACCTGTCCATAAATGATTTTGGAAATACCATCGAAAAAGTGAAACAGTTTTATTTTTTTGTCAATAACATAATAAAGGAGGTGTAGACAATATGATCGAGGCATTAGGCAATTACATCTTACCTGTTATTGTTGGTTTCACATTGATCGCTTTTGTTGCAGGTTATTTCTATAGAAAAAATATCGCTGAAGGCAAAATTTCCAGCGCTGAAGAAACTGCAAAGAGAATTGTAGAAGACGCTATTAAAGATGCGGACTCGCAAAAAAAAGAGATGCTTTTCAATGCAAAAGAAGAAGCACACAATATCAGGATGGAAGTAGAAAAAGAAAACCGAGAAAGAAGAAACGAAATTCAACGGTTGGAACGAAGATTGATACAAAGGGAAGAGAGTATCGATAAAAGAAGTGAACAAATTCAAAGCAAGGAAGAAAGCATCGCAAATAAATTAAATGACCTGAAAAATAAAGAGTCGGAATTAAATGCAATGATCGAAAGAGAAATTGCAGAACTTGAAAGAATATCAGGACTTACATTTGACGAGGCAAAACAAATACTTCTAAATGACGTGGAAAAGAAAATCAAGAGAGAATCTGCTCTATTGATAAAACAGATTGAAAGCTCTGCAAAAGAGGAAGCGGATAAAAAAGCAAAGGAAATTCTTTCTTATGCTATACAAAAGTGTGCTGCTGACCATGTGGCTGAGACTACAGTTTCTGTTGTAAACCTTCCAAACGATGAAATGAAGGGTAGAATTATAGGACGTGAGGGAAGAAACATCAGAACCCTTGAAACCCTTACCGGGATAGATCTTATCATAGATGATACGCCGGAAGCAGTTATCCTTTCGGGATTCGATCCTATAAGAAGAGAAGTCGCGCGCGTTGCGCTTGAAAAACTTATTATAGACGGTAGGATACATCCAGCAAGAATTGAAGAGATGGTTGAAAAAGCTAAAAAAGAAGTCAATCAAAAAATCAAAGAAGACGGAGAACAGGCAAGCTTTGATACGGGAATTCACGGACTTCATCCAGAAGTTATCAAGCTTCTTGGAAGACTTAAATTTAGAACTAGCTATGGTCAAAATGTTTTGAAGCATTCCATAGAAGTTGCTCATCTTGCAGGTATTATGGCTGACGAGCTTGGGGTTAATTCTAAAATTGCTAAAAGAGCAGGCTTGCTTCATGATATAGGCAAGGCAGTTGATCACGAAGTCGAAGGACCGCACATAGATATCGGAGTGGATCTTCTAAAAAAATACAAAGAATCCGCGCAAGTAATCCATGCTGTGGAAGCACATCATGGTGACATCGAGGCGAAATCTATTGAAGCTGTATTGGTGCAAGCGGCAGATGCAATTTCTGCGGCTAGACCTGGAGCAAGAAGAGAGACTTTGGTTTCTTACATAAAACGACTGGAAAAACTTGAAGAGATTGCAAATTCATTCGATGGTATAGAGAAAACTTTTGCTATTCAAGCCGGAAGAGAAGTAAGGATCATGGTTAAACCTGATAGAATCGACGATGTCGAAATGATACACGTTGCAAAAGAGATAGCTGCGAAAATCCAAGAAGAAATGGATTATCCGGGACAAATCAAAGTCAACGTTATAAGAGAGACTAGAACGATTGAATATGCAAAATAAGGAGATTTTATCTCCTTTTTTTTGTATGGAAGATGAGTTATCATACAAGAGTATATGCTATACTGTATTATAATGAAAAACAGGAAAGAGGATGCTGGCAAATGAGGTTCTTAATACTTGGAGATATAGTTGGAAGGCCTGGAAGAAATGCAGTAAAAGATTACTTGAAAAACCTTCAGGTTGAATTTGATATAGACTTCACAATAGCAAATGGAGAAAATGCATCGTCAGGGCTGGGCATAACAGAAAAAAATGCCATTGACATATCAGAATGTGGTGTCGATGTAATCACGACAGGCAATCATGTGTGGGACAAAAAAGAGACCGAAATGTATATAGACAATTACGACTGGATAATAAGACCTGCAAATTACCCTGAACCATGCCCGGGAAATGGATATGTTATAAAAGAAAAAAATGGAATAAAGGTTGCGGTGATAAATACATCGGGATTAGTTTATCTAAAGGCGCTAGACTGTCCTTTTAAAAAAATAGACGAGATTCTTTCAAATATACCATCAGATGTGAATATAAAGATATTAGACTTTCACGCCGAAGCTACTGCAGAAAAAATTTCCATGGGTTACTATTGTTCAAAGAGAATATCTTTGATTTTCGGGACACATACTCATGTTCAAACTGCTGATAGTAGGATTATTGACGATTACACAGGTTATATTACTGATGTAGGAATGACAGGACCTTTAAATGGGGTTATAGGCGTTAAAAAAGAAATCATTTTAAGAGGATTCCTTTCCAAAAGGCCAGGCAAGTATGAAATTGCAACCGGCACAGTTCAAATCAATGCTTTGGTAGCAGACATCGATGAGTCGGGAAAATGCAAGGAATTATTTAATTTTATAAGGATATACGATTAAATTGAAAAGATAGCTTTGGTTATTAATGAGAAAAAACTTCTGTATAAACTGCACATGTGCTATAATATTTAAAGATTTTAAAAGGGGAAACCTATGAATAAATATGCAGATTTACATATACATTCATCTTATTCCGACGGCGTTTTGCCACCTGATAAGATAATGCAAAAAGCAAGGTTAAGAAATTTAAAAGCTATTTCCATTACAGATCACGACACTTTAAATGGTTCGTTGGAAGCCTTAAAGTTATCGGATTATTATGGCATTGAGGTAGTTCCGGGGATTGAATTTAGTTGCGACTTTGAGGGGCATGACATCCATGTCTTGGGTTATTTTAGTGATGAAGATCTATCGCAATTGGAAAAAGTCTTGATACATTTAAGGCAAAAAAGAGTTGATAGAGCTTATAAAATCGGCGAAAAATTTAAAGAAATAGGAATAGATATATCCGTAGATAAAATCGTTAAAGAAAATGAAAGCATAGGCAGACCACATTTTGCAAGAGAGCTTATAAGGCAGCGCTTCGTAGATAATTTTGAAGAAGCATTTACTAAATACCTTATACCGGGAAGACCATGTTATGTTCCAAAGGAAAAGCTAACAGTTTATGAGTGCATCCGGATAATACATTCTTTAAGCGGAGCGGCGATTTTGGCTCATCCGGGCTTGATTAAAGATGAAAAAGTGATTGAAAGACTTGTAGATGAAGATTTCGACGGTTTTGAAGTATATCATCCCAAGCACACTCAAAAAGACAAACTTAAATATTACGGCATCTGTAAGGATAGAAGTCTTCTTATAACAGGTGGATCGGATTTTCATCAAGGTGATTCATTAAAAAAAAGTCAAATCGGTTCAGAAAAATTATCATATTCATATGTTGAAGAAATACATAATTTTTTTTTAAAAGTTAAATATAATACAATAAATCCGGAGGGAAAATAATGAAAAGTATGATATCAGACAGAGTGGCAGAGACAAAACCTTCTATAACCTTGGCAATAACGGCAAAAGCGAAAGAAATGGTTAAATCGGGGGAAGATGTAGTAGGATTTGGAGCAGGTGAGCCTGATTTTGACACCCCTGACTTTATAAAAGAGGCTGCAATTAAAGCAATCAGGGACGGTCACACAAAGTATACTCCCGCAACCGGAGTCTTGGAGCTAAGAGAGCTGATTTGTGAAAAGCTAAAAAAAGACAACGGTCTATCATATTCACCTGATCAGGTGCTTGTAAATAGCGGAGCAAAGCATAGCCTTTCCACGGCCTTCCAAAGCATCTTAAATGAAGGCGACGAAGTAATAGTCCCTGTTCCTTATTGGGTGAGCTATCCTGAAATTGTAAGAATAGCCGGCGGGATTCCGATTTTTGCAGAAACGAAAGAAGAAGATGACTTTAAATTAACAGGAGAGATATTTGAAAACAGCATTACTGAAAGGACAAAAGCGGTATATTTGAATTCTCCGTCAAATCCTGTAGGAGCTATATACACAAAAGATGAATTGCAAGTAATAGCAGATATAGCAGTAAAACATCAGATTTACGTGGTATCTGATGAAATATATGAAAAATTGATATATGATGGAGATGAACACATAAGCATAGCGTCATTGAATCAAGATATTAAAAATTTGACTATACTTGTTAACGGCATGTCTAAATCACATGCCATGACAGGATGGCGACTTGGATATACTGCTGCAAATTCGGAAGTTGCAAAGGCCATGGGAACAATTCAAGGTCATGCGGTTTCCCACCCATCTTCTATTACCCAATATGCAGGAATAGCTGCCCTAAAATGCCCTGAGTGTGTTTTAGACGGAATGCTTTCTGAATATGATAAGAGAAGAAAGTACTGTATAGAAAGACTTGATAAAATTGAAGAGCTTAGCTACATATATCCAAAGGGAGCGTTTTACGTATTCATAAATGTTTCATGGTTGTTCGGTAAAAAATATAAAGGTTCCGAGATAAAGGGGTCTATGGACTTTGCAAACCTGATATTAGATAATGAAAAAGTAGCTCTAGTACCGGGCATAGCTTTTGGGGCAGATAAATTTGTTAGGATTTCCTATGCTACAAGCATGGAAGAGATCAAAAAAGGGCTTGACCGGATAGAAAAATTTATTAAGGAGGTAGAGTGATTTGGTAACAAATGAATATATCAGTCCACTTATTGAAAGATATGCATCGAAAGAGATGAGCTTCATTTTTTCTCATGACAATAAATTTGGTACATGGAGAAAACTATGGGTCGCGTTAGCCAAGGGCGAAAAAGAATTGGGTCTGAACATCACTGATGAACAGATTAAAGAATTAGAAGAAAATGTAGATAAAATAGATTATGAAGAGGCAAACAAGTACGAAAAAGAACTTAGACACGATGTCATGGCACACGTTCACGCTTATGGCGATCAATGTCCCAAGGCAAGGGCTATAATCCACTTAGGCGCTACCAGTGCTTATGTTGGCGACAATACAGATGTTATAGTTTACACGCAAGGTCTTATGAGCATAAGGAAAAAACTTATAAATTGCATCGATAAATTGTCAAAATTCGCACTGGAGTATAAAGATCTTCCTACTTTAGGATTTACTCACTTTCAGCCGGCGCAACTGACTACAGTAGGAAAGAGAGCAAGTCTTTGGATTCAGGATCTTTTGATGGATCTTGAAGAAATCGACTTTGTTTTGGATACTGTCAAGCTTAGAGGAGTAAAAGGCACAACAGGAACACAGGCAAGCTTTATGGAACTTTTTGAAGGCGACCACGAAAAGATTAAGAGACTGGACGAGTTTATAGCGAAAGAAATGGGGTTTAAGGCAAGTTATGCAGTTACGGGACAGACATACCCCCGAAAATTCGATTCAAGGGTTTGCAATGCATTAAGCAGCGTGGCACAGTCCCTTTACAAGTTCAGCAATGATATGAGGCTTCTTCAGCACCTAAAGGAAATAGAAGAACCTTTTGAGAAAAAACAAATTGGATCTTCCGCAATGGCATATAAAAGAAATCCTATGAGAGCCGAAAGGATAGGGGCTTTGGCAAGATATGTAGTTATTTCAGCTCTTAATCCTGCAATAACTGCTTCTACTCAATGGTTTGAGAGGACTCTCGATGACTCGGCAAACAAGAGGATAGCTATACCGGAATCTTTTCTTGCAGTAGATGCAATCTTAAATATCTGCTTGAATGTAACAGAAGGCATGGTAGTTTATGATAAGGTAATCCAGCAAAGGATTGAAAAGGAGCTTCCTTTTATGGCTACCGAAAATATAATAATGCAGGGAGTCAAAAAAGGCGGAGACCGACAAGAACTCCATGAAAGAATCAGAGTTCATTCAATGGAAGCGGGAAAGATGGTCAAAGTAGAAGGCAAGGAAAATGACCTAATAGATCGAATCAAGAACGATTCTGCTTTTAAACTAAACGAAGAAGATTTAGATAGCCTGTTGGATGCTAAAAAGTATATTGGCCGTGCGCCGGAACAGGTAGTAGAGCTTTATGAAAAGCACATAAAACCTATTCTTGAAGCAAATGCAGATTTGCTTGGAGAAAAAGGAGAAGTCAACGTATAGATAAGTTTTTAAAATTAGTATAAAGTTATAATCAGAATAAGAGATCAGCACAGTTTACTAGGGTGCTGATCTTTTATATAAAATTTTATATAAAAAAAGAAGATGATTGTCACTAATCATCTTCATAGATATTGATTTGGCAGGGGTAGAAGGACTTGAACCCTCGGCACGTGGTTTTGGAGACCACTGCTCTACCAACTGAGCTATACCCCTATAAATGAGACAAGTATTATTATACGGGTTAAACAGATATAAGTCAATATGTAATATGAAAATTCATTTGAAATTTATATAAAAACTATGATATAATAAAACCAGCATTAATTGCGCATATTTATAAATACGCGCAATTAATGCTGGAGATATCAATTAGAAAGGAAAAGTCAAAATGAATGAGATTTCAGTTATAATTGAAGGCTATGCTTCCCATTTAAAAAACAATTTAAAATTGGCGGATAAAACAGTCAAATCATATATCTACGATGTGAGAAAATTTATTGTTTTTTTATTTCAAAGATATAATCAGGATTCGGAAGATTTAAATTCATTTGATGCTTCTTCATTGATAAAAAGTGTTCAAACTCAGGATATATATGCATTTGCGTATCACATCAAACATGTAGAAAACAAACGCGATATAACAAGCAACAGAAGACTGACGTCTCTTAGATCTTTTTTCGAATACTTGATATATATAGACTTTATAAATTCTAAAAATCCAGTAGAAGGAGTAGAACGATATAAAACAGCATACAGCAAGCCTATTTACCATAATGAAGATATAATGGAGAAGCTTTTTGAAAAAATCAGGTATAGAAACAAATACAGAGATATTGCTATCTTGATGTTGATATCAAACTGTGCTCTAAAAGCCTCGGAAATATCAGAAATTAAAATTTCTGATTACAATGGATCTGTTCTTATAACACCGAAAAAAACTATAAAGCTCAATAAGGAATGCAAAAGAGCCATTGACGATTATATAGATTCTGAAAGACATAAAATTGAGTCAGAATACCTCTTTGCAAGTCAAAAAAACGATAAAATCAGCGTAAGGACCATACAGCATATAATCAAGAATTTAAGAGAAGATTCAGAAATTAAAGATAACGTGACGTCAAAGAGCATCCGAAATACATCCATACTAAGGTTGATCGAAAGCAATTTAACACCTGAAGAAATTCAAAAATATCTGGGTTATAAAAGAGCTTTATCTCTTGAAAAATATATTAATAAAGAAAATAAAGATAATTTAGATGATCTGGTATATTTAGATCTTGAGAAACTTAAAAAGAAATAACTCCAAAAAAATGGAGCTCATATTTGCGATTTAAGCGTTTTTTTTTGAGCAGGCATTATCCAAGTACCTGTGAAATAAAAAGACCGACAACATATAGTTAAAAAAGAAGGGAAAAGAAGGATTCAAGCAAGTACCCATGAGAGGTCTTCGCCGGATATTTAATTCTTAAATACAAATAAGCAAAGGGTATATTAAAACTTTTGTAGTATCAATAGATTACATAGAAAGAGTATTCGAACTTTAAAAAAGTTCTCATGCATTCTATCTATTGGATAATGTAAAGCAAAGAAATGTATTCAAACTTTTATTTCATAAAAGTTTTCATCATGGCTGCGCCATATACATATTCCAATTAGTAGTATCAATTCAATAAATTGTTTGAAATACTAATCGGAATATGTGCATGTTTTTGCTTATTGTACCTTAAACTTGTGTTTAACGGAAAGTTATGATAGTATTGAATCAACGATAATCTATCTGAAAGGATCTGTTCCCAATGTCCGATAAAAAAGAAACTTTTATAAAAGAAGAAAATATGCGTCTTACATTAAAACTTAGAGAACTTGTCAATCAAATGCCGGTATTTTGCGAGACGTTTTTTCGAGGCGTTGAGCCTACCACGTCTATCAAGACTAGGATAGCTTATGCATTTGATCTTCGCAGCTTCTATCATTACTTGACTGAAGAAGTATTTAATCCCGGCGAAAAGAAAACTATGAAGGATATCACAATCGAAGAAGTTGAAAATCTCTCTCCTGTACAAATTGAAAAATACTTGGAGTATTTATCTTTTTATTCTCTTCCCCACTATAAGAATAAAGATGAATTCGTAACCTATACTAACAGCAACACGGGAAAAGCTCGGAAGCTATCTACACTGAGAACTTTCTATAAATATTTTTATAAAAAAGAGATGATTAAAAAAAATCCGGCGTTACTAGTAGACATACCTAAAATTCGCGAAAAACCTATTGTGCGCCTTGAAGTAGATGAAGTTGCCAAGCTTTTGGATCTTATAGAAAATGCACATGAGTTAACCAAAGATCAAAAGAAATACCATCAAATCAACAAGGAGCGGGACATGGCAATGATCACCCTGCTGTTAGGGACAGGAATACGGGTAAGCGAGTTTGTTGGCCTTGACGTCAATCACTTCGATTTTAACAACAACAGCTTTGTGATAACCCGAAAAGGTGGAAATCAGGTAGTCTTGTATTTCAGCGATGAAGTGGCAAGAGTGCTCCTGAATTATCTAGAGATCAGAAATTCGATTACCCCCTACCCCGGCCATGAAAGCGCCATGTTTTTGTCCTTGCAGAGAAAAAGAATTGGTGTAAGCGCAGTTCAAAAGCTCATAAAAAAGTATACGGAGGTAATAGCGCCTTTAAAAAATATTTCTCCACACAAACTCAGAAGTACTTTTGGAACCAACCTGTACAGGGAAAGCGGCGATATATATTTGGTAGCCGATGTACTGGGACACAAGGATGTAAATACCACAAAGAAGCATTATGCTGAGATAAGCGATGAACAGAGGCGTAAAGCGGCTAAAATGATAAAATTAAGGGATGACAGTTAAGAGATATTCTGCTATTTTCTAATAAAATCAGCCTGATGTTACTTATAAATAACATCAGGCTGATTTTAATCTTCATGCATCCATTTTTCAAACTTATGTTTCTTTTCATTTTCAAATTCCATAGTATCGTCAATATCGGGCAGACCGTCTATTTCAACGAACATATAATCTTCATCTGTTCCAATGAGGCAATCCATGCAGTCATCGCATATTTTCATTTCATCAAGATCGCATAATTTGCATTTTCCACAATCGTCGCAAATTTTACTCTCGTCCAATACGCACATTTTAAGCATTTAAATCACCCACCTCATTTAAATATCTTGATTAAAAGTTCTTTTTAATCAATTTTATTTTACCATATTTCAGTTTGCCTATCAATCAATTAGACCGAGTAAACGGAAATTTGATCTAAGTAACCTTTTATCATCTTTTGCTTATCTAAAGTAGTTCCTTCTTCTACATGAACTGTAGCAGTGGCCACGGCGTATTTAAAAGCTTCTTCGAGATCTTTGGTTTGTTCGTATCTAAATACGAAGGAACCTACCATCGAGTCCCCGGCACCCACTGTATTTTTCACCTTCACCTTGATTCCATCTATTTTCTTTATAAAATCCCTAGTCACCAATAAAGCTCCGTCTCCGCCCATGGATAAAAGAACTACCTCAACTCCGCTTTCTATGAACTTAAGGCAAGCTTCTTTTATGCTTTCGATTGAATCTAAAGGGTTTTCAAATATCTCTTCTAATTCATGGATATTGGGCTTTATCATAAACGGTCTTGTGGTCAGTGCAAGCCTAAGCGCTTCTTGTGTCGCATCCAGTACGACCTTGGCACCTTTTTCATTGCTTTTTAATATCATTTTTTCGTACACATCTTCAGACATGCCTCCCGGCAAGCTTCCGGATAGCACGACTATGTCTTCTGCATTTATCATAGAATAAAGACTTGATTCCAAAGTATCTAAATATTTATGCTCGAGTGTCGCTCCTTTTTCATTTATATCTGTTACTTCTTCATTAGATATATCTACTATTTTTATATTTGTTCTTGTGTCTTTATCGGTAATAATGAATTTGTCGATAATATCAGCATTTTGAATTTCGCTTGCTATCCACTCTCCGGTTTTACCTCCTAAAAATCCGGTAGCTGTTGTCTTGCCACCGGCATAGCTTATGGTTTTTGACACGTTAATTCCCTTTCCACCGGCTTTTTTATAGGTCTTTGAAGCCTTGTTTACTGAACCGGGCTTGAATCCATCGATTTCTATGCTGTGGTCTACAGCCGGGTTTAATGTTACAGTTATTATCATTTTCAACACTCCCTGTTTTCTGTTATTATATTGCATCCGGCATCTTTATACTTTATTAGTAAGTCTTTACTGATTTTATTATCGGTCAGTAGGTAGTCGGCTGTTTTTAATGAAGCAAACGCGTATCCGTAGACTTGATCGAATTTGTCAGAATCTGCAACCAAAAACTTGCTTTTAGAATTGCGAAGCATAAGTTCTTTGATTTTTCCCTCCCCCATGTTTGGAGTGGTAAAGCCGGCAATAAGGTCGATTCCATTTGCTCCTATAAATGCCTTGTCTACGTGCAGCTTGGTTATATCCTCTTGGCTCATTGATCCTGTAAGGCTTCTGGTGCTCTTGCGAAGCTCTCCCCCAATCATCACCAAAGACACTGTTTCTGAAAAAGATAATTCCCAAGCTATCTGAATAGAATTTGTAATGATGCATACCTGTTTATCCTGGACAGCCCTAGCAATTTCAAGTGTTGTAGATCCTGAGTCCAAAAACAAAGTCTCATCGTTATGAATATACCCTGCTGCGAGTCTTCCAATCGATTTTTTGTTTTCAGAATTTGCTGATGCTTTTTCCGTTATGCCTGCTTCATACCCTGTCTTTATCGATAACACTGCTCCTCCGTGAGTTCTAGACAATAGTCCTTTGCTTTCCATTTCTTGTAGATCTCGCCTTGCAGTAGACTCAGACACTCCAAATATAACAGTGATATCATTTACGCTTATTCTCTTTTCAATTTTAAGTTTTTTTAATATCTCATATTGACGTTCTTCGGTAAACATATTTACTTCCCTTCAAAAGTATGACTGTTAATGAATTAATATGACTGTTTATGATTATATCATCTATAAAATATCCAGTCAAACAAAATATCTTGACATGTTAACGAAAAGAGTATATCCTAATAGTTAATAATATAACGATGTCTAAACTCAAGGATAAATTCTGAGAGCAAGGATAATAAAAAATATCAAGATGCAAAAACCTGACTTAAACCAGAAGGGTTTGTATATATTTGTATTTTTATGCCTTGTTTCAGTTGAAACGAGGCTTTATTTTTTGTTTCGACAAATTTAAAAGGGATGTTGGATAAATGAAAGATTATCGAATAGAAAAAGATTCTATCGGAGAATTAAAGATCGACCAAAATGCTTATTACGGAATAAATTCTTTCAGGGCTCATGAAAACTTTGATTTGACTGATGACAAGTGCGATATATCCTTGATACGCAGCATGGTAAAAATCAAAAAAGCCGCTGCAAATGTCAATATGGTCCTAGGTCATATTAATGAAAAAAAGGCAAAGGCCATAATCGGCGCTTGCGAAAGAATACTAACAGGTGAACTGGACAAAGAGTTCATAATTCATCCCCTGCAAGGAGGTGCCGGCACCTCTCTGAATATGAATGTGAATGAAGTTATAGCAAATGCTGCTATAGAAAATCTTGGAGGAACAAAAGGAGACTACGCTTTAATTAATCCCCTAGATGACGTGAATTTAAGTCAAAGCACAAATGACGTATTTCCTACTGCCATGAGGATTGCATGTATAGAAAAAACCAGATCCTTAGCCGATCGTTTGGCACATATGCAATCAACCCTTCAAAAAAAAGAAGAGGAGTTTGCCTCGGTATTAAAGCTGGGCAGAACTCAGCTTATGGATGCTTTGCCAATAACCTTAGGCCAGGAATTTGGAGCCTATGCAAGGGCTATCTCTCGAGATAGATGGAGAATATACAAAGTTGAAGAAAGACTCAGAGAGACAAATCTGGGAGGAACGGCAATAGGTACAGGACTTAATGCTTCTTTAGAATATATTTACCGAATAACTGAAGAGATAAAAAAGGAAACTGGCTTAGGACTATCTAGAAGCGATCTTTTAGTTGATACGACTCAGAATATGGATGTATTTGTTGAAGCTTCCGGGTTATTGAAAGCTTGTTCCACCAACTTGATTAAGATATCAAATGATCTCAGGCTGATGGCTTCAGGGCCAAAAGGCGGTTTTGGAGAAATAAAGCTAAAATCCATGCAGCAAGGTTCTACAATCATGCCGGGCAAAGTAAATCCTGTAATCTGCGAGATGGTTTGTCAGGCAGCATACAAAGTGATTTCAAACGATTATTCTATAACTATGGCGGCAAGTGCAGGTCAGTTGGAGCTTAACGCATTTTCGCCGCTGATAGCCAATTCTATACTGGAATCTTTTGAACTCTTGATAAATGCAGTAGAAAAATTCGACAAGCTTTGTATCAGAACCATAGAGGCAAATGAAAAAAAATGCAGGGAGCACTTGGAAAGGTCTACTTCCCTGTCAGCAGTATTGATTGATGAATTAGGATATGAAAAGTCTGCTGAAATAGCCATAAAGGCTTTTGAAGCAGATGTTTCCATAAAAGACTATATAGTGGACAAGGGCATAATTACTGAAAAAGAATCAGAAAGATTATTTGACGGATATAGGATAACTAATCCGGGAAGGAGCAAAAGATGAGCTTAAACAGCACGCCAAAGGCAAATCGTGTTCACATAGCGTTTTTCGGCAAGACAAATGCAGGTAAATCAAGCCTTATAAATGCAGTGACCAATCAAAAGCTGGCGATAGTATCGGATGTGAGAGGAACTACTACGGACCCGGTCTACAAATCCATGGAGCTTTTGCCAATAGGACCTGTAACCATGATAGATACAGCAGGGCTTTGTGATGAAGGAGAACTTGGGATATTAAGAGAAGAAAAGACACTGGAAGTGCTTAACAAAACAGATATTGCAGTGGTGGTTTTTGAATGCAGCGCGGATTCAGATTTTTCATTTGAAGCAGAACTAGTGAAGAAAATCAAAAATAAAAATATACCTGTAGTTGCTGTACTGAATAAAAATGATCTTGTAGAGGACAATTCCTCAATTAAAAAAAATATTGAAAAAATGATTGGAATGTCCCTACAGAGTGTATCTGCACTAAAAAAGCAAGGGATTGAAGAGCTGAAAAATCATATCGGGAAGCTGGCGCCTGAAGATGAAGACAAGTTTAAGATAATTGGCGATCTCATATCTCCGGGGGATTTTATCGTTTTGGTAACTCCTATTGATAAGGCAGCTCCTAAAGGAAGGCTCATCCTGCCGCAGCAACAGACGATACGTGATATTTTAGAAAGTGATGCAATGGCCATAGTTACAAAAGAGCACGAGCTTAGAGATACCCTTAATAAGCTGGGCACAAAACCTAAAATGGTGGTAACAGATTCACAGGCGTTTTTGAAAGTTAGCGCTGATACTCCTGATGATATTCTGATGACATCATTTTCAATATTGTTTGCAAGGCACAAAGGCGATTTAAATATCTTGGTCAAGGGAGCAAGAAAGATAGACGATCTAAAAGATGGTGACAAGATATTGATCGCAGAAGGATGCACGCATCATAGACAGACTGATGATATAGGCACTGTAAAGATACCAAGGTGGTTAAGGCAAATAACTGGGAAAAACCTTGAGTTTCATCATGTATCCGGAGTTGAATTTACTAAAGATGTGAAAGATTATGCTCTGATCGTTCATTGCGGAGGCTGTATGCTAAACTACAGGGCCATGGGACACAGAATTGATTCGGCAGATGGATTTGACGTTCCTATAGTTAATTACGGGGTATTGATCGCTTATGTTCATGGAATACTTGACAGAGCTCTAGAGCCTTTCCCCCTAGCCAAGATGATTTGGGAAAAGGAGGCGTAAATAATGAACAATAGAATCGGAGTGGTCGGAATAGTTATCGAGGATTCCAAGCAAGTCGACAAGATAAATGATATCCTGCATGTTCATGCCGGTGTGATATCCGGAAGAATGGGAATCCCCCACCCTAACGGCCGAGATGTAAATGTAATTTCGATTGTAGTGGACGGAACTACCGATGAGATAGGAAGCTTAACAGGCAAGCTTGGTGCACTAAACGGAGTAAGCGTAAAAAGCGCGCTTTCAAAAAAAACATATTGATGGAGGAAATTATGAAAAAGTTTATAGATGACATTAAAATCAACAATTTTCTGGAAATGGGCAAAAAAGCTTCTAAAGAAGAAATATTAAGGATTCTGGATAAATCGAGAAATCTTCAAACCCTATCTGTAGAAGAAACTGCATGTTTATTGCAATGTGAAGATGAAGAACTTATAAATGAAATGAAAAATACTGCAAACCACATTAAGGATACCATTTACGGAAACAGGATCGTAATGTTTGCTCCCCTTTACGTATCAAACCACTGCGTAAATCAGTGTGGCTACTGTGGATTTAAATGTGAAAATGATTTTGGCAGAAGAAAGCTGACTGATGAAGAAATAGAAAATGAAGTAAGGATCATCGAAAATATGGGACATAAAAGGATTGCTCTAGAAGCTGGCGAAGATGATGAGAAATGCCCTATAGATTATATACTTCATGCAATGGATGTCATATATAAAACAAAACTTGACAACGGCAGCATAAGAAGAATTAATGTGAACATTGCTGCAACTACTGTAGAAAACTACAGGAAATTAAAAGATGCGGGCATAGGAACATACATTCTCTTTCAAGAAACTTACCATGAAGAGACTTATAAAAAATATCATATTTCAGGACCTAAGTCCGATTATCTGTATCATTTGACAGCTATGGACAGAGCAATGGAAGGCGGAGTGGACGATGTAGGGATAGGAGCCTTATTCGGTCTCTACGACCACAAGTTCGAAGCACTGGGTCTTTTGATGCACAGAGATCATCTAGAAGAAAAATACGGCGTTGGACCTCATACTATTTCTGTGCCAAGAATCAAAAAAGCCAAAGGCGTTGCCGCTGAAAAGTTTCCTTATGGCGTCAATGATGAAGACTTCAAAAAGTTGGTAGCCATATTAAGGTGTGCAGTTCCTTATACCGGAATTATCTTGTCCACCAGAGAAAATTCAAAAATGAGAGAAGAACTCATACAGATGGGTGTTTCTCAGTTGAGCTCTGGCTCAAGAACTGAAGTCGGAGGATACAGCGAAAAGGATAATGTAGAGGATCAATTTGAAAAGGCAGACAAGAGGCCTTCTGCCGATGTGATAGACTCCTTATTAAAACAAGGCTTTCTTCCAAGTTACTGTACGGCTTGCTATAGAGCCGGAAGGACTGGAGACAGATTCATGCAAGTGGCTAAAAGCGGAAATATCCACAACTTATGTCATCCAAATGCGATGCTTACTTTAAAAGAATACTTGATGGATTATGCAGATGAAGATTTAAGGAAGCTTGGAGAAGACGTAATCAGAAAAAACATAAATATGGTTCCCAGTGAAAAAATGAAAAAAAATACATTGGATAGATTGGAAAGAATAGAAAACGGCGAAAGAGACTTGTTTTTTTAATCAAGGAGAAATCGATGGATACAATCAGCATAATTAAAAAATTAAGCAAAACCTCCCAAGCTAATTGCGACGAGCTTTTATATTTGATTTCAAATTTGAAAGAGTCTGAGGAAGAATTTCTATATGAATCCGCTTATGAAATACGAAAAAAAACATACGGAAATGATGTGTTCGTAAGAGGGTTGATCGAATTTAGCAACTACTGCATCCAAACCTGCAATTACTGCGGATTAAGAGCTGGAAATAAGATAGATAGGTACAGATTGTCCGAAGATCAAATAATCAATCAGTGTATCCAGGGCTATAAGTTCGGATACAGAACCTTTGTTTTGCAAAGTGGTGAAGATCCTTGGTACACCAAGGACAAGCTTATAAATATAATCAAATCTGTAAAGTCATCGTGCCCTGACGCTGCCCTTACCCTATCTATCGGAGAAAGAGCTTTAGAAGAATACCAAGAGTTTTTTGAAGCCGGAGCCGATAGATATCTTCTTAGACAAGAGGCAGCAGATAAAAAGCTGTATGACAGCCTTCATCCCGGAATGAGCCACGAAAACCGAATTTCTTGCTTGGAGAAGATAAGACAAATTGGATACCAAACCGGAGGAGGTTTTATGGTAGGGATAAAAAACCAGACAAATGAGCATATAGTAAAAGATCTGCTTTTTTTAAAGAAACTAAACCCACACATGGTTGGGATTGGCCCTTTCCTTCCGGCACAAAATACGCCTTTTGAAAATGAGAAGCCCGGCACTGTAAGGCAGGTCCTCATAGTATTAGCTCTTGTCAGGCTTCTTATTCCGTCAGTGTTGCTGCCACTGACCACAGCGCTTGTATCTTTGGATCCTGGGATCAGAAAAAAAGCGCTTATGGCAGGAGCAAATGTCATAATGCCTAATATCACTCCGGAGCGCGGAGGGTATCATTATAAATTATACGACCAAAAAAAATTTGTAGAAGGACTTGATCAAAAGCAGATGAAAAAGCTTTCAGAGACAATGGAAAGCATTGGGTTCACGCTCAATATGGGACGTGGAGACTATATTAGTCCTTCAGTCCCTTAAATTCCTTCAAGGCTATGGAAAGCTGATCGGGACAGGATGTATCTCTTCCGCTACACCCTATTCCCCTCAGTCTTTCTATGACATCATCTATATCCATTCCTGCTAGAAGGCTTGAAATTCCACTTGCGTTGCCTTCGCACCCTCCTATGAATTTGATGTTTTTAATTGTGTTCTCTTTCACGGAGATTTCTATCTCCTTTGAGCAAACTCCTGAAGTTCTGTATATAAAGTCTTTCGTATTCATTTAAATATCTCCTATTCATAAAATAATAATAATAATAGTATCATAAAAATGCGTATCAGGCTATAAGCGATGATAAAGGTCTAAGCTATTTTAACCAAAATTCCATCAGGCTCTTAGCTATAGGTGCTGCGGAACTTCCACCGGTAGATCCGTCATATTCAAGAATTACCGCCACTGCGATTTCAGGCTCATCTGCCGGAGCAAAACCAACGAACCAAGCATGTTCGCTGCCCCCATCAGTACCGGATTTTTCATTTTGTGCAGTTCCGGTTTTTCCTGCGGTTGAAATCCCGCTTATCTTTGCATTTTTTCCGGTACCGCTTTCTACAGCATCAACCATCATGGCAGATATTTTCTCAGCTGTTTCGGGACTTATAGCAGTCTGAAACGCTTTTGCTGATGAACTGTATAAAGTGTTTTTATTTATATCGGTGATTCTCTTTACAAGATGTGGCTCCATCATTATTCCGCCATTTGCTATTGTCGATGCAACCATGCCCATTTGAAGAGGTGTCGCCAATATTTGTCCCTGGCCTATAGCAGCTGCGGCAAGTTCTGTCTGGCTCATGTTTTTGTAAGGAAAGGTGCTTTGAGTGACAGAAATCTCAAATGGAAGCTTTTTATTTAGACCGAAATTTTCTGCACTAGCTTTTAGTGCTCTTTCACCAAGACTTACTCCTAAAGATGCAAAATAGGTATTGCTTGAAAGGGCAAATGCCTTGGAAATATCTAAAAAACCATAGGATTTGGATCCAAAGTTCTTAATAGTCATGCCGTCTATTATTACGCTTCCTTTATCTTCAAAAGAATAATCTTCATATCCATTTTCGATTGCGGCAGCGGCAGTTATTATTTTGTAGGTGGATCCCGGTGCGTACAAGCCTTGTATCGATCTAGATAAAAAAGGAGAATCATCCGATTCAAGGAGCGATGACCAGTTTTCAACAAGATCAGATTCATTTGTATCAAATACAGGGTTATCTGCCATTGCAAGTATTTCACCTGTGGAAGGATTTATGGCTACGATAGCTCCATTTCGTCCTTTTAGCAGTTCATAAGCCTTCTTCTGAAGAGTGTGATCTATGGTGAGCTGCAGATTATAGCCATAGCTGTCTTGTCCTGTCAGTTTGTTCTTGATGTCGGTTACGTTTCCCAAGGGAGTGTTTCCGCTTAACTCTTTTTGATATGCAGATTCTAAAAAAGAATTACCATATATAATTGAATAATACCCGATGACATGGCTGTAAAGCCCTTCGTATGGATAAATCCTTACTTGTTGAGCACCTTTGCCTTCGCTGTATGCTAAAAGCTCACCGTCTCTGTCGTAAATAGATCCTCTGAGCTTGTCATTGGTATATTCCCAATGTCTTTTGTTGTAGGGATTTGCCACTACGGATTCTTTTAAAAATACTTCGAAATAAGTAAGATAGCCTATCAAAGATAAAAATAAAACGCATACTGCCGCGAGCACTCTTAATGCTTTTTTATTCTCCTTCATGGGTTTCCTCCATTTGTATCGATTTTCCGCTGGATATGGCTTGGAGTATGCCAAGAGCTATGAAGCTTGAAATAAGCGAGCTTCCTCCGTAGCTTATGAACGGAAGAGTAATCCCGGTTAGAGGAATCATCTTCACGACTCCGCCTATTATTATAAAAGTCTGAAAACCAATCATGATAGAGATGCCTAAAGCCAGAGCCTTGTAAAATATATCATTGATTTTCAGGGAAATCTTTATTCCTCTATACACCAATAATAGATATAACAAGATTACTCCTGTGCCGCCAAATATGCCCATTTCCTCGCATATTGCTGAGAAGATAAAGTCAGTATGGACTTCAGGTATAAGCTCAGGGCTGCCAAGGCCTATTCCGGTGCCGAAAAACCCGCCACTTCCAATGGCAAAGAGAGACTGGGTAATCTGATATCCTTTTCCTGAAATATCAGCCCATGGATTCAGCCAGATATCAATTCTAGTCTGTATGTGGCTGAGGAATAAAATTCCGCCTAAACTGCCTGCGCCTGCAAAAAAGACGTTTGCCAGCATAAATTTAAGATTGCTTTCAAAGATGTACAATAAAGTAAAGTATATCAAAAAAAACAACAATGCTCCTCCCCATTCCCTTTGGAGCACTAAAAAACCCATATGAATATATGATAAAACTCCATAGATGTAAATGCTTTTGATCCTAAAGTCATTTCCTTTTATTTTTAAGCTTAAGGCTTTCAAACTTTCCCTGTGCTTGTAGTAACTTGCAGTAAAAAATATAAATAGCAATTTGATTACTTCTAAAGGTTGAATATTAATGCCTGCTATGCTAAGCCAGTTTATGGCTCCGCCTATTCTTCTGCCGTATGCCAGCGTAAGAGTAAAAAGAAGGAAAGAAGCGGCGGGATAAATATAATAAAGTTTTTTTGAATTCCACATAGGCATTAAGTTAAAGATGAGATAACTTAATAAAAACAGAGAGGCTCCTCCTGCAAACCAGACGATTTGCCTCTTTCCTATATCCGGATCCAGTCTATAAATCATCATCAGCCCTATGCTGACGAGCATCGAAGATATAAGAAAAAGATATTCATCTCCCCAATGCCTCCATTTTATTAGGACATACACCCCAAATATCAATAGAATAATTCCTATCCCCCAAGCAAGGGTAATGAAATCTTTTTTGTCTTCATGCAAAAACATAAGGGTGAATGCAAGAACATTAAAAAACATCACCATTCTAAAGGGTTTGTAAACATTATATATACTGTCCATTATCAAACCTCTCTTACATCTACAAAAATAAAATTAAGCTGGCCTAAGTGAACTGTATCCCCGTCAGTCAGTTCATAAGGGGTGGCATCGATTTTTTCGTCATTTACATAGGTGCCGTTTTTACTTCCTAAATCCGAAACATACCATACATCTTTATTCCGTAGAAATGCTGCATGTTCTCCTGACAAAAAAGGATCCTTTATGCATATCTCATTTTTGTTAGATCTTCCCAAAGTTTTTTCTTCATCTAAAAAATAGCTTTCGTCTACCCTGAAATTCAAGGTTTCCCTTCGATTTATGAGTTTTAGGTATGGATTTTTTCCGCTTAATTTTTTGCCTGTGTGCGTAGTGGTGGATATATCCAGATATATTAGACGAATGATTGCATAAACAAAATAATATATGATGATTATAAAGATGTATTTAAAAACTGTTGATAATATCTCAAACATCAACTATTACCTCCTCGCACAAAATCGTGTCTAAGAATTATTATATAGATTAATTCAATTGCATGCAATTAAAGGTTTTGTAAAGGTTGTCTCAATAAAGATACCCTGACGCATTATGCAATCAGGGTATCTCATCTCTATATAATAGAGGGATAATATGGCCGATTTTAATTTTCAGCTGCTGCAAACTTTCTTTTCAATAACTGCTTTGAACAGTTTGCTGTCAAGTTCCACCACATTGCACTTAAAACCCATATCATCCAACGTGGTTTCAAACCATGGCGGTATGTGCCCGCATAAAACACTCATTTGGAAAAAAGAGGTTTCCTTTAGAAGCGGAAGCAATAATTTCTTAGATGATGAATCTGGGTTTTTTATAAGCGCTTCTTTAAGATTGAAAGTCAGTACCCCTTCTTCATTTTGAATTAAGTAAGGATTTGCATCAGTTATTTTCGGCTTGCTATTATCCATCATAGGTATAAAGCTTTTTAATACGTCATCGATATCTCCTTCGACTTCCCACATTTCAAATCCTGCGCATTCCAAGGCGGTAAAAAAAACGCCGGAAATGTTGGAAGCGGCCAACATCTTGCAGTCTCCAAGAGAAGAGATTACTTTCTTGGCAAAGTTTTGTTTTTCTTTTATAGACCTTAAGTTTGATTCATTTGAAAAAATTTCTTGAACTTTTCTCGCGACAGTTCCATTGTATTCATATATTTTTATCACTGTCCAATCGTTTATCGATTTGATTTTATCTTCATTATTTAGGCAGAACGCTATTTTCATATGGCCACATCCTCTTAAACAAAAAAATGGCACATTTATTATTAAATAAATGCGCCATTGCCGTTTACTTTTTTACAATTATAGCACAAGTGTTACAACTTGGCAATTACTTATGCGATAAAAAATTTAGTTTTTATGGTAATATAGATATATAAGCTAAAAATATGCACTAAGGAGATGTAGCTTGTGAATATGTATTTCGACAAAAAGAAGGTTATTAGATTTTTTATCAATCTTGCTGCTATAATAGGTGGAACCTGGCTTGTTTTTAGGACATTTCAATATATAGCTCCATTTGTCTTCGCAGCATTGTTGGCTTTTTTAATCGAGCCATTAGTAAAGATCATGACTAAAAAAGGATTTCCCAGAAAGATCGCTTCTTTTGTAGCAGTGATTTTATTGCTGGGTGTTCTTTCTTTTGTGACGACTTTCATAGTTTTGAGAATCGTTTCTGAAGCTCGAGACCTCTTTGAGGTTATTCCGGGATTGTTCAACGAGGTATACCTTAAGGTAGTAGAGATAAGCGAAGGAAGCAACAATCTTTTTATAGGTTTGCCTGATGAGATAGCCAATCTTCTTACAGATATGCTCGAAGGCCTTATTGCATCTGCAGGAGAAATAGTCAATGATATTGTTAGGAGAGTTTTAAATACAGCCATATCGATACCGTCGGCAGTTTTATTTTTATTCGTGACGATACTGTCAACTTACTTTATATCCAGTGATCGTGACAAGATTATTAAGTTTTTATATAATCAAGCACCTCAAATCTGGATCAGCAGGCTAAATGACATAAAGGCCAGCATCTTAAATTCAGTATTCAGGCTTATAAGAGCATATATGATAATAATGAGCATAACATTTACCGAGCTTTTCGTAGGATTCAGCATCATTGGAGTTCCTTACGGGTTGGCTTTAGCAGCCATAATAGCTATCGCGGATATCTTGCCGGTGGTAGGAACCGGAGGATTTTTGATACCTTGGTCAGTAATCTCATTTATAAACGATGATTATCAAACGGGAATATCCCTATTGATATTATACGGAGTAGTCATGTTGGTAAGGCAGCTCATTGAGCCTAAAATAGTGGGGTCGCAAATAGGAGTCCATCCTGTGCTGACGCTAGGATCCATGTTTATCGGAATAAAAGTCTTTGGGGGCATAGGAATAATAATGGGCCCTGTTATTTTCCTTATACTAAAAAGCGTTATCCAAGTAGTGTTTAGGCACCAAACGCTAAAAGAGCTGTTGGTTTCAGAGGACAAAAAATGACTTAAGGATCGGTTTCATCAACTTGATTACTTCCGACCCTTAAGCCTCTTGCGCATTAGTCATCGTATGTTCCTTTCAGGTGGCTAATGTTTATTCAAAGGCTATCGATTCTATCTTATAGGTTTTACCCTTAAAGATTTGAACCTTATTCCTTTGTACTTTTTATATACCCGCCGATATTGCTCTTAAACAATATACAGCAATATTTTCATAAAATTTTTATAAAAATGCATATAAGCGCCTTAAGGATCGGTTTCGCCTTTTATTGACTACTTCCGACCCTTAAGACATTTCCGCATTAGTCATTCCTTCATTCCTTTCAGGTGGCTAATGTATTTTATCAAAGTACCGATGATCTTCTTGGGACTGCCTGCTCTTCTATCACTCGTAAGTTTCCTTTATTCGACATTTGCCGCAGCTGTCGGTTAGTCGATTTGAAAGGCTTTTGACTAATTTTTGGGGCTCCCCTTCTTCGATCATTTTCCTTTGTCACTTATAATATACCCATTGGCATAAGGCGTAAACATCATAGAGGGCACTTCAAAGGCATAGATAGCCGGCCAATATCTATATTTCATATCCGGCAAACTGGCTTTTATACAGATCTGCATAGAATCCGTCTTTTTCCATTAACTCATGGTGGCTTCCCATCTCTATTATGCTGCCCTTGTCCATGACTAGTATTGTTTCCGCATTTTTTATTGTAGATAACCTATGGGCAATTACAAAATTGGTCCTGTTTTTCATCAAGGTACCCATTGCTTCTTGAATGAGAAGTTCTGTTCTGGTATCGACGCTGCTGGTTGCCTCATCCAGTATCAATACCTTGGGATCTGCTAAAAGCGCTCTGGCGATAGTTATAAGCTGTTTTTGTCCTTGAGACAAGTTGCTGGCCTCTTCGTTTAAAACAGTATCATAACCTTCTGGCAAGGTTCTTATAAAATGATCGGCTCTGGCAGCGATTGCCGCATCTGTCATTTCTTCTTCACCGGCTCCTTCTTTTCCGTATAAAATATTATCCCTAATGGTGCCGTTAAAGAGCCACGTATCTTGTAAAACCATGCCAAAATGTCTTCTCAGGCTGCTTCTGGTTATTGTTCTGATATCTTTTCCGCCCAGGGTTATCGAGCCGGAATCAATTTCATAAAATCGCATCAAGAGATTTACAAGGGTAGTCTTGCCGGCTCCGGTAGGCCCTACTATTGCTACGGTATGACCGCTTTCAACCTTGAGGTTCATATCTTTTATCAAAGGTGCTTCAGGTGAGTAGCTAAAAGATACTTTTCTAAATTCGACAGATCCTTCAAGTTTTTTATCAAAATGGTTTTCCATGGAATCCGGTTCTTCTTCGTCTTCGTCTAGAACCTGAAAAACCCTTTCAGCGCATGCAATAGTGGACTGTAAGATGTTAGCTATATTCGAAGTCTGAACTATGGGCATGGTAAAAGACCTTGAATACTGAATAAACGCAAGTATGTCTCCTACTTTCAGCATATCTCCACTTATCCATATTCCACCGACAACGCTAATGAATACGTATCCTACATTGCTGATTATATTCATGAGAGGAAACATTATTCCGGATACAAATTGTGCCTTCCAGCCTTGGTTGTAAAGCCTGGCATTTACTTCTTTGAACTTGTTTATAGATTCAGATTCCATATTGTATGCTTTGACTATCTTATGTCCGGAATACATCTCCTCTACATGAGCGCTCAAGTCGCCTAGCTCTTTTTGTTGAGCAGCAAAATATTTCTGGGCTCTTTTTGCCACATTTGCCGTTACTAAAACATAAAAAGGCAGAGTGGCCATGACTATAAGGGTTAAAGCAGGGCTTATGGTAAGCATCATAACTATGTAGCCCAAAATATAAACAGCTGATGTTATCATTTGAGTGAGACTCTGTTGCAAGGTGTTTGCTATTGTATCCACGTCGTTTGTTACTCTGCTGAGCATATCTCCATGGGGATGTTTGTCGTAATAGCTAAGAGGAAGTCGCGAAAACTTTAAATCTACCTCTCTTCTCAAATCCCTGACAGTTCTCTGGGACACTCCTGACATGACCAGTCCCATGGATAAGTTGAAAAGCGAACTCAAGATATACATTCCGGCCAGTATGAGCAAAATATTTGTTATATAATTAAAATCTATTTCATTTGAAGAAAGAAAGCCTTCTTGTAGCTTGTTGACAGCCAGAGCCATTACCCGTGGAGCGCCTATATTAAAGATAGTGCTTGCTATAGCTAGAAAAAAAACAGTGATAAGGTGTACTCTGTAGGGTTTTAAATATTTTAGAAGCCTCTTGAATGTCCCTTTGAAATTTTTAGGCTTTTCTACAGGCATCTGCATGGCGCGCATGGGTCCGCCACCGGGGCGCATAGGATTGCCTCCGGTTTTTTGCTGTTGATTGGTCTTAAACGGTCTTTCGCTCATGAGACTTCCTCCTTTTCCAATTGGGAGGAAACTATCTCTTGATAAACGCTGCATTTTTTTAGTAATTCATCATGTTTTCCTATCCCGGCAATCTTTCCTTTATCCAACACTATGATTCTGTCTGCATCCATTACAGTACCTACTCTTTGGGCGATTATTATAACAGTTGCGTCTTTTGTTTCCATTTTAAGGGCTTGTCGAACCTTAAAATCAGTTTTAAAGTCCAATGCTGAAAAACTGTCGTCAAAAAGATATACTTCGGGTTTTTTTACCAGAGCCCTTGCGATAGACAACCTCTGCTTCTGTCCTCCGCTTAAATTGCTGCCCCCTTGGGTTATCATATGATCATAACCATCTTCAAAATCTTCAATAAACTCTGCAGCTTGGGAAATTGCTGCCGCTTTTTTTATATCTTCGAAACTGGCCAAGGGATTTCCCACAGCTATGTTATCTCTAACAGATCCTGAAAATAAAACTGCCTTTTGTGGGACAAATCCAATTTTATCTCTTATGTCAGTTAGAGCGGCGGCTTTAACATCTACGCCGTCTATTAGGATTTTCCCGGAAGTGACATCGTAAAACCTAGGTATTAAATTTACTATAGTTGACTTGCCTGATCCTGTACTTCCAATTATGGCTGTTACTTCTCCCGGATTGGCGCTAAAAGAGATATATTCCAAAACCGGGTTTTCAGCACCAGGATAGCAAAAGGAAACATCGTCAAACTCAACACAGCCATGTTTTTTAAAATAATTTTCCGCTTTTGCAGGATCTGTTATTCTAGGTCTTGCTTCTAAGACCTCGTTTATTCTGTTTGCTGCAGCTTGAGCTCTAGGAACCATTACAAACATCATCGAAAGCATCAACATAGACATCATTATATGCATCGCGTATTGGGTAAAGGCGCTCAGATCACCTATATTCATATTTCCCCCGGCTATCCTATGAGATCCCAACCAAAGAATCGTTACAGAGCTTAAATTCATTATGAGCATTATCGAAGGCATCATAAACGCCATAATTCTGTTGACCTTGATATATGTGCCGGTAAGGTCGACATTTGCATCTTCAAATCTTTTTTCCTCCATTTTGATAGTGTCAAAAGCTCTTATGACCCTGACTCCTGTAAGCTTTTCCCTAGTTACGAGATTTAGCTTGTCCACCTTGCGCTGTACCTGGGTGAACAATGGGATTACCTTTCTTGATACTATAAAGATAAAGCACGCCAAAAGAAATATAGCTATGCCCAACATTCCTGTAAGGGGAACATCTCTGGAGATTGCCATGATTACGCCTCCTACAGCCATCATAGGAGCTGATATCATCATCCTCATTACCATTACAGCAACGTGTTGAATTTGATTTATATCGTTGGTATTTCTAGTGATCAACGTAGACGTACCGAAATGATCGAATTCTTCAAGGGAAAAACTTTCCACATTCTCAAAAAGCAATTCTCTCAGGTGTGTTCCCAAACCGACAGATACCTTGGCAGAAAGATATGCGGCGATTATGGCGCTTATACCCGATAAAAAAGCAACTGCCATCATGATCGCACCTGTTTCTATGATGAAACCTGTATCCCCTTTCATTACGCCTTCATTTATAATGCCTGCCATTAAAGTTGGCAAGAAAAGATCTCCAATTGTTTGGAGAAAAATTAGTGAAAGTATAAATGCTATTTGCAGCTTAAACGGTTTTAGATACTTTGTGAGCTTTATCATTTTGTACCTTCTTTCTCTATTCGACAGATATCACCCTATAGATGCTTGTCAAATTTTCATGCAAATGAAGAATCTGAGCTTGGCGATCCTTATAAGATACTTGGATTCCTTCAAAAGATCCACTTTTTTTATTGGCGCGAATAAATGGCTCGGGAACCATGCCGTAGAATTCTGCTAGCCTGGTCAAATTATCTATGACAGGAATATACCTGTAGGCATAAGTGCGAAGCTTTTCATCAAGCTTAATGAAATTTTTCCCTTTGATGTCCCTTTCTATACCATAAAGAAAATTCTTTATTTCTAAGAATTCTTTGTTTATTTCATCGCTTTTTAAGCCTGCATATTCCAAAAAAGATTTATAAACTTTTGATCGAGAAAAAAAAGGAAGAGATCGGATTTCTTCTTCAGTCAATCTTATAAGTTCCAAATATTCAAGTATTCCCGTGTAGACAAGTGAGAACATTTCTTCAATGTACTTGTTGTCAGCTTCCTCAGATTCGTAACTTTGTATGTTGTTTCTGTTCCATGGAAAAATTCTCAATTTGTGTCTTCCTTTCTTATATGGCTATAATAGCTATTTTACAAATTTTATTTATGGCAATCAAGCAATATTTTGAACTGAATCCGATGATGCCAAAAATTCTGCCTTTATTCTGATGAATTCTTCCAAGTCGTTTAAAAATTGAAATAAAACTGCGCGATTTTCAAATTCGTCCCTTGTTGCGGGGAGAGGAGAATTTTTGTATTTTTCCCTCAACCCTTCTATCCTGAGCAAAAGGTCTGTGCCGGGATTTTCTTCGTTAAATTCCCTGGATACCTCATAAGTAAATTCTGCTAAGGGTTTTGCTTCTTCCAAAGTAGTAAAAACATTTTTGCAATGTTCTTGCATATATCTCATCCTCCCTACCTGACTTTTTCTCATTGAAAAATATCTTGAATAATAGTCCTCTGTCTTAAAGTAGTAACTGTTAATATACTCGTATGATTTATCCAAGCCCTCAGCTATTAGGCTGCGCAGCTTCGCGATATTAGAGCTCACCCCTTCGATTTTACACCTGCTCTCCAGGCACGACGCCATTAAGTCGAGAGTTTCCTTGAACGTTTCATCAGTTTCTTTCATTATATCTCTGATCTTGTCTTCATATATCGGTACATGGAGGTTAAGAACAAGGGCAACTGCTATGCCGATAAACAGCAGAGACATTTCATTGAATATGACATAGATATCGACACGGCCAATGTCGTATATATGGCTTGCCAGCACAGTGTTGACCACAAGCCCTGCCCTGGCATCCAGCTTTAAGACGACAGGAATAAATATCAAAAGATAAAATCCAAAGCCCCATATGGAAAATGAAGTGATGTACAGAAACAAAGAAGCGATGCTTATAGCTATCACTCCGGTATAAAGCCTTTGAAAACCGAAGAATAATGATTTTCTTTTAATTTCTAATAGACTCAGCATAGTGATTACCCCTGCCGACATATAAAAGTCAAGACCTAATGACTTTGCTGATATTATTGCAGCTAATGCGCCTATTGTTATTTTCATTGTCAAGTATATCGTGTTTTTCATTTTTTCCTCCTCAGCAAGCAAGATATCTTGTTGATAAATTTATATTATGGATACCCAGTATAAGCAATTATAAAAGTACTTTTAAATAAATGTGTCATTATGGAGCTGTTCGGGTATAATAGTTGTTGTTGAAAATTTAAAAGGATAGTGATTATGATGCTGAAAATAGAAGGTTTGAATAAAATATATAAAAAAGACGGTAAAGTTGCATTGAAGGATGTTGATATGAATATAAAGAAGGGCGAATTTGCAGCTCTTCTAGGGCAAAACGGAGCCGGAAAAACAACACTTATAAATATATTGTCCGGAAACGTAAAAAAAACCTCCGGCAAGGTATTCATAGGAGGATTCGATATTGATAAAAATGAGCTTGAGACAAAAAGAATCCTTGGGGTTGTTCCTCAGGAATCCGGGTTTGATAATTTTTTTTCCGTGGAAGAGGTCTTAAAGAAACAATCCGGATACTTCGGAATAAAAAACAACAAGGAATACATTTACCATCTCCTCAACCAGTTAAATCTGTATGAAAAGAAAAACAATTTCATAAGAGAGCTTTCAGGAGGAATGAAGCGAAGGTTTCAGATAGCTAAAGCGCTTGTTCACAAACCTGAGATATTCATATTGGACGAGCCTACCGCAGGGGTGGACATTGAAATGCGCCATAATATGTACGATTTTTTGTTGGAGCTTCACAAATCAGGCTTGACGATGATACTTACCACTCATTATATAGAAGAAGCGGAAAGGCTATGCGATCGGATCATGGTCATCAATTCAGGAGAGATAGTCGCAGATGAGCCAAAAGAGATTTTGATGGATAAATTCGGCCGAGAGGTAAGGGTATCCATTTGCTTCGAAAATCCCGTTGATATGCGGCAATGGGATTTGCCAACAGAATTTAATGGTGAAAACGCCCATAATAATCAAATTGATTTTAAAGTTGACAAAGCAAAGCTGCCCTCTTTGTTAAATGCAATCGCATCGAAAAGGTCTGATTTTGTAGATATTTCAATCGAAAGAGAAAAACTAGAAGATGTCTATCTTCAGCTCATAAAAAGGAGGGATTCGTGAAATGAAGATATTTTACAATAAGATTGGATTTTTTACCTTGCTGTTCAGGGAGATTCACAGATTTTCAAGAGTCTCTATCCAGACGATACTTGCTCCGTTGATTTCAAATATTCTATACTTGGGAATATTCAGCGGCATTTTAAGCACGAGGTCCATAGCTTTTGAGGGATTTAACTACTTGCAGTTTCTTGTTCCGGGTCTTGCTACCATGGGAACGATATTCGCTGCATTCCAGAATCCTTCATTTTCACTCATATCTCAAAAGTATATGAACACGATACAGGATCTTAACAGCTACCCTATCTCTGATTTAGAGAAAACAACAGCTTTCATATTGGGAGGAACTGTAAGGGGGACGTTGATTGGAATGTTGACATATATTGCCACCTTGCCTTTTGTAAAAAGTGGCATCTACTCTCCCGCTTTCTTCTTTTTATCATTGATGTTGACTGCGTTCGTGTTTTCCTCCATTGGATTCATATCCGGCCTGGCTCTAGACGGATTTGAAAAGATGAATTTTGTTCTTTCGATTGTCATAACTCCCCTTTCTTATTTGGGAGGAGTGTTTTTCGAGGTCTCAAAGTTGAGCGGGATCCTATCGGCAATGAGATTTGTAAACCCAATTTATCCCTTGGTAAACTTGACGAGATATGCATACCTGGGGGTTTATGAGGATAATATATACGTGCACGGCGCAATGGCAGCAGTATTTATAATAGCTGGCTTTGCGACTTCGCTCATTGTTTTCAAACGCGGAACCGGCATTAAGATACTATAATAAATAACAGGAAAAGGGTGATTATATGAAAAATATTGAAGAATTAAAGGATATTTATGCAAAGCTTTGCGTAACTACCGGAATCAACCTGGAAATTGGACAGACCTTAGTAATTTCTTCGTCAGTTGAAGGAGCGGAATTCGTAAGGAAGGTCGCAAGACATGCATATGAGGCCGGTGCCAAAGAAGTGCACGTCAACTGGAATGACGGGCCTTTGACTAAGATGAAATACACTTATGCGCCCATGGAGGTTTTTGAAAAATTTCCTAAATGGTATGCTGATGGGATGGTTGCTTATGCCAAAGAAGGCGCAGGGTTTTTATCTCTAATAAGTCAAGATCCGGAGCTTCTGAAAGATGCTGATACAAAAAAAATAGCGGCTAGCAATAAGTCGTCTTCATTGGCAATGAAGGAATTTAGAAAATATACGATGAATAACTTAAATTCATGGTGCGTGGCGGCAATTCCAGGCAGAGAATGGGCTCAGTCTCTCTTTTCAGGCGAAGATGAAAATGAAGCCATAAATAAACTGTGGGAAGCCATATTAAGAGCCAACAGGGTCGACAGCGTAGATCCTGAAAAATCATGGGAAGAACACATGAAGAGCTTAAGCGGCAAAGTAGAATTTTTAAATAAAAAATCATTTGACAGGCTCATATACACATCCTCTAAGGGGACCAATCTGTCTGTAAAGCTGCCCGAAGGACATATTTGGACAGGCGGTGGGGAATACAATAGCAAAAAAAGATTTTTTATAGCTAATATGCCTACGGAAGAAGTGTTTACTCTTCCGGATAAATATGGCGTCGAGGGCGTAGTATATGGAACGAAGCCACTATTTTATAGCGGAAATATGATTGATGGATTTTACTTTAAGTTCAAAGATGGAAGAATCGTGGAATTTGGAGCTGATCAAGGAGAAGACGTCTTAAAGGATATGTTGAATATAGATGAAGGTGCAAGATATCTTGGGGAAGTTGCCTTGGTTCCTTATGACTCCCCTATTTCAAACACGAATCTTTTATTTAAAAACACACTCTTTGATGAAAACGCATCTTGTCATTTTGCTTTGGGAAAGGCATACCCAACATGCTTAAAGAATGGAGAAAATCTGTCGGAAAAGGAGCTTGAAGAAGCAGGAGCAAATGATTCTTTGACTCATGTAGATTTTATGATAGGCTCAAAGGACATGCAGATAATAGGCATAGACAATAACGGTGATGAAACGATTGTATTTAAAGATGGCAACTGGGCCATATGAAAAAAGATCAGCAAAAGAGCTGATCTTTTTTTAAGGCTTTGTATTAATTAAATCTTTTATTGCTTTATTGCAGTCAACTTCAAATAGTCCTCCGTGGTAGCATATTATTTTTTCTATGTCGTAATCGGTAAGCCTTTCGATGGATCTTGTCGCCTTACCCATATTAGGGGTGAAAAGTGGATTGGCACCGGTTAGCTTTCCGTCAGTTATATTTAAAGTGTCTCCCGCTATCAATGTTTTGCTGTGGGAATGGTACAGGCATATATTGCCGGGAGTATGTCCCGGTGTATGGATTACATCTATGCCTCCTGCAAAGTCCAAGACATCTCCATGATGCAAAAGACGCATAACCTTAATATCGGAATGGTCAGTTTTTTCCTCTGCCTTGTCAATATGCAGCTTTTTGATCAAAAGCTTGATAAGCGACGGCATGGTCTTTCCCTTGCTTTTTATAAGCTCTGTATCTCCTATGATATAGCTTTTCTCAGCTTCATGAAAATATACCTCTACGCTTTTTTCAAAGGACTCTAAAATTCCATGCAGCCCGCCAATATGATCAAAATCCTGATGGGTAAGGATGATAGTATCCAAATTGCTGTATAATATACCGTTGTCGGTAAACTGCTCTATTATATTTTCAAGGTGATTTCTTCCTTCAAGACCCGTATCGATCAGGACAGTATTAAGCTGATCTTTTATTATTGTTGGATATAAAAACGTCTCGGTACCTGACAAGATAACCGGTAGTTTCATCATGTATATATTTTCGTTTATTTTCAATTTATCACCGACTTTCTTATCCATCATACAAGATTAACCGGTCTTCCCTTTAGAAATGATTCAAGGTTGTCATAAGCTATGCTCATAAGACGCTCCCTTGATTCCTTGGCAGCCCATGCTATGTGGGGAGTTATAACCAAATTGTCAAGCTCTAGTAAAGGGTTGTTTGGATCTGGTGGCTCTTTTTCAAGCACATCCAAGCCGGCTCCCGCGATTATTTTGTTTTTTAGCGCATGATAAAGAGCTTCTTCATCTACCAATGGCCCCCTGGCGGTATTTATTAGAAATGCGCTTTCTTTCATGTCTTCAAGCACGGATCGTCCGATAATCCCTCTGGTCTCTTCGGTTAAAGGACAATGAAGAGTCATTATGTCGGATTCACGTGCCATTTTATTGATATCATCATACCAGTCCAATTCATCAAACTCATTTGTTTGTGGCAAGCTCCTGCTGTGCACCGCTAATTTCATACCCATGGCTTTGGCAATCCTTGCAGTTTGTTTGCCGATCCTTCCAAAGCCTACTATACCCATGGTTTTTCCTGCAAGTTCAATAAGAGGATAATTAAAAAAGCAAAAATCAGCGTTTTCGGACCACTGTCCGGATTTGACAGCATCGCTATGTTTTTGAACCCGATGGCAAAGCTCTAAAAGCAGTGCGAAAGTAAACTGGGCAACTGCATGGGTTCCGTAGTCCGGAATATTGGTAACGGCGATTCCCTGTTCTTTGGCTGCGCTTACATCGACTATATTGTATCCTGTAGCTAAAACCCCTATGTATTTGAGTTTTTTGTTTTTTTCAAGTATATCTTTTTTTATAGGCGTCTTGTTGGTCAGGATCAGTTCAGCATCTCCAATCCGATTTGATATATCTTCTTTTGGTGTTCTGTCGTAAACCGTTAAATCGCCTAGATTAGAAAAATCCTCCCAGGATAGATCTCCGGGATTTAAAGTGTATCCGTCAAGCACTACAATTTTCATTCGATCACCTCTATAAGTTATATGATAGCATACTCGAATTATATTTTACATATACAAAGCCGCAGCAAAGACAGCGGCTTTGTATGGTAAAGTCAGATTATGTTTCTTGCAAATATATGAAATAACAGGGCTGTAAATACAAGGATATCTGTAAATCGGTGAATCTTTACCCAATTTTTATTCTTTGTTATCGCTCCATAGGCTCTTAAAAGCCCCATGGTCACGATCAATCCCCAAAGTATATACCCTGTGTTTAGCCTTACAGTCCTTATTGCCATATACCCATGAGTGATTCCGGAGATTGTCAGCAGCATGCCAAAATATGGGTGCAGCCTTCCTGCGGCTTTAAGCGCTTTATTGTACGTAGGACCGGTTTTTATGCCCGTGTGTCTTTTGATTCGCCTTAAAACGAAGCTGGATGCCAAAAGCGCTAATAAAACCAGGTTTGTGTAAGCAAGGATTCTGACTGTGCTCATAGGCAAACCTACTCGACTATCTCGCCGATTAACGGCACTCTGCTTAGGGTTGATGTTCCATGGGGCGATTCATTCATGATTGGATCGGTTAAATCCTGACCTGCCTGATAAGAATTGTGGGTTCCGCCCTCCCATAGGGAAGAATCTGTTACATCGTATATTTTACCTTCCACAGCTATATAAGCAGGGTTTCCGTCTTGGCCATCGTACTGTGATAGCTCTTCTAAAGTAAGGTATATCAAATCATCTTCCCCGTTTACGTCGTCATCGCTAGCTGAGCAGCTGATCAAAAAAAGTGAAAATGTCAATATGATAATCACTGTCAACATAAGTTTTTTGCTAAACTTTTTCATGGCAGTTAATCCTCCTTTAATTTTTATATTAAACTTATACCCGGCAAAACTTTTTTTACACTAAAAAAACAGCAAAAGCAAGTTCTTGCTTAAGCTGTTTAAAAAGAATGAATGACTGTTTAATCAATAAAAAGTATCTTGTCCGGATCTAACTTTACATAAAGTGTTTCCATAGGATTTTTTATTTTAAATTCTTCCCATGTGCTTCTTTTAATATTCCATTCAACAGGAACCAGACCATTTTCAAATTCAAGGTACAAAACTACGCTGAAGGGTGATTCTATGATCTCCGAAATAAAGGCACTGAAAGTGCTAGGTTCGCTTTTTTTGCCCAAGGACAGTGCGCGGCCCGGTAGAATGGCGTAGGGCTTAAGAACATCCATGAAATCCAATTCGAATCCGTAATTTACTAATCGAGCTCTCCCCGACTGCGTTTTTGCAACAGGGCTGATATTTCTGTATCCTGACAGCTTTGCGGCGGTTTTTGTAGGAGGATTTAAAAACATATGCTCTTTCTTTCCATGAGAGTCGACCCTGCCGTTTTTTACTACGACTATTTCATCGCAGTATCTGTAGGCTTCCTCCATGTTGTGGGTCACAAATAAAATGATGCCAAGGTAATTTTTAAGGTAATCGGAGAACTTGTCCATGGTATGTTTTTTCAAATGATTGTCAAGGGCTGAGAAGGGTTCATCCAACATAAGTATATCCGGTTCAATAGCCAACGCCCTGGCAAGTGCCGCCCTTTGTTTTTGGCCTCCTGAAAGCTGAGATGGCTTGTGCCTCTTTAACCTTTGAAGACCCAGCATATCTAGTATAGATGCTGCCTTTGCCTTGTGGCTTGGATTTTTTTTATCCAATGAAAACAGCACATTTTCTTCCAGAGTCATGTTGGGGAAAAGCGCGTAATTTTGAAATAAAAATCCCGTTTTTCTTTTCCTGGCCGGTAAATCAACAGATTTATCCGAATCAAAAAAGCAAACATCATTCACTTTTATCACCCCTTCATCAGGTGTCGACAAGCCTGACAAGAGCCTTAAGGTCATGCTCTTTCCGGAGCCGGAGGCGCCTATTATTCCTATGCGGCGTGATGAAGACTGTAATTTTATATTCAAGTCAAAGTCCCCAAAATTTTTTGTGGCGTCAATATAAATGCTCATCTGCTTCCAGCTCCTTGCCGATTCTTGATTTTTTTGAAATCTTTCCCTCATAGCTGTTTACGATTGTCATAACCAGCAAGGATATCATGAATATGATCGCGACCCATAAGCCGGCTTCTTTTGAATTTCCGCTTTCTGATGCGAAAAATATAGCTATGGGAACAGTTAGAGTCTTATCCGGTATGCTGCCTCCTACCATCAATGTAGCGCCGAATTCTCCTAAAGCCCTGGCAAAAGACAGCACTGCTCCGGCTACTATGCCCGGCCATGCATTAGGAATCATAATCTTGGAAAATATCTTAAACTCCCCTGCTCCCAAGGTTCTTGCAGCGTCTAAGATATCCGGATCTAATTGCTCAAATGCTGCTTTTGATGTTTTATACATCAATGGAAATGCAACTACTGAAGCCGCCAACACCAAGGCCGGCCAAGTAAATATCAAGCTTAGATCAAACCTGTATAAAAATTTGCCGAGAAGAGAGTTCTTTCCAATGGCTATGAGAAGGATATAACCTATTACTGTAGGCGGCAATATCATAGGCAGCAAAAAAACGCTGTCGATTAGAGATTTGAATTTTCCATTGTATCTGCACATGAACCATGAAGCAAAAATGCCAAAGACAGAAACCATGGCTGTAGCAGCAGCTGCAGTTTTAATAGATATTATCAAGGGTGTATAATCCATTGGTATGCTTTCTCCTTTTGTGTTTATTTTACAGGCTTAAATCCATGATATTTAAATATATCGGATGCAGCTTCTCCTTTAAGGTAGTCCAAAAATATCTTCGCTGCTTCTGTTGATGAACTGTCCTTAACGATAGCTGCGGGATAAGTTATAGGTGAATGGGTTTCTTGTGGAAATTCAAATGATATATCAACCTTATCGCTTGAATGGGCATCTGATGAATAAACGACACCTCCCTGAACATTGCCGGTTTCTACCCAGCTTAAAACAGTACGCACGTCTTTCGCAAAAACCAGGCTGCTATTTATCGAATCGTAAAATCCGATGTTTTCAAATGCTTCCTTTGCGTATTGTCCTGCCGGAACGCTATTGGTCTCCCCGATTGCGACGGATTCTAATTTCCTCGTCTCCAGATCTTTAAGAGAATATAGGGTGTCTCCTTTTTGAACTACAAAGACAAGAGAGTTTTCCAAGATATCTGTTCTCATTTTTTTATCTATCAAATCCTTTGATTCCAACATATCCATCTGCATCTGAGCTGCAGATATAAAGATATCCACTTTAGCACCTTCGCTTATTTGATTCATTAGAGAGCCGCTCGAGCCGTAATTAACGACAAAATCCACGTCTTGATTTTCTGATTTATACTTTTCAGTGACATCGTCAAGGGCATCTTTCATGCTTGCGGCTGCCGATATCGTCAAGGTTACACTTTGGTCATCTCCATTATCCCCAAATGTGCATCCTGCAGATAATGATGTCAAGGCAAAAAGGATGAAAACCAGCATATGCAATTTAAGCTTCATGATAATTCCTCCTGGTTTATATTTATAAAACGTGTTTGTTTTATTCAGATTATAGACCCATCGCTTTATATTGTCAACACTTTTAGTATCGTTATGACTCGTTATGACATCTTATGTTGTGTTATGATTGGTTGTATATTGTTTTATATCATGAATTGCTTTATAATAAAAAAAGTAGAATGGAGATGATATTATGGCTCAAGAAAGCGCGCTCACCCCACAGGAGGTCGCTGACCTTTTGAAGATAACCAAAAACACAGTTTACCAGCTTATAAAAAGAGGAGAGCTTAATTCCTATAAAGTAGGAAAAAAAATAAGAATAGACATGTCTGATGTTGAAGCGTATAAAAATAAGGACAGAGTCAAGGAGGTCTCTAAAGCGTCAGTTGCTGAAAATCAAATTTTTCAGCAATTAGCTCAAGACAGTTTTAATTATCAGAACAGAAACAATGAAGATGCTCTTGTCATCTGCGGACAGGATATCTGTCTTGACATACTCTCTAGATATCTTGAAATCCATCCACAAGGAGCAAGGTCGTTGAGAAGCTACGTGGGAAGCTATGCAGGGCTTTATGAACTTTACAACGGAAATGCCCAAGTTGCCACCGTGCATCTTTGGGACGCTGAATCAGACAGCTACAATGTTCCTTATGTCAAATATATGCTTCCTGCAACCGGCGCAGTGATCGTTCATTTGGCAAAGCGAAATCAGGGCTTTTACGTCAAAGAAGGAAACCCCAAAAAAATATACAAATGGCAAGATATAGCTCGAAGAGACGTCGCTCTCATCAATCGGGAAAAAGGAAGCGGGTCAAGAGTACTTTTGGATCAACATCTTAAAAAATTAGGAATAGACGGAAGAGAGATAAATGGATACAATAGAGAATCAGTTTCCCACTTGGCAGTAGCAAGTACTATAGCCCGTGGAGGAGCTGACGTAGGCATCGGCAATGAAAAAGCCGCTCAGCAAGTCAAAGGCATAGATTTTGTATTTTTGCAAGAAGAACGATATGAGCTTGTTTTTAAAAAAGAAGATATGCAAAAGCCCCCATTTCAAGCTATACTAAGCATCCTGAATTCTGAAGAATTTCGCTTGGAGCTCCAAGGAATAGGCGGATACGATTTAAGTGAGCTAGGAAGCATTACGGCTTTGACTTAAAATATTTAACTGAAAGGAAAGATCATGAGTAAAAAAATAGTATTGGCAGAAAAGCCATCGGTCGGAAGAGATCTATCTAGGGTCCTTGACTGCGATAAAAAAGGAAATGGATACTTTGAAGGGAAAGATCATATTATTACATGGGCCATGGGCCATCTCGTCGAACTTGCATCTCCTGAGCATTACGATAAAGAATACGCTACATGGAATCTTAGCCATCTTCCGATCATTCCCAAAAAAATGCATACCCAGATAATAAAAAGGACATCAAAGCAGTTCAACATTGTTAAAAAGCTCTTATTGAGAGATGATGTGGATTTAGTGATAATTGCTACAGACGCAGGACGAGAAGGAGAGCTTGTCGCCAGATGGATAATAGAAAAATCCGGAGTGTCCAAGCCAATAAAGAGGCTTTGGATTTCATCGGTAACGGATAAGGCGATAAAAAACGGATTTTCATCTCTAAAAGACGGAGCATACTATGAAAATCTGTATAAAAGCGCCCTGGCAAGAGCTCAAGCAGATTGGATCGTAGGCATAAATGCAACTAGAGCCCTTACTACAAAGTACAATGCTCAACTTTCATGCGGCCGAGTACAGACCCCTACCCTCAATCTCATCGCTTTGAGGGAGGAGGAAATCAAGTCCTTTAATCCAAGGGACTACTGGGAGATTAAATTGACAGCGGCGGGCAATGATTTTAAATGGATAGATAAATCTAATGCTGTCACAAGGATATTCGACATTTCTTTAAAAGACAGTCTAATCAATAAACTTTCGAAATGTGAAACAGCAGATGTCACCGAGATTTCAACAAAGGAAAAATCATCTTATCCTCCCCTTTTATACGATTTGACGGAATTACAGAGAGATGCCAATAAAAAATTTGGTTATTCAGCCAAGGAAACTCTCTCTATAGTGCAAAGGCTCTACGAAAATCATAAGATACTTACATATCCGAGAACAGATTCCAGACATATTACTTCGGATATGGTTTCTACCTTAAATGAAAGGCTTCAGTCAATAAATTATGGAGAGTACTCTTCTCATATAAAAACCATTCTCTCAAGGAATTTAAGACCAGGCAAACATGTCGTGGATGACAGTAAAGTAACAGACCACCATGCTATAATACCCACTGAAGAGAAGGTGAAAAGAGGAAATTTGTCAGAAGTTGAGGAGAAGATATTTGATTTAGTGGCAAAGAGGTTCATATCATCACTTTTGCCGGCATATAGATATAACCAGACAAAAGTTACCATTGTTTGTGAAGGTGAAGTTTTTTCGGCTTCCGGCACCGTGACCTTATCTCTGGGATGGAAGGCTGTTGAACGAGATGATATAAACGGACAGGAAATCAAGCTTAATGGACTGAAAGAAGGAGATTCTTTAAGAGTGTCTCAAATATATGACAAGGCAGAAAAAACTAAGCCTCCAAAGCTTTTTACAGAAGGAACTTTATTATCGGCAATGGAAAGTCCATCCAAGTACATGTCCAAAAAAGACAAAAGACTTGCTCGATTGCTGGAGGATACTGGAGGACTGGGAACAGTTGCTACCCGTGGAGACATAATCGAAAAGCTCTTTTCAAAATTTTACATCGAACGAGAAGGACAATATATAAAGGTTACGCCCAAAGGCCAGCAGCTGCTTAAACTCGTTCCCGATGAGCTAAAAGAGCCTGATCTTACGGCTCAATGGGAAGCCAAGCTCGAAAAGATAAAGGACGGAACTTTGAACATAGGCGAATTCATTTCAGAGATAAAAGGATACAGCAAAAAAATAATAACAGAAATAAAGAATGATGAAACCAGGTTTGTACACACCAACAGAACAGGAGATAAATGCCCTGAGTGCGGAAACTACATGCTAAAGGAAAAAGACCGAAACGGAACTGTGCTGAAATGTTCAGATCCAGATTGCAGAAAAAGGATAAGGGTCGAAAAGGCAACAAACGCAAGGTGCCCTCAATGCAAGAAAAAAATGACTCTCATTGGACAGGGCGAAACCCAGACATTTGTGTGCAAATGCGGTTATCGTGAAAAAATGGCCGCATTTAACAAGCGAAAATCACAGGAAAAAAGCGGAGTGTCTAAAAAAGAAGTACAAAAATATCTCAATAATCAAAATGGAGATACTGGTTTCAACTCCCCATTCGCCGATGCTCTAAAGGACCTGAAGTTAAAATAGTCAAATTTAATATTAAATGTTTTTTAAGAATCTGATGCTTTTGCGCATCAGATTCTTTTTTTTGGGTATCTTAATTTTATATGATGAATCTAAGCTATCTGCTTAAAATACGAGGAGGATTATGATGAAAATAGGATTGATAGGTTTGGGGAAAATGGGCTATCCTTTAGCGCTGAATCTACGTGACAAGGGATATCAGGTCGTAGCCTACAACAGGAGCCCTGAAAAAGTTAAAAATATAATTTCCGAAGGAGTAGAAGGCGCTTTTACCCTCGATGAACTGGCAGGCAAGCTCGAAGATAGAAAGATATTATGGATGATGCTTCCTGCAGGAGATGCCATAGACGATATGATTGAACAGCTGGTGCCCTTGATGTCTAACGGAGATATCTTGATTGACGGCGGTAACAGTCATTTCGAAGATACCAAAATCAGACATTCGTACTTGAAGGAAAAAGGAATCAGCTATGTGGATATCGGCACAAGCGGCGGAGTGGACGGTGCCAGAAACGGAGCGTGCATGATGGTCGGCGGAGATGCTAAAACTGTTTCTTTGCTGGAAAAAACTTTTGCTGACATATGTGTCGATGACGGATATGCTTACGTAGGGGCTCCCGGCTCAGGACACTATGTTAAAATGGTGCACAATGGAATAGAATACGGAATGATGCAGGCTATAGGCGAAGGATTTGAGGTTTTGTCAGAAAGCGAATACGACCTTGACTACGCTAAGGTAGCCAAACTTTGGCAAAACGGCTCGGTAATAAGGGGTTGGCTAATGGAGCTGGCAGAACAGGTGTTTTTAAATCATGAAGAAAATCTAGATGATATCGAAGGTGTCGTCAATGCTTCAGGTGAAGGCTTGTGGACAGTCGAGGAAGCATTGAAGCTGGGCGTTCCTGTTCCTGTCATTGCCTCTTCCCTCTTTACAAGATACAGAAGCCAACAAAAAGATACATTTTCAGGGAAATTGCTCGCAGGCCTGAGATTTCAGTTTGGCGGGCACGCTATGAAAAGAAAAGAGGATTAAAAGGTGAACATATGAATATAAATTCTTGCACGATGATAATATTTGGCGCAACCGGAGATTTGACTCACCGAAAGCTGGTCCCGGCCCTTCATCAATTAAAGTGGGGATGCCATCTTCCTGAAAATTTCAATCTAATAGGCATAGGCAGAAGGACCAAAACCAAAGATGAATACATTCACGATCTTTTGGAAGGGCTAAAAGAACACACCAATATGGAAGTAGAGCAAGCAACATGGGATTACCTGGCTAAAAGGATACACTATTTTAAAATGGATTTTGCTTCTGAAACCGAATATTCAAAGCTATTCGAATACTTGGATAAAAAGAAAAATGAAGAAGGGTTTTCTTCAAATTACCTTTTCTATTTAGCTGTAGCTCCGGATAAATTCGGTTTAATAGTAAAAAATCTTAAAGATCATAATATTTCTGATCAACAGGATGGTTGGAGCAGATTAGTAATCGAAAAACCTTTTGGAGAGGATCTGCAAACTGCGTATAACCTCAATGACGAGATATCAAAAGCTTTTAGAGAAGATCAAATTTATCGGATAGATCACTATCTAGCCAAGGAAATGATACAGAACATTACAATGCTGAGGTTTCAAAACACTATTTTTGAGCCTTTGTGGAATAATGCTTATATAGACAACATACAGATAAGCGTTTGGGAAAAAGGAGGCGTAGGAAGCCGAGCAGGTTACTATGACAAGACCGGAGCGCTTAGGGACATGGTACAAAACCACCTTCTTCAAACCTTGGCCATTACAGCCATGGAGCCTCCTAAAAGCCTTGATGCCGATGATATGAGGGACTCAAAGGTAAAGCTTATGAGCGAGCTGGTGCTGTATGACAAATCAAAATCAAAAAGTGATGTCGTTTTCGGCCAATACGAAGGTTATCAAATGGAATCCGGAGTATCGAACGAATCTAGAACCGAGACATTTGCAGCGCTTAAGCTTTTTATAGATAATCATAGGTAATTGCGAAACTAATAA
>DMAW01000018.1 GCA_003446375.1 Eubacteriaceae bacterium | reverse complement strand
TTTAACCATGGAAGCAAGCCTTCTATAGGAGTCGTAATCTGTCGCCAGACAAGGTTCTTCCACCCAAGCAAGGTTATATTCTTCCATTTTTTTCATTCTTGACAATGCAGATCCAAAATCGGGCCAAAGTTTTGATACGTCTACTGCAAGTCCTATTTCGTCTCCAAGAGCTTCGCGGAGTCTTCTGACCACTTCAATGTCGTACTTTTCGTCCAATCCGAATGGAGTTCCTCCGAACTTCAGAGTATCAAAGCCTCCGTCTGCTAAGGCGCGTTTGGCAGTTTCAATAGTCTTATCCATATCGTCATATGGTATAAATGTACCGTATGTCTTTATCTTATCTCTGTATTTTCCACCTAGAAGTTGATAAACAGGTACGTTATAGTATTGCCCTGCAATATCCCACAATGCGATATCAACAGCACTTATGGCATGGATTGCGACTCCTGCTCTTCCATAGTGCAGTGTTTTAAGATACATCTTATTCCACAACCTTCCAATGTCCAAAGGATTTTCTCCGATTAGAAGATCCTTTAAGCTGTATGAAAGATAGTGAGATGTAGGCATATCAAAGATTGTTTTAATAATTGCAGGATTGGAGTCTGTTTCGCCCCAGCCGATAAGGCCGTTATCTGTAGTAATTTTCACTAGGGAACAATCCATTCCCCATTCAACTTCTACACTTCCATCTTCAGGAGGTACTCTTAGTGCGAATGCTTCTACTTTTACTATTTTCATGTCAATTTATCCTCATTTCATATAAAATTTGCTAGCGACTAATATAAAAGCAAGTATCATGCCAATAAAACAATTTTTGATACGTTTTTTGGCACAGAGTTTTTTTTATCTGAAAGGTGCAGTAATCAATAAAAAGTATTGACTTAGGCATTATTAGTTGATAGTATTAAAATGAATTTGAGTCAATTGCCATTCGCTTGACTGAATTATAAATGCTTCAATAAAAGTGAAATTAGAAAAGTGAAGCGAATTAATATTGAATTGTGAATCAAAATTGAAAGGAATTTAATCAATGTAAGTCAATACTTGGAGGTGCGGAATGAATAAGTGCGACCTAATAAAGATACTTGACAATATGTATGATGAGTTTCTCGTCTATGACAACAATTATAACATCCTTTATATTAACAAGGCTTGCAGGCGCCATTATGGTGGTGACCAGTCAGACTTTATCGGTAAAAGTTTCTATGATGTAATGCCTAAATACTGGAAAGAGCCGGCTGTGCTTCCTTCCATCTATAAGGAAAAACAGATATATACATCAAAATCTATAACACAGATAGGGGTAACTATAACTACTATTGCCGTTCCCATATTCGATAAGGATGGTGAAATTGAGTTTGTAGTTATGAATGTTCGTGATGATATTAATGATAATAACCTTTACAATACTACTGGACAGTTTGTTAAAAATCTTGATGATGCTATAAACACAGAAGGGATAATTTGTGTAAGCGATAAGATGAAATCAGTAAAGGAAGATATTAAGAGACTAAGCAAAGTGAAAGCGACATGCATTCTTTATGGAGAGACAGGTGTTGGCAAGTCTATGTTTGCAAAGTATATGCATGAGAAAAGCGACAGGAGGAACAACAAATTTGTAGCATTGAACTGTGCTGCAATACCGGAAACTCTAATCGAAAGCGAGCTCTTTGGGTATGTTAAGGGTGCTTTTACAGGTGCCAATAATGCTGGTAAAGAAGGATTATTGAAGATTGCCGAAGGAGGTACACTCTTCCTGGATGAGATAGGCGAGATTAGCCAGGGTGTTCAAGCTAAGCTGCTTCATTTTCTTCAGGAAGGCGAGATTCTGCCCATAGGAGGTACATCTCCTATAAAGGTGGATGTCAAGATAATTGCGGCTACAAACAAGAATCTTTCTTTAATGGTTAAGCAAAATAGATTTAGGCAGGATCTATATTTTAGACTAAGTGTAATAGAGCTTACAATACCTCCACTGAGGGGGAGGAAAGAGGATATTTCTGCATTGACATTTTCTTTTTTAAATGAATTTTGTGAAACTTACAATGTAACTCATGAACTCTCCAACGAAGTGGTTGAGCTTTTGGCACAATACTCCTGGCCAGGCAATATAAGAGAATTAAGGCATGTCATTGAAAGGCTTGTAATAATGACAAGCAATATTTTGATTGAAGAAGACGACCTACCGAAGGAAATATATAATTTTGGACCTGGATCAGGCGAAATAAGCATTGATACTGAAGGTTTATCGCACAAGGAGTTGATGGAGAATTTTGAAAGACAGTTGGTTATTTCAAAGTATAGAGATAACCCATCATCTAGAAAGCTGGCGGAGGCTTTAAAGGTTAATCAGAGCAAAGCTATGCGATTAATTCAGAAGTACGTTGGTTGACGGTTTAGATAGAAATGATGTTATAAAACATCTGATAAAATGAGACGTTTAGATAGCAAACGTTTCATTTTTATCAGTTAATTTATTTTAGCATAAAATTTCTTATGAATTTCTAATTTAAATTTAAGGATAATTGAATGTTACAATAATATTGTTTATATATTATAAAGTTAATAATACAGGCTTATCTATAATGCTTAAGACGGGTATTATTAAATAAATGTCGTATTAAAATAGATTATTTGTTTTATATCAAGCTTATAAGTTAGGAAGGTAATGAAATGCAGGCTTTGATTATTCAATTAGTCAATAAGTTCGGATATATAGGAATATTATTGTTAGTAGCACTTGAAAATATATTTCCTCCAATCCCATCAGAGGTTATATTAACATTTGGAGGGTTTCTTACAACATATACATCAATGAAAATTTGGGGAGTTATAATTGCATCAACAATTGGATCAATGTTAGGAGCGGTAGTGCTTTATGGTGTCGGCAGAATTTTGAAAGCAGAGAGGCTGGAACAATATGTTGACAGCAAGTGGGGCAGAACCTTTCACTTTAAAAAGGAAGACGTAAAAAAAGCAGTTGATAAATTTTCTAATAAGGGGAAGTCATCTGTTTTCTTTTGTAGGTTCATTCCAATTATACGAAGTTTAATTTCAATTCCTG
>DMAW01000076.1 GCA_003446375.1 Eubacteriaceae bacterium | reverse complement strand
ATTTAAAGGTAGCAATACCTCTTGCTGAAGTTAATAGGATAAAACAACTCACAGGTAATGATTGGCAAAACCCCGGGTGGTAAAAAATCTAATTAATAAATCTATGAATACAATGGTAAAAAATAAAATGTACTTTAAAAATGCTTTGGCGTCGACATTTATCGTATTGTCGATAATGCTTTCAGTTGTTAAATTATCGGCTCAAGATATACAAGTCAAACTGAATGAGAACAATGAAAAAGAAATAGATTTAGGCTTGACTTCTCAAGCACCAATTGAAATTTCAGGATCTGTTTCAGCAATAGATGGCGAAGAGCTGATGAAGTCACCTGTAGGCAATTTAAATCAGGCATTACAAGGTAGGTTCCCAGGATTATTTACGGAAGAGACCAGTTCTGAATTATCTAATACAAATACCGATTTCTTTATAAGAGGACTATCATTAGGACGAAGAATTGCTCCCTTGGTAGTGATTGACGGAGTAATGTTTCCATATAATGGAATTGAAATGTTAAAGCAGAATATATCCGCATCAACAGTTGAATCCATTACTATTCTTAAGGATGCTTCTACACAAGCCATCTATGGCAGTCAGGGTGCAAATGGAGTTATTTCAATCAAAACAAAACGTGGTGAAATTGGAACTTTTAAGATAAATACAAGAATTGAACAATCTTTTCAAGAAGTTACTACGAAACCTACATTTATAAATTCAGCTGAATATGCTGAACTAAGAAATCAAGCTGGGTACAATGACGGTCTTGGAAGAAATTATTTTTTTGATTTAGATGCAATCAACCATTTTGCTGTTGCTGATACGTCATTATATCCAAATAACAATTGGTATCAATATTTTATGAGAGATTTTGCCTTAATGCAACGAGCCGACTTAAATGTCTCCGGAGGCAATCAAAATATTATCTTTTATACAAATCTGAGTTTAATGCATCAAGGTAGTCAGTTTAATACAGAACAAACTAAATATAATCCAAATTTCGACAACCTGCGTGTTACTTTCAGATCAAATGTTGAGGCCAAGTTAAATGAATATTTGGGAACATATCTTTTTTTAAATGGAAGTGTAAAAAGGGATCACTTACCAGGACAAGTTGGCAGTGCTAGTCCAGTTTACAGTAGTCTGTTTCAAATCCCCCCAACAACTTATGGTCCAGTGACACCTGAAATATATGGCCCAGAGGCAGTTGATCCGGTAACAGGAGAAATAATTCCACCAGAGGTAATAGTCAAAAAAGGAGAAGTAATTACCACTGATAAAGTGGAAAATCCTACCTATGGAATTCTTAATCGATCGGGATTTAGAAATCATACTACAACTAACATTTATTCTCATTTTGGATTAGATCTTGACTTGAAATTTCTCACACAAGGACTTAAAGCTACCGGAATGGTTGCATTTCAGGCAAACTATGTAAATCAATTGCTGACTACACAAGATTACGAGCGATGGATGAGAACAGGGCCACTTCATACCTTAGAATTTACTAAAAAAGGAGCTAATGAAAATACACCGCTTCAATATGGAAAAGCGGTAAGTTCTTATTATCATCTAACCTATAAATTAGGGTTGGATTATGAAAGATTATTCGGAAAACATTACGTTACAGGTATGGTCTATTCCTTTTTTCAAAACCTGAGCAGACCAGAAAACGTATTACCCTGGCTTCTACCAAGCAATCGTTTTAATTCAGGTATTGAAGGAACATATGGGTATGATAATAGATATTTTCTGAAGGCAGACTTTGGATATTCCGCTTCTGATAAATATGCAAGAGAACACCGGTTCATAGCCACACCAGCTGTTTCTGCTGCCTGGATCGTCTCTAATGAACAGTTCATGAGCAATATATACTGGATGAATAAACTTAAAGTAAAAGCATCATACGGTCTGACAGGTAATGATCAAGATAATATTTTATCACGATATCCATATCTCGATGACTTAGTATATAACCCTGGAGGTTATATAGGCAGCTTACAATATAATATTGTGGAAAAAAGTATTGGCAATCCAAATATTGAGCCTGAAATTGTGGTTAAACAAAATTATGGTATTGAAGCGGAACTTTTCGAATCACTTGATCTTTCAATTGAGCTATTCAAAGAACGTACAGAAAATATGGTTATAACAGGGACATCTTTGGTACCACTCTATCAAGGTATTCCTCTTGACATATATCCTGCTATCAATGATGGGATTTTTGAAAATAAAGGATATGAAATTTCTGCATATTATAAAAAATCAGTTATGAATGACCTTTATTTCCGATTTGGTGGATTTCTCACCCATGTAAAAAATAAGATCATTAAAAATAATGAAACTGAAAGATCTGAGGACTATTATTATAGAAAATGGCAAGAAGGATTCCCTTTCGGTCAACACTTTGCATATCTAGTAGATTACAGTAATGGTAACGGTTTTTTTAATTCAGAACAAGAATTAAATGATGCAGGATTACAATATGATTTCGTAAGTCCCAGAGTGGGAGATTTAATTTATAAAGATCTTAATCAGGATGGAATAATCAATGAAAAAGATAAAGCACCTGTTGGTTCAGGCAATATACCACAATTTTTCTATGGTATTACAGGAGATTTTCAATTCAGGAATTTTGATTGCAGTTTATTGTTACAGGGTGTAGGAAAATGGTACGGTCTATATAACGGCATAGGAGTTTGGGAAACAAGTTACGATGGTGTATATGGTTTACTCCATAAAAAAGCATGGACAGTTGAGCGTTACGAAGCAAATGAAGATATTACTTCTCCAGCTCTCTCTACTAATGAGTCTGCAAATCACCAAAATAGCGATTATTATCTTTATGATCGATCCTATCTCCGCTTAAAGAATATTGAAATTGGTTATACGTTTCCTTTGCATATAACAAAATCAATTTCAGCAGAAAAGTTGAGGATTTTTATTAACGGTCAGAATCTGATTACTTGGGATAACATGAAATCAGATGATTTTGGCCCTGAAGGAAGTTATGCTTCGATACCTGTTTACAGAGTTTATAATATTGGGGTTTCCTTAGATTTTTAATTACAAAAAAATAAAAAATAAAAATGAAGAAATTAATAATCAAATTATTGAGCATCATTTGCATCTCAATATTATC
>DMAW01000096.1 GCA_003446375.1 Eubacteriaceae bacterium | reverse complement strand
ACAAGATGAAAAATGGTCCTCAGGAAGAAAGTATCTGGATATGTCCGATTACTATGATTTTTTGAAGCTTGAGCGATCAGTCAAGATTAGCTCAGCTGCTTAAAATTCGCAACCGAGGAATTTACACACTAAATAGGACTTGACTGTAGTTTCGCATTTTGACAATACTATTTATATTATAGAAGTCGAACCAAATTGTCGAGCGTAGGCACGCAAATAAAGTAGCAATCCTATGCTTGAAGAAAGGGTAGTAACCGTGGCATGGCTACGTGTTCTTTACAGAAGGTGTTAAAATGATAATAAAAGTGGATTATTCGATATTACAAAAGCTTACAAATACTGAAAAACAAGTTGTGAATTACATTAATAAAAACGCCGATAAGCTTTCTAACATGTCTATTGTCGATGTTGCTGAGGAAACCTTTACTTCACCCGCAACAGTTTCAAGAACGATAAAAAAATGTGGCATAGATGGTTTTGCAGAATTAAGATATATAATATCAAAGAAAGATAATGAAAGCTCTAGTGTGGGACAAATAAATGAAATATTGGAGAAGTCGTTGAGAGAAGTCACTAATACGATTGAGCAAGTTTCCATCAATGATGTCTTAAAGGCGGTTGAACTGATAAGAAAATCGAACCGTATTTATGTAACAGCTAGGGGGCTTACAGAGCTTGCAGCACAGGAATTTGCATTGAAACTTCAATTGCTGGGATTCAACGTGTTTGAAATTTCAGATCCTAACATAATGAAAAATAAGACAAAAGATATGAAAAAGAATGAATTGTTAGTTATTTTTTCTCTCTATGGAAATACTAATGAACTAATCGTATCAGCAGAAAACGCAGCATCACTTGGAAATGATGTTATAACATGTTGTTGTTCAGAGGACACACCATTAAAAGAATTATCAACTATATTTTTAAAGGGATACAAGCACTCAAGTCGCTCAATTGAGAAATATGAAGTTACATCTAGAATCCCATTGAATATACTTTCAAGAATACTTATAGATTATCTAGCAATTTAGATGAATATCCAAATAAAAGCAAAAGCCGCATTTAATAAATAATTAGATGTGGCTTTTGCTTTAATTGATTAGAAGACGCAATTTCTATTATCATCGAGAGTTTTCAGATGTTGGAAAGATTTTCAGGCAGCTTTAATATAATATAAAGTCAACAACAAAAATGAAATATACAAAGGGGGTGAAAAATGTGATTTATACGTTAACAACAAATCCAGCTATAGATTTGAATATAATATGTGAAACAATTAAGCCTTCACTAGTAAATAGAACTAAAGGCACAAAATACTTTCCAAATGGAAAGGGAGTTAACGTTTCTCTAGTTCTTAAGCATTATGGAGTAAACTCAACAGCTCTAGGTTTTTTTGGTGGTTTCTCTGGAAAATACATAGTTGACGAACTGAAAATGCTTGGGCTTAAGGTAAAACCTACTTGGATTGAAGAACCAACAAGGATTAATATATTTGTGAATGACGGAGTAAATGAGTATAAGTTTGTGAACAAGGGTTCACTTGTATCTAAGGAAAAACAAAAGGAATTTTTAAGTCTTGCTAAAAGTTTATGTGATTGCAGATATCTTATCATTAGTGGTAGTCTGCCAAGTGGCATCGATGTTTCATATTATGACAAAATACTGCAGGTGTGTCAAGAAAAAGGCATAGAGGTCATATTAGATATCAGTTCTCAGCAATTAAAAAATTTGCTAAAATATAGACCGCTACTTATAAAACCAAACGATGAAGAGATAAAAGAGATATTTGGAATTGAGATGAAAACTGAATCCGATATAAAGCGCACACTTAATGACTTGCACAATATGGGAGCACAGAATATTTTACTGACATTAGGAGATAAAGGACTTTATTTTTATGATGGGGATAAATTGTATTTCTGCAATGCTCCTAAAGTCAAATTACTCAGTTCTGCATGTGCAGGAGATTCGGCATTAGGCGCTTTCTTAAGTGAATGGCTTTTTAGCAAAGAAATAGAAACTGCTCTTAAAAAGTCATCTGCGACTGGAGCTAATGTAGCTGAATCAGAAGGATTGGGTTTGTTAGACAAAGTAGACGAATATATAAAAGAGTTAAATATAAGGGAGGTCTTTTAAATGAAAAAAATACTAGCTGTAACAGCTTGTCCAACGGGCATAGCTCATACTTTTATGGCAGAATCAGCTCTGAAAAATGCTGCAAAGGAATTGGGGGTACATATCAAAATAGAAACTAATGGTGCGTCTGGAACTGAAAATGAATTGACATCTCAAGACATTAAAGAGTCTATTGGCATTATAATAGCAGCGGACAAGGATGTAAATGCTGATAGATTTAATGGGAAAGCTGTCATCGAGACTTCTGTTCAAGATGGAATCCATAAACCAGAGGAACTTATTAAAAGAATCTTAGAAGGCAATGCATCAGTTAGGAAAGGTGCAGCTAAGATCGATGAGAAAAACACAGAAAAAGAATCTTTAGGTAGATCTTTTTATAAACACTTAATGAGTGGAGTTTCAAATATGTTGCCATTTGTTGTTGCAGGAGGTGTTTTAATAGCATTATCTTTTTTATGGGGAATTTATTCAGCGGATCCTGAATCACATCAATATAATGAATTTGCGGCTATACTAATGCAAATTGGCCAACAAGCATTCTCATTGATGGTACCTATATTTACAGCTTTTATAGCATCATCAATTGGCAGTAGACCAGGAATGGTAGCAGGGTTTGTAGGCGGATTAATTGCGAATGCAACCGGTGCGGGTTTCTTAGGTGGAATAATTGCAGGTTTCTTAGCAGGCTACCTAATGTTAGCCCTAAGAAAGGCTTTATCTGGGTTGCCAAAACAGTTTGAAGGATTGAAATCAATATTTATTATGCCATTAGTAGGAGTGTTTGTAATAGGTGTTGTAATGTTATCCCTAGGCAATCCAGTGGCAGCTATAAATAATGGAATGATGAACTGGTTAAGCTCGCTACAAGAAGCTAATCCTATTCTACTGGGAATCGTTGTAGGAGCAATGAGCGCGTTTGATTTTGGAGGTCCTGTTAATAAGGCTGCTTATGTTACAGGTACAATGTTACTTGCTCAAGGAAATTATTATTTCATGGCAGGAGTGTCAGCGGCATGTATAACACCTCCAATGGTTATAGCTCTAGCAACAACAATATTTAAAAATGGTTTTACAGAAGAAGAAAGAGCAGCAGGGTTAGTAAATTATGTGCTTGGTTTTACACACATTACTGAGGGAGCGATACCTTTTGCGGCTAAAGATCCGTTAAGAGTTATACCAATGCTAATGTTTGCTTCATCAGTATCAGCGGTTATAACTTACGTATTACGTATTCAAGTTCCAGCACCACATGGTGGTTTTTTGATATTACCTCTTGTGAGCAATGGTATTGCTTGGGTATTAGCAATATTTGCAGGTTCGTTATTAGGAGCAATAGTTTATGGTTCTTATAGAGTAGGGTTTTTGAGAAAGCAAAATAATAAGTTGGAGCTCAATAATTCTCGTTAGGATTTAAATATTTTATTATAAAGAAGTGATTTGTAGCTACGGATATGTGACAAATGCATATGTAAATTATGGAGGAAATATTATGTTAGTATATGGAACAGAATTACTAAAACATGCATCAGAGAATAATTATGCAGTACCAGCTTTCAATTTTGCGAATATGGAAGGATTGCAGGCTATAATTGAAGGTGCAGAGGAGTTAAAATCTCCTGTATTTATACAAACTACTCAAGGTGCTATAGACTATGCAGGATTTGAATATTTAGCTGATATAGGTATTGGAGCAGCAAAAAGAGCAGCGGTTCCAATTGCATTGCACTTAGATCATGGTCAAAAATATGAATATAATCTTAAGGCAATCAGATTAGGCTGGACATCATTAATGATGGATGCATCTCATGATGACTTTGAAACCAATGTTGTTAAAGTCAATCAAGTACTAAATGTAGCGCGACCTTTAGGGATATCTGTTGAAGCTGAGTTAGGAGTCGTGGGTGGAAAAGAGGATGATATAGAAAGCGATGAATCTATTTTCACTAATGTTAATGATGCAGTAGATTTTTATGAAAAAACGAAATGCAATTCTTTAGCAATAGCTGTTGGAACTGCCCATGGTATATATAAAGGTGAAGTAAGAATAGACTTTAACAGAATTAGAGAAATTAAAGAAGTACTACCAATACCATTGGTTCTACATGGATCATCTGGAGTACCTAACGATATGGTTACAGAAGCGGTACGATGCGGCATAAATAAAGTGAATTTCGATACTGAATTGAAGCTAGCGAATTTAAATGCCCTTAAGAAATTTATTAGTAATAATCCAGAAGTTTATGATATAAGAAAAATCTATAAACCATGTAAAAAAGAAATGAAAGAAATAGTGAGAGAAAAAATAATTGCCTGTTTATCTGATAATCAGTCATGGACTAATTGCGGCAAAGTATTTAATGGAGACCAGCTATTAAATGTCAAGTGAAATTTTAAAGATGTTTTGATTAGTTGATCAACTTTATGAAGTAACAAAATCGCTATTTGATAATAGAATATTGAACTAAAAGAGCATGCGAAATAGACCCATGAGTCATGGGAAGAATAATGGGGATAATTACTGGATTGTATCTAAACGAACCTCATAAGGTTTGTCGGCTTTTAGAACAGCGTGAATCGTGTAAAGAAGTTTTCGTGAAACAGCACCAATGGCTGTTCCGTGGGATTTGCCTTCAGCTCGTTTTTTCTCATAAAACGCTTTAAATACAGGGTCGTGACGGGCAGCTACAACAGCAGCCATCCAAACAGCTCTTCTAAGGTAAGGAGAGCCTTTCTTGGAGAGGCGGTTGTGTTGACCGGAATAGTTTCCGGACTGATACATGGTCGGATCAATGCCAGCGAAGGCCACCAGTTTTTTGGGGTTGGAAAAACGGTTGATGTCGCCGATCTCACCAAGAATGATGGCACCTGTAGCTGGCCCCACCCCGGGAATGGTTTGGATGACGGAATTGATTTTCTTTAGCTGAACCTCGATTTTCTTTTCGATTTGATCGATCTGTTGTTCTGTAAACTCGATCTGCTCAATGAGTATCTTCAGCTGAAAAGCAAAAGCATCCCCACACAGGTTGACGCCGACGGAACATGCAGCTAGTCCTTTGATCTGGAGAGCCTTGTCAGTGCTGTGATGGCATCGACTAGCTTTTCGAAGCAGGGTTGCCAGAGATTTGGTGTTTACATCAATGGTTTGATCTGGGGTGCCATAGGTCTTTAAAAAAGCTTTGGAGCTTTCTCCGAAAAGGTTGGAGAAGAGTTGATCGTACTCTGGGAAAACCTGATCAAGAATGGTAATCACCTGTCGCTTGTAGTTCGCACAAGAATCTTTCAAGGACTCCCGAAAACGGGCCAAGTTGCGCAGAACTAGGATGTCTTCATCAGCCAGATGTGTTTCGGTAAATTTTCCGAAACGGATGACTTCTGCCACTAGGAAGCAGTCTACAGAGTCCGTCTTTTGCTGGCGAATGTGGAAATTTCTCAAGCTGTCAGACTGGATCGGGTTTATGACGTGCAGCAGGAAACCTTGAGCGTGGAGAAAAGAATATAGAGCCAACCAGTAGTGACCGGTAGCTTCCATCCCTATGCAGAAAGAATCCTCTTTTGGGAGACGTTCTTCGATAAAGGCAAGCAACTGTTCAAAACCCTGCTGGTTGTTGGAAAAACGCACGGATTTTCCAACATGGGTTCCATCCTCCTGAATAAATCCTGCTTCATGGTTGTTCTTTCCGACATCGATTCCGAGATAATACATAATACACATCAATATTTGGATTTGCAGGTGCATTCCTCACACTCTAACGGCTCACGACCTCCTTGGACAGACGGAGAAAACCAATGGTCTCAACATCCAGCTCATTCGTGAACGGCCGCAAGAGGTGAGGCGCCACTCTCCAATACGAGGATAGACCTCAAGGAAAATAACGGCGACACTCACTCTGCATGCTACCATTATCGCATGTTGTTTTAGTTCAATAAACTGTTATCTACGCGATAATATTATTCTAGGAGGATATTGATGAAAGTTAGCGAGTTGTTAGATGAAAAAATAATGAAGCTAAATCTTGAGGCTACAACCAAAAATGAAGTAATAGATGAATTAATTGATGAGTTGCTAAAAGCGGATGTCATAAGTGATAGGGAAGATTTTAAAAAAGATATTTTAGCGAGAGAAAGCCTTTCGACAACTGGGATAGGACTGGGAATTGCTATACCACATGCAAAATCAAAGGCAGTAAGATATCCGAGGGTTGCCTTTGGAGTGAGTAAATCAGGAATTGATTTCAAATCAATCGACGGATCCAATGCGAAATTGTTCTTCATGATTGCAGTAAATGAGGGTGAGAATGATCTTCATTTGAAAGCTTTAGCAAATCTATCAAGATTGTTAATGAGTCAAGAATTCAGGGATAAACTAATGAACACAGAAGTTGCAGCAGATATACTGAAAATTGTAAAAGAGAATGAACCTCAAGAATAAAAGGGGACACTTTGGAGTGACCCCTTTTTAGTACACAGTTTGGGTACGGTTAGTTCTATGTGTTTTTTAGGAATTTAAATAGGTATTTTTATATGCACTTGGGGACAATCCCCCAAGTGACTTTTGTGGTCTATCATTTATATAATAGTCCATATATTCTTCTGTAATTTGCACTACATCATTTATATCTTCCATCTTTTTAGTCATGAGGTAAATGGCTTCACATTTATAATGACTAAAAAAAGATTCAGCTTTTGCATTATCCCAGCAGTTACCTTTTCTTGACATACTTTGTTTAATTCCTAGGTCTTTTAATAAGCCTGTATAATCTTTGTTTGTATAATGAATTCCCTGATCACTATGAAAGTCAAGTCCAATTTAGTGT
>DMAW01000112.1 GCA_003446375.1 Eubacteriaceae bacterium | reverse complement strand
TTTGTCTTTTTTTCTTGCATCTATGGATTTAGACTTGATTTTCCAGCTTAAAATCATATCGGGCCGAGATTTTAAGATTTCGCACAAAAATCTTTCCATATTTTCAGGATGCTTATCGAGATTGACTTTTACGTTCTTAATAATATATTTATAGGTCATTTTCATTCCTCTTTTATAAGTAGCTCAACAGAGCCTGGTTGAATTTCCACAAGAGAAATGCCACGAATCGGTTCAATCTTAAGGGCTACCGTGGCAGGTCCAGAACTTATTCCTGTTAAATCTGCATACACTTTTAAATTTCCCGGAGATATGTCGTCAAGCATCTCTTGAACGCCGGCAAGGGTAACGGTCACTTTCTTATTTAGCTGGTTTTTATCCAAGATCAGTCCTTCTTCAAGATTTACGACATCTATCACTTCAACTTCAAAATCTTTTTCAATTATCTTCTCCACAGTTATGGTCACAATTACGGATGTCACTCCATCGGATGATTCTACCCCATCCGGAAAAATCAAATCCGCTTTTATTTGAGCATCTGCATCGAGGCCTTCCAACATTATAGGCTCAGTTTTTATCTCGGTAATTTCTACATCCGAATCAGCGCCTATTTCTATTTGATTAGGTTCTACGGAAATTTCTTTGATGGAAAATCCTTCTGCCGGTTCTCCTGTGGTTTGAACGACTATTTTTGCATTCGAATTTTTCCCTATCTTAAGCATTACCTCTGCTTGATTAGGCCTGATGCTGACTCCGCTTATTTCATTGCCATCTGCATCGAAGGCCTTAAGCTCAACATCTTTTGTGCTTTCGTTGCTTTCTTGAGATATATCCACGACTGCACCTACCATGCGGACGCTTTTCAATATATCTTCCCCACCCTCGATGACAACAGATTGAGGGCTGACCGAATAATCCAACAAGCTCATGCCATTTGGCAAATCTCCGGTAAACTCTACACTGACTTGCCTATTTTGACTCGACAATCTATCTACTTCTACTTCTATTTGACCTGGGCTTATTTCAATCAAGTCAATTTCCTCTGGAATCCCGACTATATCTATAGAAAGTTCGTAGCTCCCTTTATCTTCTATCCCCGACAGATCTATGCTGGCTTTTATGTTTCTCCAAGGCAGGTTGTACAATGCACTAGTTCTTCCGTTTACTGTAATGTCAACGGAAAATTCCGCTTCACTCATAAGAATAAGACCTTTAGAATTCAATACATCTTCATTTTTAATTTCAACAGGAATATTGTTGTAGCGTTGATTCAACCTAGGATCTTGATCACCTATGACGTAGATCCAAAGCACTATAGCTATTATTAAGGATATGACTATTTTTACATTTGCCCTGTTACTCGTCTTGTTTTGTTTTTTCATCGCTTTGTGTCCCCCAAAACTTGAGCTTGATGGTTTTTTCTTCTTTGGATATAAATTCTTCGTTTAAAAATTCTTTAAGTGAATTTGCATCTAGATACCTATAGAGCTTTCCTGTATTGGCATAAGAAATGACTCCGGATTCTTCGGAAACTATAAGAATAATCGCATCAGAATTTTCAGACATTCCCATGGCAGCTCTATGCCTAGTCCCTAATGTCTTGCTGACATTTTTATTTTCTGTAAGGGGAAGCAGGCATGATGCAGCTTTAAGTCTGTTTTCTGAGATTCGGATTACCACGGCTCCATCGTGCAGAGGCGTGTTAGGCGTAAATATATTTAAAAGAAGTTCGCTGCTGATTGCGGCATCTAGCTGTGTTCCTGTTGAGATGATATCTTCGAGACCTGTATCTTTTTCAAGGACAACCAAGGCTCCTGTCTTTTGATCTGACATTTCTTTCATGGCTTCTACTATCTCATCAATAGTCTTTTTTGTCTCAGTCACGTTTTCCATCCATTTAGTCTTAAAAAAGCTCGTCCTTCCTATATGCTCGAGTGCCCTCCTTAATTCCGGCTGAAAAACGATTATGAGAGCTATGAATCCTACCGTCATCAAGTTTCTTAGAAGAAAATTAACCGTGTGCAGGCCGAACCACTCGCTAAGCTGCGTAGAAAGAAGCAATATGACTACGCCTTTTGCTACCTGTTCCGCCTGAGTGTCGCTTATCCAACCTATTATCTTGTACACCACAAATGCAACTATTAAAATATCAATGACGTTTGCCGGCTTTATAAGAACCGACAGATCCATTATAAAATCCTGTATCTGGGTCAACTTGCTTCACATCCTTACTGACTCTTACTTTTATAACCACATATCGCATATTATACAACATGAAACCTATTGAAAATTTATTTTAGACGCTTTGTTATGTTTTTTTTACCTTTTGTATATGAATCAACATATATTAACTACTTCATGGGCCCACTTTATAGCCTCTATGTAGCAATCTGTTACAATTTCCCCTGAAACTTCCAACCTACTTTGTTGACTCTTTAAGTCGTCCCAACAACCTTTCTCGTAATTCTTTACTAGATCGAGTATGTCAGATAAACCGGCGCTTTTTAATTGATCTGGATTTTTCAACAAGCACGTTTTCACATCATCCTTCAAGGGAAGCTCCTCGATGATATCACACATCTTTTTATCCAACATCACATCCATCAAAGAAAAAATACCCATCAAAAACATCTCTGACTTTCTGTTTGACATAGTCGTCTTTTCAGAAACGAGCTCGCACATTTTGCCTCTCACCAAAGCCATCTTTATGAGCTCATCCGGTTTTTCATCTTTTAAATCATGTATCAAAAGCATAGAAATGAACCTTGTAATTTCCTTGATTCCCAGATAAACAAGGGCTTGTTTAATAGACGTAATCTTGCTTTTAAAATAGAATATAGGAGAATTGGTGATCCTTAAAAACTTATATGCCAAATTCACATCCCGCTCCACTAAATCAGAAAGCCTTTGATAGTCAGGCTCCTCAGCGTGAAGCTCTTCAAGAATTTCAAAACACCTGATTTTGTAGCTTGACATTTTTTTTGCTTTAACCACTACAGGCTTGCTGAAAAAATATCCCTGAAAATAATCGTATCCATCCTTTAGCGCACGATTGAACTCTTCCTTTGTCTCTACTTTTTCAGCCAGAAATTTAAGCCCGGATCTTTTATATCTAGCGATGATCTTTTTTCTTTCATCCGGATTATTTTGAGAAAAATCCACTTTGACAATATCTACGTAATCTAAAATTTCCTCATATCTGCTCATATCCTTCCAAACAGCATCATCTATAGCTACCTTATACCCTTTCTCTTTTAAGGATACACAGATATCTCTTATTTGTCGGTCGATAGCTACATTTTCAAGAATCTCGACTATAAGTCCATCGCTTTTGAAGAAAAATACGCTGCCGTTTTTCAGCGTTTCCTCGCCAAAGTTCACGAAAGCTTTGGACGAGTCTGTTATCTGTTCGAAACCAATTTCTAAAAAACTGTTCATCAAAACTCTAGCCGTCGCTGTATCATCATCGATGTCGGAACCATAAGAATTAGCCGTGCCATCCCTGTACAAAAGCTCATAGCCAAATAATTCTATATTTTTATCAAATATCGGCTGCCTGGCTACATAAATATCCATACCTTAGCTCCTCGAAGTCATTCTATATGCTATAGTTATTCCAAACTTGAAAAATTTCTCTGGTCCAATCCAAGGACAAGAGAAAATATTCTGCTATGCCTTCATCGGTAATCTTTAACTTGTCCAATTGCTCGTAATAACTTTGCCACTGTCCCTTTTCATAAAAAGAGATCATCTGATGTATATCTTGATAAATATTTTTGTCTCCTCTTAAAGCTGATTTTACACGTTCGCTTAAGGGCAATTCCTCTAATATATCCGCCATAGGCCTGTTTAGCATAGCATCTATTGATGAAAACAGCTCCATCAAGTAAATTTCTCCATGATCCACCTTGCCAGTGAACTTGCGACTTATGTAATCCCCAAATTTTGCTCTTACCAATGTGTTTCTGACCAATTCATCCGGTTTGTCTTCACATATATCGTATAGCAGAATCAAGTACATAAATTTCCTTATTTCGGTAAAGCCCAGCATAACCAACGCCTGCCTAACAGACATCACTTGGACGTTCACATGAAAAGCGGCAGAATTTATAAGCTTTAAGAGCTTATAAGATAAAGAGACGTCTTTTTTGATTATCCCTTCTATAACATCAAAACTAGGCTCCATCTGATTCAACTCAGAAATGATATGAAGCGCATTAAGCTTCGAAGCAGGAATGTCCTTATGTGATATGACCTCGGGCTTGTTGAAAAAATATCCTTGAAAATAATCATATCCCATATCCATGCCTTCAAGAAAATCTTCGTTAGATTCTACGCATTCTGCTATGAGCTTGACATTCTTTTTCAAAAGCTTCCTTGCTATGTCATCTCTTTCTAATGGGCTGTTCTTTGTAAAGTCCACCTTCACATAATCCAGATATTCCAGAGCTTCTTCAGGAAAATCACTTTGATAAATATAATAATCATCCAGGGCAAGCATAAATCCCTTCTCTTTAAGTTTCTTGCAAGCTTCTGTCAAATCCAATGACTTTACAGCATCTCTCATGAGTTCTATTACTACATTGCCGGAATCTAGCAAAGTTGGTAAATTATAGCCAATCAAAGTGTCAGTGAATTTGATGAAGCATTTCTTGCCTTCTGCCAACCTGTCCATGCCTATTGTCAATAGCGAGTTTGCCATGACCGTCGCCGTCGCAGAATCCTGGTTTATTTCTGAAGAATCCCTTTCATCTTTGCTTCTGTAGAACAGCTCATAGGCAAAGGTCTCTTTTCTTCTGTTAAAAATCGGTTGTCTCGCTACATGTATTTCCATTTTGATCCTCCGTGTTTATGGTAATCTAAAAATG
>DMAW01000149.1 GCA_003446375.1 Eubacteriaceae bacterium | reverse complement strand
CTGAATCTGCATATCAATCTCATGGACCTGAGGTACAGGTTAGTTTGGGCCCTGGAATTTCTATGAGTGCACGAGATGCACTGAATGAAATAAGAGCGAGAGCTGAAATGCCCCCAATTCCCTCAGGTTTATCAATTCAAGACTTTGAAAAGAGATATAGAAATGAGCGCAGAATTGAACTTGTGTTTGAAGGACACAGGTTTTTTGACGTTCGTCGTTGGAAAATCCTAAATGAAACAGATAAATTTGTTACAGGAATGAGGATTACACGCGAAGGCAGTAACATGCTCTATACACGTTTTAAACTCACTGATCGGAACGTTTCTTCAAACAAGTACCTCATGTACCCTATACCAGAAAATGAAGTTCTAAAAATGTTAGAGTTGACAGGACAAAACTGGCAGAACCCAGGTTGGTAAAGATTAAAAAGATGATACACCGCCATCAATAGAAAACAGGTTATTATATAAATAAAACTAAATTATTAGCAATATGAATTCTGAATCTAAAAATAACATTAATTATTTCGCCACATTATTTGTTATATTAACATTACTCATTTTCATATCATGTAAAGAGAAAGAGTCTGTTAATGATATTAATAAAGTTGAAAACAATGAAAATGAACTTTCAGGAGTTGAGATTATTGAAGATAATACCTTTGAACTAGGTTTTGCATTGACACCTTTAGATCCAGAAACGGTTCAACAGGGAGGTGGCCACGAAAAAACTAGTCTTGATACACTCTCATTTGATCGCAATGGCAACTCTCCTATTTGGCGTCTTGCACAATGGTATAGCAAATATAACCTGGCTAACGCTGAACTAAAAACAGAGATTGATGGCTCTTTATCATATGCAAACGAAGGTAATAGCAAAAGAGTTGCTCTATATCCTGATAACTCATTACTGTTGGAAGTTAATGCAAGCAAAGAATATGATAAACCAAGGAGTGAAGGAGAACCATGGCCTCATCTTTTAATCGAACAAGATTTTCATGAAAACAGCCCGATCGTTGGTGAAAAAAAGCGCATTCAATTTTCTTTTGAACTAAAACTGGAAAAAGAGCAAAATAAAATGGAAGAGGGCACCTTTAACCCCTCACTACATACTGCTCAATCACCATGTTATTTCATTATAAAGAACATCAATGAAAATTCGCAGGATTATAATCAGCAAATATGGTTTGGAATAGCATCATATGATTACAGATATACAGAGACGAATACTAAAGAGAGAATATCATGGGACATTGGTACCAACACATACATTTATCAAATACCGGAACGACAATTCTGGGGAAATATTAGTTTTCAGGATAAAAAATGGCATAAAGGAGAAGCTGATTTAAAACCACTTATTCAAAGAGCAATTATTGCGATGCAAGAAAAATCTGTTTTCATGAATACAACTTTGGATGATCTTTCAATAACATATATGAATTTTGGGTGGGAAGTTCCAGGAACATTCGATGTGGCTGTAAGGGTGAAAAATTTCAGTTTAAAAGTATTCGATTAAGCAGATTAGCTATTATTTACATAAACTATTTATCAAATCAAATTTAAATTTAAACGTTATGAAAGCAAAAATTATTCGTAATTTCTTAGCATACCCAATTGCAATATTATTATTGGGTTTATTGTCAGCTTGCTCAAAAGAGGAAGATGAAATTAAAGTAGATGATATTATGCTTGATACTACTGAATTGATTATTACAGTGGGTGAATCAAAAACAATTCAATACACAATCTTACCTGCAGAGGCAAATGTTGATGTAATTTGGAGTTCAGATAACACCTTAATTGCTATAGTAGATGATTACGGTAAAGTTACAGGTGTAAAAATCGGAGAAACAAATATTAAAGCAACGGTTGGCGATAAAACTGTTACATGTAAAGTTAAAGTTGTTCCTGAACAAGTACACGTTGAAAGTATATCACTGAATGTTAATGAAATAAGCGTAACAGAAGACTTTGTACTTACCGCTACAATTTACCCTGAAAATGCAAGTAATAAAACAATAATCTGGACATCAAGCAATGAAGAGGTTGCTATAGTTGATCAAGAGGGTAATGTAACTATTCTATCAGCAGGAGAAACGATTATCACAGCCACTTCAGAAGATGGAGAGAAAAAGGCAACATGCAGAGTAATTGTCGAACCTAGCAATGTAACGGGAGTAGTCCTTGATGTTAAAAATCTATATCTAATCATAAATGAAACCGCAACCCTTCAGGCTACTATAATCCCTGCACATGCATCAAATAAGAACATGACATGGTCTTCAGACAATCCAAATGTTGCAACTGTTGATAACACAGGGAAAGTAACAGCCGTTTCTGTAGGAGATGCAACAATCACTGTAAAAACTGAAGATGGAGATATGACGGACACCTGTAAAATATCAGTGTCAAATGCGATATTCAGCGATAATTTTAACAGAGGAAACACTGGGAAACAAGGACCGGACAATCCCCAAGGAATTGGATCTGATTGGACAATAATAAGTGGTATTCATGAAATTAATGATCAAACTCTAAAAATGTCAGCACCAGATCAATCAGTAATACTGTATACTGCTGAAAATGCAATCACAAAAAATGTAGACGGTAATTTCCGTGTTTCAACAGACATAAGTCATGGTGCATGGGCTGGCCTAATTTTCAATGCAAAGGTAAACGCACAATCCTCCTATTCCTACTATGTATTTAGAGTACAACCTGCAACCAATGAATTTCAATTTTTAGCAACAGAAAATAACGGCGCAGGCTGGGCAGTTCTTCAGATAGAAGTGATACAAGCTGCTATTTTCCCAAAATATGAAACATATCGAATTGCTATCCAATCAATTGAAATTGGAAAGTTTACGGCTATAATTACAGACTCAAATGGTAAAAAAATTGGAGAATATCAACTTATTGATAACGAAAATAAAAATTTCCAGGATGGTTATTCAGGCTACTGGGGACAGTTGGATCCGACCTTTGATAACTTTTTACTTGAGGTGAGGTAACTTATTATGTCTTAATTATGACATTTTTGAGGAGATTTAAGTTGACAATCTTTGTAGTATGAGGTAAAAAATGAGTCTTCATATATTTGTGATTAACTAAAATCATAAAGATTATGAGGACTCATTATATTGTGAAAATGCTGAAAGAAAAGAACCATAAATTGCTGATTTTTGTTCCATAAAATAATAAATACTGATGTTTCGCAGTTAAAAAAGAGGTTGATAATGCTTCGGAAAACTGGCATTCAGAAAGACGTGGAAATTGATTCTCCGAACAAAGCTGTTTATCAGATTCATAAAAAGGCAGGAGAAAAGGATATCTGGTTTTTGTCAATTCGAGTAGCGTGAAAACTTCAGCATTTAAAGCTGTTTTTACAGCCAAAGAAAAAACGCCTTGGATTTGGAATCCGGAAGATGGAACCCGTTCGGTTTTTTCTTTCGTAGAAAACAGGAATGAGCTGAATCTCGAATTGGAACCGCTCCATTCGTTGCTGTTGGTATTTGAACCCGGCATCAATAAGCCAGGGAAACCTTTGAAAAAGCCCGGCGAAAAAATTTTAACGATAGAAGGCCCCTGGGAAGCTACCTTTAAACACGTGAACGGACAGACTTTTACCCGAAGTTTCCAGAAACCGGAGCAGTTTGGCACTTCGCCGGATGCACAACTGAACACTTTCGCCGGAACGGTGACCTACAAAAACATTTTCAGTTTAAACCAAAGCCCAAAATGGCTTCAGCTTGAAAATGTGCACAAAGGGGTTACCGGAGTATTTCTGAATGACAAAAAAACGGGAACAACCTGGTATGGAAAACCTGTTTTCAATATTGAAAATGCCGTTAAAAACGGTGAAAACCTTCTGGAAATAAAAGTTACCACCGTGTTGAGCAATTATGTCATGAGTCTGGAAAACAACCCGACTGCCAAACGGTGGACGCGTGGTTATACAAATAATCCTGTTGGGCCGGAGGGAGCTATTCACCTTATAACACCAAAATATCTCGAATAAAGGGTGTATATGTCAGGTAAAATGCTTAATTTAATGTAAAAAAATAAATCATGAAACGAGTAGCTTTTAAAATGTATTTGAAGACGGGACTCGAAAAAGAGTATGAAAAGAGA
>DMAW01000182.1 GCA_003446375.1 Eubacteriaceae bacterium | reverse complement strand
CATATCCTACTTTACACTACCCTTAATGAAATTTTTAGTTCGTTTTTATTTTAACATCACTCTATGACTCAGTCAATACTTTTCGACTTGTGAAATTTATAACTTTATTATGTTGCCTGATGAAATTAATCTTTAAATTCATTTCACATGTATTATTTTGTTAAAAATACCTCTTTTACAAATTTAAGCCCTCGTTAAAAAAATATCTTATGCGTGTATACGATTAAATTTCTTTGCGTATATTGAAATTTATTTAACGATACTATATTATATGTATGTGCGAATCATATTTTGCTTGTACTTAAATTTCATATGGGCAATTATTTTCACATTTTATTTCAATAAACAAATTGTTTTTACAAGGAGGAAAACTATGTCAAGGAAACAAGTTCTCATTCTTGGAGGAAGTTATGCCGGAGTAAAAGCCGGAAAAACGCTCCATAAGATCTTCAAGAATGATGAAAACGTAGAGATCACAGTTATAGACAGGCACAACTTTCATACTTTGATGACGGAACTTCACGAAGTTGCCGGCCACAGGACTGAGCCTGATTCTGTTAAGATCGATCTTAAGAAAATATTCGCAGGTCGAAAGGTAAATGTCGTCGTCGATGAAATAACCAAGTTTGATCTTGCAAACAAGCAATTATCTTCTGAAAACAATGTGTATCCTTTTGACTACCTAATAATGGGTACTGGAAACGAGCCAAACTTTTTTGGTATAGAAGGTGCAGCGGAAAACTCACATACACTTTGGTCTTATGAAGATGCAGTAAACTTAAGAGAGCATATTGAAAATATGTTTATCAAAGCTTCTTGCGAACCTGATGAAAGTGAAAGAAAAAAACTTTTGACTTTTGCTGTCTGCGGGGGCGGATTTACAGGAGTTGAAATGGTCGGTGAATTAGGAGAAGCAAAAATTCACTTGGCAAAAAAACACGGCGTAAATGTAAATGAGGTTACTATATATAATATAGAAGCCATGGATCGTATCTTAAATATGCTTGAAAGCGATGCTCAAGTTGCTAAAGTAGAAAAACGCTACAAAAAATTAGGAGTGCAGCTTCTCAAAAATGCACCAATAGTAAACATAGCAAATGATTCTTTCACTTTAAAGGACGGAACCAAAATCCCATCGTATACGCTTATTTGGACTGCAGGAATTAAAAACACCAAATTCACCTCCAGCTTAAGCCTTGATATGGGACGATGCGACAGAGTGAATGTAAATGATTATATGCAGCCATATATGGACGGCGAAGTATTGAACAACGTATTCATAGTTGGCGACAGCGCTTGCTACATAACCGAAGAAGACGGTCCTATGCCTCAGATAGTTGAAGCTGCGGAACAGTCTGCACATACTGCAGCATTAAATGTAGCTGCACTGATACAAGGAAAAGATCTTCACAAGCACACGCAAAAGTACCATGGTTTCATGGTTTCTGTTGGTTCAAGATATGCGGTAGCTGACACAGGATTTAAAACTTCGGGATTTTTCGCGCAGTTTATAAAGCATATGGTCAATGTTTATTACCAGTTCATGGTAGGTGGCTTGAGACAGATTTGGAATTATGCTAGACATGAATTTTTCCATATAAAAAACAGACGCTCATTTGTCGGTGGTCATTTTTCAACCTCATCAAAGAATTTTTGGAAGCTCCCTCTTCGACTCTGGCTAGGATATATGTGGCTTGTGGAAGGTGTCGTTAAAATTGCAGAAGGCTGGTTAGAAAAACCCATGGTCATCAATATGATGAACGCCATCGCCGGTTACAACACCAATGGCGGCTCCGGAGGAACAGATGGAGGTTCTGCTGCAACTGAATCTTTTTCCCAAGGAATTATTGAGGCATCTGCAAATGGAGCAAATGTATATGCCACTCCTTTGTCCGATAGCGGAACTTGGGCCACTGAAGCTGAAGGCGCTACCGAAGGCGCTGCTGAAGTTGCTGAAGCTCTCGATCTTCCTGGCATAATACAATGGGCAGTAGACCACAAACCCTCTGGGTATGGTGATTCCTTAATGAAAGCTCCTGAATTCATGCTGGATATAATGAATAAATGGATGGCTCCTATTGAGGTTCCTGTTCAATCCATAATGGTAATTGCTGAGATCTTGATTGGACTTTGCTTGATTGCCGGATTGTTTACATTCCTTAGTTCAGCTGCAAGCATTGGTATGGGCATAGGAATCATATTTACCGGAATGGCTGACTCAACCATGATTTGGTATATCGTAGCGGCATTTGCATTGATTCAAGGTTCAGGCAGCGCTTTTGGTTTGGATTATTATGTCTTGCCAAAGATTAAATCCATTTGGTCCAAGACCAAATTCGCAAAGAAATCTTATCTCTACTTTGATTATTTTGAATAATTGAAAAAAAATATCCTTCTTCTTTACGGGGAAGGATATTTTTAATAAAATATATGTAATGTCTTAAAAGAGGTGACTTATGAAAAAGAAAGACCTTGTCTTAATTGCAATAGTAGTGATTATTGCTGCTTTTGGATTGTTGTTCTCCTATTTATACAGCAATAATTCAGCCGATCTTAAAGTAGTCATAACCATAGACGGAAATGTATTTAAGGAATTGCCTTTAACGGAGGATACAAATGAAGAAATTCGGGTAGAGCAAAATGGAAATGTCAATGTGGTGATTATAGAAAACGGTATTGTTAAGATATCTGAAGCTACCTGTCCTGACCAGATATGTGTTGAGACTATGCCTGCTGATGAAAACGGTGAAATGATAGTCTGTCTTCCTAATAAAGTTATCGTGGAAGTAACAAGAAACGATTGAATTGGAGCCAAAAATGAAAAACAATACAAAAAAACTCGTATACATATCTATGCTCGTTACACAAGCCATGATATTAAGTTACATTGAATCTATGCTTCCTGCAATTCCCATACAGGGGGCAAAGTTGGGTTTGGCAAACATCGCAACAGTAATTGCTTTGTCAACTCTTGATTTCAAAAGTTGCCTGTTGATAGTAGTAACCCGAACCCTTCTGACAGGTCTGCTGTTTGGCAATATGGCTTCTATTATATATTCCCTTACCGGAGGAATACTAAGCTTTTTAGCCATGTATATTGTCATGAAGCTATTTGGCACTAGCCTTAGCTTAGTCAGCATCAGCATAGTAGGATCTGTATTTCACAATCTAGGTCAGTTGGGAATAGCCATGTTAATCTTATCTAATGCTAAACTTGCAATACTGCTTCCATACCTGTTTATAATAGCCATTCCAACAGGTTTGTTTGTAGGATTGGTTTCTAATTATCTTCTCAAATACTTATCAAAAAACAATTTCAACTACAAAAATAACAGGTGATCAGCGATGAATAAAATTTGGAAAAAATACCCTTATATAGGAAACACCTTGAGTGAAGTGACTCAGTTAATTATAGATACAACCAACGACTCAGATGATTTTATCACCAAAGCCATATCCGGGGCATTAACATCCGGCGGCAAAATGCTAAGACCTGCTTTTTTACTCCTTTCTGCCGAATTTGGCTCTTATGATAAAGATAAAATAATAAGATTAGCAGCTGTTATTGAAATGCTTCATATAGCTACGCTTGTACATGACGATATTATAGATGAAGCCAAGTTAAGGAGAGGCGTTGAGAGCGTACAAAGCAAATATGGCAAAGATAGCGCTGTTTTTATCGGCGACTATCTTTTTGCCAAATGCTTTACTTTGATATCTTCCAACTTTGATACGAAGACCATGGAAAAACTTGCGGGAGCCATACTCAGCATCTGCAAAGGAGAATTAAAACAGTACAGTTTGCGTTACAAATACGATAACGGTATTTTCAGCTATTTGAAGATCATCTCTGGCAAAACGGCTGCATTATTTGCCATGAGTTTTCATATTGGCGCTTTAGAAAGCAACCTTTCAGAAAGACACGTTAAAATACTGACTCGAATTGGCTATTTGATCGGCATGGCATTTCAGATTATAGACGATTGCCTGGATTATTCCGATAATAAAATCATTAAAAAGAGTACTATGAACGATTTAAAACAAGGGTATCTGACTTTGCCAGTGATATACGCTCTTAACAATGATAAAAGTCAAGAATTAAGAAAACTTTTAGAAACAACTGATTTCAATGAAGAAGACATGAATACTATCCATAGCATGGTCAAAACCAATGATGGATTAGACGAAGCAAGAAAACTTGCAAAGAAATACACATCCAAAGCATTTAGCTATATTTCCAAATTGCCCGACACAGAAAACAGGCGGATACTGGAAGATATCATCAAGCAGATGCTTTACAGAAACTACTAAACACCAAGGAGGATTAGATGTATTATAAAGATCTTCAAGAATTTATTAAGGCTTTAGATAAAAAAGGTGAACTGAAAAGAATAAAAAAAGAAGTAGATCCTTATTTGGAAATCACAGAAATAACTGATAGGGTATCCAAGTCATATGGACCTGCGCTACTTTTCGAAAATGTCAAGAATTCAAAATATCCTCTTTTAATAAATTCCATGGGAACATATGAAAGAATGGCTATGGCCTTGGGAGTCAAAGATATCAAGGACATAGCAGATGAAATTGAAAATCTTATAAAATTAGACCAATACTCCAGCCTCTTGGGAAAAATAAAAGCAATTCCTAAATTAGCTCCCTTGCCTTTTATTTTTCCGAAAAAGGTCAAAAATGCGTCCTGTCAGGAAGTTATAGAGGATGCTGATTTGGATACCCTGCCTATACTCACTTGTTGGCCTAAAGATGGCGGTCCTTTTATAACCCTTCCCTTGGTCATTACCAAGGATCCAATAAACGGTACACAGAATATGGGCATGTATAGGCTCCAAAAATACGACAATAAAACTACAGGCATGCATTGGCATCTCCATAAAGACGGCAAGGAAATCTATGAAAACCATAAAAAGCTCGGGCTGAAACGCATGCCTGTTTGTGTGGCATTAGGGTGTGACCCATCCTTGATTTACGCAGCTACTGCCCCTTTGCCTAAGATGATCGATGAAATGGTTTTTGCGGGATTTTTACGCAAAGCTCCTGTGGAAACGGTAAAAGCAATCACCTCCGACATCAATGTCCCTGCTTGTGCCGAGTTTATCTTGGAAGGCTACGTCGAGATCGGCGAGTTAAGAAAAGAAGGTCCTTTTGGAGATCATACGGGATACTACTCTCTTGAAGATATGTACCCAGTGTTCCACGTAGAGAAGATAACCAGAAAGAAAAACCCTGTTTATCCTGCAACCATCGTAGGACAACCTCCCATGGAAGACTGTTATATTGCAAAAGCGACAGAAAAAATATTTTTTCCATTGATCAAGATGCTGATCCCTGAAATCACAGATATCAATTTACCCTTGGAAGGCGTATTTCACAACTGTGCTATCGTATCGATTGATAAGTCATATCCTAAGCACGCCTTTAAGGTTATGAATTCTTTATGGGGCTTAGGACAAATGATGTATACTAAAATGATAATTGTAGTAGACGCTACCGTTGATGTGCAAAACCTATCTGAAGTCATGTGGAAAGTATTCAACAACATCGACGCCAAAAGAGACCTGATGGTTTCTGAAGGACCTTTGGATGCACTCGACCACTCTTCTAATACGCCTTTTTACGGCAACCGTCTTGGCATCGATGCTACTAAAAAGCTTAAAAGCGAAGGCTATGATCGAGAATGGCCTGATGATATTACCATGAGCGCCGATATCAAAAATATGGTTGATAAAAGGTGGGCAGAATATGGCTTTAAAAAATAAAATCAGATCTTATGGAGAACTGGTAATGTTCTCCCACAGTTTGTTTTCGCTTCCCTTTGCGTTGATTGCAATGATTTGGGCTGCAGACGGTTTCCCGCAACCTCGCTTGATAGCACTTATACTTATCGCTCTGCTTGCAGGACGAAACGGAGCAAATGCCATCAACCGGGTAATAGATGCATCTTACGATAAGAAAAATCCAAGAGTGGCACACCGGCACATACCTCAAAAAATCGTAAGTGAAAAAGAAGCTCTGCTTCTTTCAATAATTTTATTCATTGTATTTATAGTTGCTGCTTATATGATAAATCCGCTTTGCTTTTACTTATCTCCTGTTGCCTTAACCTTGTTTATAGCTTATTCTTATACCAAACGCTTTACATGGGCATGTCATTTGATTTTAGGAATGACTTGTGCCGGTGCGCCCTTTGGTGCCTGGATAGCAGTTACCGGCAGTCTATCATATGAGCCTTTTTTAATATCGGCTGCCGTGGCCTTTTGGATTGGCGGCTTTGATGTGCTTTATGGAACACAAGATATTTCTTTTGATCGAAAAGAAGGGCTGTATTCAATCCCTGCATATTTTGGATACGAAAACAGCTTAAAGATTGCAGCTTTCTTTCATATCATTTCATGGATGATTCTTTTTTTGATTTACTTTGTTTTAAATAATGGATATATTTATCTTGCCGGACTGCTAGTTATAGCATTGCTGTTTGCTATAGAACATAAGCTAGTGCGACCTGGAAACGTCAAATTGATGAACTGGGCAAGTTATCATATCAACCAAATTGTAAGCGTTACTTTTTTCTTGTTTTCATTTTTGGATTTTTGGCTTAGAGGAGGATTCTGATGTCAAAATATATTATCGCAATAACCGGAGCTTCCGGAAGCATCTACGGCAAAAGAATTATTGATATTTTATTGGACATAGGACATGATGTGCATCTGATAGTTTCAAAAACAGGCAGTCAAGTAATATCTCACGAATTAAATATTCCTTACGGCAACTTCATCGATGGTTTTAATTATTCACAAAACCTTCATGTCGAATCCGAAGACAACTTTTTTTCACCTGTAGCCAGCGGTTCATTTAAGACAGATGGGATGATCATTATTCCATGTTCAATGGGTACTTTAGGGAAAATTGCCGGAGGATCCTCCGACAATCTAATCGTCAGGTCTGCAGACGTATGTCTCAAAGAAAAAAGGAAGCTCATCATCTGCCCCAGAGAAAGTCCTTATAACTCGATACATTTAAAAAATATGCTTGCCCTAAACGATTCAGGTGCCTGTATAGCTCCGATAAGCCCGGGATTTTATAATTTCCCCAAAACCTTGACGGATATAATAGATCATCACTGTTCCAGGGTGCTTGATTTATTGGACATCGATAATGAACACACTATACGCTGGGGGCGTTAAAATGAATGAATATCTTTTCGAAGTAGAAAATTTAAATGTCGAAATCGACTCATCTCACATACTTAAAAACGTAGCCTTTTCCTCAAAGTCAGGTTCTATAATCTGCGTAACCGGGGTTTCCGGAATCGGAAAGTCCACCTTGCTAAAAACCATTGGTCAAATCCTCAAGGCATCCTCCGGCCACATAAGTCTAAACGGAAAAAAATTAGATAACAGAGCTTTAAACATAGGTTACGTTCCTCAAGACCATGGACTCTATTCATGGCTTAAGGTAAAGGGCAACATAGTTCTACCGTGCAAAATAAAAAAAATCCAGACAGATCAGACTCATTACTTGGAAATAGTTAATAAATTAGGTATTTCTAATATAACAAACAGATATCCTGCCAATTTAAGCGGAGGGGAAAAACAACGAGTATCCCTAGCTAGAGGAATGATATTAAATCCAGACATACTGCTTATGGATGAAGCTTTTTCATCCCTTGATACATTTAGCAAATTAGCAGCTTACGAGCTTTTCTTATCTTTGCATAAAAAATTCAAGCCCACTACTCTTTTAATAACCCACGATTTGGATGAGGCTATATATCTGGCAGATACCATAGTTATTTTAACTCACGACAAATGCTTACAGTTTGACAATATTGCAAAAGGTCTCAAAAAATCTGAAAATAATTACGAATATTTTTATAACCAGATCTCATCACTTATAAAAGGAGAAAACATCAATGAAAAATTGTATTAAAATTTGTGCTTCTGCCATATTAATCCTTCTTTCATGGCATTTTTCAAGCATAATGATCTCCAAAAATATGCTGCCTGCTCCATACCCTGTAATAAAAAATACTGTAATCAACTTTTCCGGTGACCTTTCAATCCATTGCTTATACAGTTTAAAGAGAATCTTCCTTGGAATAACTTTAGCAGCTTCAATAGCTTGGCCTTTAGGAATTGTCCTTGGATATTTCAAAAAATTAGATAATCTTATATCCCCGATAATATATATTCTTTATCCTGTCCCTAAAATCGCTTTCCTTCCAATATTCATGCTATTGTTTGGATTAGGCGATGTTACTAAGATTGCTATGATTTTCGTGATAATATTCTTTCAGATACTAGTGAATACCCGTGATGCTGTCAGGGTTATTAATCCCTCGCTTTTTTTCCCATTAAAGGTTCTGGGGGCATCCACTCCACAGCTTTTCATCCATATCGTTGCGCCGTACAGCTTGCCTGTTTTAGTTTCTTCAATAAGGATAGCGCTCGGAACAGGAATTGCCGTCTTGTTTTTTTCAGAAACATTCGGTTCCCAATACGGTCTGGGTTATTATATAATGGATAGCATGATGCGGATAGATTACATCGGCATGTTTTCCGGGATTTTAATTTTGAGCATTCTGGGACTTATTCTTTTTACCCTCACTGAATATACAGAAAAAAAACTGACTAATAAGTAAAAGATGTATTATAATCCTTTTATGCGGATATGTTTAAATATAAAGAAAAGAAATGGAGGATTTTGAATGAAACGCATTGAAAGCTTTTCAGTAGATCACGAAAGACTTCTTAAGGGCGTGTACGTCTCCCGGATAGATCACTTTGGAGAAACTACTTTGACTACCTTTGATATTAGAATGAAAAAACCAAATGTGGATACAGTGCTTGGAACAGGGGCTGCCCATACAATAGAGCATCTTGGTGCGACTTTCTTAAGAAACCATCAAAAATATTCTTCTCATACTGTGTATTTTGGACCTATGGGATGCAGGACCGGATTTTACCTTATACTAGAAGGATCTTACACTTCTAAAGATATCTTGCCTTTGCTAAAAGAAATGTTCAGTTTTATCAAGGAGTTTGAAGATTATGTGCCTGGAGCCACTCCTATTGAATGTGGAAATTACACAGATATGGATTTAAAAGCAGCAAAATCTGAAGCCGCATTATTTTACAATCTATTAAATAAAATATCTGAAGAAAATCTTAACTATCCAAATTGAAAATAAGGAATCCGGATTTATTAACGCTAACATCCGGATTCCTTTTATTTTACATATTGAACTTTTCATGTATATGTTTCATAGCTTCCTTGCCTTTATCTTTTTCAATAATGCACGATATCTTTATTTCCGACGTCGAAATCATCTGAATATTTACTCCGATTTCGTAAAGAGATTCAAAAAACTTTGAAGCTACTTCAGCATTTGCTACGACACCCGTCCCTACAACGGATAATTTTGAAACGCCTTTGTCATATTCAACTTTTTCAGCACCTACATCAAAAGCAAACTTTTGAGCAATATCTACGGCAGTTTGCAACTCGTCTAATGCCACTGTAAATGTAATGTCATTTACATTGTTTCTGTTTACATTTTGAACAATCATATCTACATGGATATCAGCTCGTGCTAAAAGTGAAAACAGGTTGAACGCTATGCCGGGTTTGTCCGGTACCTCCATAACAGATATTTTGGCTATATTTTCATCTAAGGATATTCCCCTAATCAACACTTTTTCCATTTTATTAACCTCCCCTATTATCGTTCCTTCATTCTCGTTAAAACTCGATCTTACTTCCAAGGCTACGTTGTATTTGCCTGCCATCTCAACAGATCTTGGATGCAGCACCTTGGCTCCTAGGCTAGCCAGCTCCAGAACTTCATCATAGCTTATGGCGCTTATTTTTTTTGCACTTGGAACGATCCTCGGATCCGCAGTGTAAACACCGTCTACATCGGTGAAAATCTGGCATTTTTCTGCATTCAATGCTGCTGCCAATGCTACTGCCGTAGTGTCAGAGCCTCCACGTCCCAAAGTTGTTATGTCCATATCCTTGTTTACTCCTTGAAAACCCGCAACAATGACAATTTTACCCATTTTCAGTTCTTTTTCTATTCGTTCAGTATTAATGGCGTCTATTTTAGCTTTACTGTGCCTGGAAGATGTGAGTATGCCGCATTGAGCTCCAGTCAAGGATATTACATCGTGGTCCAGGCTTTGAATAGCCATCGCCAGAAGGGATATAGATATTTGTTCCCCTGTGGAAAGAAGCATGTCCATTTCTCTTTTATGAGGATTGTCATTAATTTTGTATGCCATTTTAACTAAGTCGTCTGTAGTATCTCCCATTGCCGAAACTACTACTACAACGTTTTTCCCTGACTCCTTAGTTTTAATGACTTTTTTGGCGACATTTTTAATCCTATCGATATCACCTACGCTTGTTCCTCCGTATTTTTGTACTATTAGATTTTCCATTTGCTATCCCTTTCCCATATATGCCACATTTAGATTATTCAACTATTCTTGCATAAAACAGGCTATTTCCTGATTCATTGATCTTTTGGGCCAAGTCATTAACAGTGTATGCACTTAGTTCTTCAGTAACAACAAAAATCTGACTTTTCTCAACCATCATTTTTTTTACTTTTGATATCTCATCTACCATGTCTATGATATTTTTAAATTCTTCATGGTTTTTTATATCAATCCTCATATAGTACTTGCCTTTAAATGCATCTAACTTTCTGTTTTCCATAATTCTGTCAAGTGAAATGTCTTCTTTTTTATTTTCATTGTTTATTATATACAAAAGATCTCCTACGACTGCATTTGCAGTCGCGTTTTTTCCCGCTCCCTTTCCATAAAACTGCAATTCTCCAATTATATTGCCATGTATTGATACTATGTTGAATTCTTCATTGACATTACTCATGATATTTTTTGATGACAGCAGTACCGGCTCTACAGTCGCGCAATAATTGTCGCTCTCCATTTTTGAGTGAGCAAGGTATTTGAGCACGTATCCCAAATTATCAAACATCTCCATATCAGATTTTGAGACTTCCCTTATTCCTCTTTTATATATATCCTCGTCTTTTATGTGACATCCAAATGCCAACGATGATAGTATGGCCAACTTTCTTGAAACGTCAAATCCATCTATGTCGGCACTTGGGTCTGCTTCAGCAAATCCGAGGTCCTGTGCTTCTTTTAGCACTTGGCTAAAATCCCTGCCTTCGCTGGACATCTTTGAAAGTATAAAGTTCGATGTGCCGTTTAATATGCCTTTGATTTCATCTATTCTATTTATTTTAAGGGTTTCTTTCAATGATGTGATTATAGGTATTCCTCCGCCTACACTTGCTTCAAATAGGAACATCACGTCATTTTGTTCTGCTAGATTAAGGAGAGTGTCAAGGTATTCAGACACTACAGCTTTATTTGCAGTGATGACATGCTTTTTGCTTTTCATGGCTTCCTTCATATAAGTGTATTCAGGTTCCATTCCGCCCATTGCAAATATGATAGTCTCAATCTCTTCGTCATTAAGGATCTCGTCAAAAGAATCTGTAAGCATATCATCGGGAACGTCGAGTTTCCTCTTTTTTTTCTTATCCCTTACCAGAACTTTCTTTATGTTAACTTTTTCTTGTGCATTAGCAAAATAATTGCCCTTTTCCTCGTTGATTATCTCGTATACCCCTGTGCCTACGGTGCCCATTCCGAGCAATGCTATTTTCATGCTTTCACCTCAAAATTTCATTCTATTATTTATTTTTGTATTTATTATAAAAACACTTGTTTTTTACACGAAAACATTTTATCATAGATAATAGATAAATACAATAAAGATAAGTAAATTATATGGAGGTTTTTTTATGATTAAATACAACAGCACTCGTTCCAATATCAATGTCGCTCCATCCGAAGCAATCCTTAAGGGGATTTCATCAGATGGAGGTTTATTTGTTCCTGAGTCTTTCCCTAAAATCGACATTGACAGCCTGCTTGGCAAGAGCTATGAAGAAATTTGCTATGAAGTACTTTCCAAGTATTTTTATGAATTTGACAAATCAGACTTAAAACACATGATAAGCCAAGCTTATGGCAAATTCAATACAAAAGATGTGACACCAGTAGCTGCTTTGGGGGAATTGAATTTCCTTGAACTGTATCACGGACCTACCTTGGCTTTTAAAGATGTCGCGCTGAGCATACTTCCGCATCTGTTAACTGCATCTGCCAAAATCCAAAATGTAGATGATGAGATTGTCATCCTTACTGCAACTTCAGGAGATACTGGAAAAGCCGCTCTAGAGGGCTTTGCAGATGTTCAAGGAACAAGTATCATAGTTTTTTATCCAAATGATGGCGTCAGCATGATTCAGAGAAAACAAATGACTACGCAGGTTGGCAAAAATGTCCATGTAATAGCCATTGAAGGTAATTTTGACGATGCGCAAAAGGGTGTCAAGGAAATCTTTAATGATCGGGGTTACAATTCCCTATTAAAAGAAAACGGCTATGTTCTCTCTTCAGCAAATTCTATCAATATCGGAAGATTAGTTCCGCAAATTGTATATTACTTTGATTCTTACATAAAATCTGTGGCGTCCGGAAAAATCAAAATGGGCGATCCAATAAATTTCACGGTTCCCACAGGAAATTTTGGAAACATCCTTGCCGGGTATTATGCTAAAAATATGGGATTGCCAGTAAATAAGCTAATTTGTGCATCAAATGACAATAACGTTTTATTTGACTTTTTCTCCACAGGAGAGTACGATAAAAACCGCCCTTTCATAAAAACAATATCTCCTTCTATGGACATATTGGTTTCCAGCAACTTTGAAAGGCTATTATGTCATGTGTCGAATTTTGATAAAGAATTCGTAAAGAATTCAATGAATGAATTGTCCACTTCAGGAAAATATTCTGTCTCTAAAGAAATCAAAGAAATTATTTCCGATAATTTCTACGGAAATTACTGCAATGAAAAAGAAACGCTTGAGACTATCAAAGATGTCTATGAAAAATATGGTTATGTAATAGATCCACACACCGCAGTGGGATGCAAAGTATACGCGGATTACAAAACTGAGAGCAATGATGACACTTACAATATAATACTCTCTACAGCTAGCCCTTATAAATTTACAAAATCAGTCTATGAAGCTATTTTCGGTCCATCGGAACTAGATGACTACACATTAATTGAAAAACTTTCAAAAGGCACTGGTTTGGCTTTACCCAAAGAACTGATAACAATGTGCAATTCTGATGATATTCACAAAAAAGTATATGCTTCTAATAAAATGAAAGACAGCATATCTGAAATACTGTTATGATACGAAAAACAAATTTTCACAAGATAACTGTCCCGGCAACATCAGCAAACCTTGGACCAGGCTTTGACACATTTGGCCTGGCTCTTGGTTTGTATAATAATTTTATTATAGGCAGATCAAAAGAAATAATCCTTAAAGGATGCGAGCCGAAATACCAAAATAAAAACAACCTTGTTTACTCTTCAGCTTTAGAGCTTTTTAAAATTTATTATGAGGATGTGTCTTATTTTGAAAATCTCTACATTGAATTCGACACGAACATTCCAACTGGTCGAGGATTAGGCAGCAGCGCATCTTGCATAACTGCGGGACTTATAGGTGCAAATTTAATATTGGGAGAGCCTTTTGGCAAAGATGAGCTTTTTCAGATTGCTTGCCGGCTTGAAGGCCATCCTGATAATATTTCACCTGCTTTTTTTGGAGGAATGACTGTCAGCACCAGGACTGAAAAAGGTTATTTTTACAAAAAAGCTTTTTTGTCTTCTGACTTTAAGTTCCACGTTTTAATTCCAGATTTCGAGGTTTCTACCAGTAAAGCCCGGAGTATAATATCTAACAGTGTATCCCTTGAAGCTGCAAGCTTAAACATAGCCAATAGCTCAATATTGCTTTTATCCCTTATTTCAGGAGATTATGAAGGGGTCCTTATTGGCTCAAAAGATTATATCTATGAAGATCAAAGGAAGTCTTTAGTTGAAAACTTTGATATCATAAAAAGCATCATCTTAGAAAACGGCGGATTAAGCTGCACTTTCAGCGGTGCTGGTCCTGCCCTTCTATGTATAAGTAAAAATGATATGTTAGCTGTTGAAAATATACGCAAACAATTGAACTTGATTGATCAAAATTGGACATTACTAACTCTCCCGATAGATCATAAGGGAGTTTCTTTCGAGATTTTATAAAGGATGTGTAAGTATGCTAACTAAATATCTGATTGTAAATAAGGATATTCTTCCCGAGTACTACGATAAAGTTCTAAAGGCAAGAAACATGATTGAAAGCGGCAAAAAAAAGAATATAAGTGAAGCTGTCAAAGAAGTAGGCATTAGTCGAAGCACCTACTATAAGTATAAAGATTTTATTTTTTCTCCTTCAAACCACTTAGGCAGAAAAGCAACCCTAAGCTTTACTTTAGAACATAAAAAAGGTGTATTGTCTCACCTTTTAAATATTTTGGCTGAAGAAAATTCTAATATCTTAACAATAAATCAGGACATACCCATAAACAACAGCGCAATCGTCAATATAACCTTGGATGTCTTGGAACTCGACTTATCAATAGATCAACTAATCGATAAGCTTAGAGCGTTAGATGGCGTAACAAAGGCAAGGCTTCTAGCCATAGAATAATAGACGCTAAAAAAGGCCCCTTAAAAGGGCCTTTTTTAGCATTTACTATTCATTTATAATTGATTTTAGTTGGAAGTCCGCATAACTTTCCATACCATGTTCGGTAATATCCAATCCTTCAAGCTCTTCTTCTCTGGAAACTCTAAGCCCAATCAACTTATCAATTGTCTTAAATAATATAAAAGCAGTCGTCATCGTCCATGCAGCTACAGCTAATACTCCAATTGCTTGTGTCATAAGAAGTGATGCTCCTCCTCCGTAGAAAAGCCCGCCATCGACTGCAAAGAAACCTACCAACAATGTTCCCAACGCTCCACATACACCATGAACGCTTACAGCACCTACTGGATCGTCTATTTTCAGAACATGATCTACAAATTCTACTGAAAATACTATTACGATTCCGGCTATAGATCCTATGATAGCCGCTCCTACTGGAGTTACAGCCGCTGTTCCAGCTGTGATTCCAACAAGCCCTGCCAAAGCTCCATTTAACGTCATGCTCACATCAGGTTTGCCATACTTAATCCACGTTACTGCCATTGACATGATAGCCCCCATTGCAGCTGCTAGGTTAGTAGTGATGAATATACTTGAAATCGCTTCAGCATTCTCAATTCCCGATGCAGCCAGTTGCGAACCAGGATTGAATCCAAACCATCCAAACCAGAGGATGAACACTCCCAATGCTCCCAAAGTTATGCTATGTCCGGGAATAACTTTAGCTTTGCCTTCTTTAGTGTATTTGCCTATTCTCGGTCCTATTACCGCTGCTCCCACAAGAGCCGCCCAGCCACCTACAGAGTGTACTACTGTAGATCCTGCAAAGTCAACGAATCCCATTTCTGAAAGGAATCCTCCACCCCATATCCAATGTCCTACCACTGGATAGATTATCAATGATATAAAAAAGCTGTAAGAAAGGTAAGACGCAAATTTTGTTCTCTCAGCCATTGCTCCTGAAACTATAGTTGCTGCTGTAGCGCAAAATACTGTTTGAAAAATCAGAAATGCATAAGTGGGAACTCCAAAATCATACGTTCCTCTTACAAACAAATCCAAACCACCTACAACGCCTCCGATGCTGTCCCCAAACATTATTCCAAATCCAAATACCCAGTAGATTATAGACCCTACTGAAAAGTCCATAATATTTTTCATTATTATGTTACCTGCATTCTTTGCTCTGGTAAATCCTGTTTCAACCATCGCAAACCCTGCTTGCATAAAGAACACCAGTACCGCTCCGAGCAATACCCATACCGTATCTAAAGAAACTGCCATATCCATATTTATCCCTCCGTTTATTTCGTATTTATTATTTTTATTTTTGCATTTTGCTTTGATGTGTTATAATTTCATTGTATCTGTCAAGCCATCTTGCCGGATGGCTGCATTTGCATTTCGGGTGCCATATAAGCCCGAGATGCAATTTTCTTTATTTAATTCAATGCTGCAGATCCTTCTTCGCCAGTCCTTATTCGGATTGCGTTCTGAATCTCGTAAACAAAAATCTTTCCTGAACCAATTTCATTAGAACCCAATACCTCTTTTGCTATCCTGATGACTTCAGAGACAGGTACTACTGAAACTACTACTTCAACCTTGATTTTTGGCAATAAGTCGATTTTATACTCATTACCGCGATAAAATTCAGTCTTGCCCTTTTGCATTCCGCATCCCAACACTTGAGTTACCGTCATGCCTGTGATGCCGATGGAATTAAGACCTTCTTTCAAGTCTTCAAGCTTGCTTCCCTTTGTGATGATTTCAATTTTTGTCAATTTGTCTGACATGTTTATCCCTCCTTGTAAATTACTAACGGCGCCTATATATTATTATATAGACGCCGTTGTCCTATCAATTTAATTATCTTACAATTCTTGAATCATAAAATAAAAAAAGTCTGCATTTATTAAATACAGACTTCATTGTCATTATTAACTTGTGTGAACTTGTTGAATTCATTATAGCCTATCTTATGAGTTGATGTCAATACTTTTTCAAAATTTTCTGATTTGTTTTTCAAAAGATTTCAATTTATGATTTTTTTCAAGTAATTCAATATGTCAATAGCTTTTGGAGGACAACCAGGCAGATAGTTATCAAATTCAGATGTGCAATTGCCTATTCCTATTTTTCCATCCTTATACTTAAAACCCTGACCAATTGAGATTTTCTCCTTTAAATTTCTTAAATCACCTGACTCCTCCAACCTTTCCAAAGCATGAATAAGGCTTCCGTAACATGCACTGCAAGCGTCAATTTCTTGAACGTTCTTTGACAAGTTCTTAACCTTTCTTCCCGATACAGTTAATTTGCAATTGCCTCTTGCCTCATTTATTTCAACTATATTTGCTTCCTCAGTGTCTGCACATCCAACTCCAAGCTTTTCAGATATTTTTACATAGGGCACTTCATCCAAGGAGTATCCCATAAGATCGCATACATATGAATCGCACAGCACAGGGTCGATCGAAGCAATGATCCTATTCATCGACACCGGATTTCCACCTTCTTCAAAGTTCAAGTCTCCGCATATTCCATCTACTAGAATAAAATCATTTTTAGCCACTGTATTTAAATGTGCTATCGGTTTGTGTAATCCCATTGTATGGAATTTTCTCTTTTCCTGATTTGGTATCACACCCTTGTTGTTTTTTAAGGCACATGTAATGCCTGTCTGGCAATGCCCTTTTAGCACAGGCATGTTGATCATATAATCAACCTCCATGGCGCTGTCACATATGTTTATATCTACGCCCTTACAGTCGTATTTTTTATACGAATCCTTTTGAGTATCTATAAGACTGACTCCATACTTTCTTTTTAACTCTTCATATCCACACACTTTAAAAGCTGATGAAGTCCTGTCTCCTACCCACGAACCTTCTATTATGGAAATATCTTCATAACCTTTATCTTGCAGATATTCAATCACGCCTGCCGTCATCTCTGAATGAGTCGTAGCACCATCATCTGCCGGTCTGGCTACCACTAAATTTGGTTTTAAGCCTATTTTCTTTTTTTTATCACCAATCATATGTGCTAAGTTTACCTTATTCAATATTTCCATTGCCATAGCTTTTGGATCGGCTCCGTAAATTACATAAATATCTTTTCTTTTCATATCCAGCCCTCCTTTTCACTTATTCCATCCTACAACAATAAGGATATTGATGCAATGTCCACGATATACGACTCATTTTGAATTAATTATGCACGCACACCTAAAAAGTCTCCGAATCGCTCTATGTGAGCTATCCGGAGACTTTTTATCACTTTATTACGCTTTTACCCATTAAATATTTGTCTACTTCTCTAGCAGCCAGTTTTCCTTCTTGAATAGCCCATACGATAAGACTTTGTCCTCTTCGCATATCTCCTGCCGCAAATACTTTTTCTTCACTGGTTTCAAAATTCTCATATTCTGCTTTGACGTTGCTTCTAGGATCTCTTTCAAGGTCAAGCTCTTCCGGTATCGTATCCTCCGGTCCTAAAAATCCCATTGCCAGCAAAACAATATCCGCTTTCCATACCTTCTCGCTACCGGGTATTTCCTTGGGATACATTCTTCCTTGATCATCTTTAGTCCACTCAATTTGAACCGTATGAACTTCTTTGACCTTTCCGCTTCCGTCTCCCACAATCTTTTTTGTGTTTATAAGATAATTTCTGGGATCTTTCCCATACAAACTGATAGCTTCTTCTTGACCGTAATCCACTTTCAGCTTTTTAGGCCATTCCGGCCACGGATTTGAAGCTTCTTGTCTTGTTTTCGGAGGTTCAGGCATTATTTCAAACTGATATACCGAGTTGCAACCATGTCTGATTGAAGTTCCGACACAATCGGTACCGGTATCTCCTCCTCCAATGATAATTACATCCTTGCCTTTAGCGCTGATATAATTATCATCTTCAAGGTTCGAGTCCAACAGGCTTTTTGTATTCGCACTTAAAAAATCTACTGCAAAGTGAACTCCTTTAAGTTCTTTGCCCTCTACGTTTAAGCCTCTTGCCTTCGTAGCCCCACAGCACAATACTGTTGCATCAAAATCATCTACGAGCTGTTTTGCAGGCAAATCTTTGCCGATATCTGTATTGTATACAAACTTGATGCCTGATTGCTCCATAACCTCAATACGTCTTTTTACAAACTGCTTCTCCAACTTCATGTTCGGTATTCCGTACATCAAAAGTCCGCCTGCTCTATCGCTTCTTTCATATACGGTAACATCATGTCCTACTGCATTCAAATAGTGGGCCGCAGACAGTCCTGCCGGACCAGATCCAACTATTGCTATTTTCTTTCCTGTTGATTGTGCCTTGAAAGGCTTTACCCACCCTTCATTAAAGGCCGTTTCAATAATTTCGTACTCTATATTGCTTATAGTCACAGCTTCCATCTGATATCCTTCAGTGCAAGAACCTTCACATGGAGCCGGACAGACTCTTGATGTGAATTCAGGAAAAGGGTTTGTCCTTGTCAATCTTTTGTAAGCTTCTTTCCACTGACCTTTGTAGACCAAATCATTCCATTCCGGAATCAAATTCTTAACCGGACATCCGGCAGCCATGCCTGCCAAAAGAACTCCCCCATGGCAAAATGGAATGCCGCAGTCCATGCACCTTGCACCTTGTATCTTCATCTCCTCTTTAGAGAGAGAAACTTTATATTCATTCCAATCCTTAATCCGTTCCTTAGGAGGTCTTTTATTTGCTTCTTTTCTTTCAAATTCCAAAAATCCAGTTGCTTTACCCATTTTTTATACCTCCTTAGTTTCCACTCACTCTTGAGACGTCTTTATAGTTTTCTTCAAATGCAACCATCAATGCCTCATCTCCACTTAATCCAGCCTGATGAGCCTTCTCGATGTTTTCCAGCATTCTCTTGTAATCCTTAGGTATTACTCTTGTAAATCTCAATGAGTAGCTTTTCCAGTCTTTTAGGATTTTTTGGCCTTGAGGACTGTCGGTATATTCAACATGTTTTTCTATCATAGACTTTACTTGAGCTAGTTCTTCTTCGGACTCTATTTTTTCCATATTGACCATAGCCTTGTTGCAATAATTTTCGTCCATATCAAGTATGTATGCTATTCCTCCTGACATTCCCGCTCCAAAGTTTTGTCCTGTTTTTCCAAGAATCACAACTTTTCCACCTGTCATATACTCGCATCCATGATCTCCTACGCCTTCCACTACTGCGTTTACTCCGCTATTTCTAACACAGAATCGTTCACCGGCAATACCATTGATATAAGCTTCTCCTTCGGTAGCTCCGTAAAAGCCTACATTTCCTATTAGGATGTTTTCTTCTGGAACATAATCTGCAGTTTTCGGAGGATAAACAACTATCTTTCCGCCTGATAGGCCCTTGCCGATATAATCATTTGCATCGCCCTCTAATTCAAGAGTCATTCCTTTAGGTACGAATGCCCCAAAACTCTGTCCAGCAGAGCCTACAAACGTAACTTTTATAGTATCTTCAGGAAGCCCCTCTTCTCCGTATCTTTTGGTGATTTCGCTTCCGATGATCGTGCCTACCACCCGGTCTACATTGTTTATCTTAAGCTTTGCTCTAATCTGCTTTTTCTCTTCAAGAGCAGGTTTGCACATTCTTATAAGCTTCTTCATGTCCAACGATTTTTCCAAATCGTGATTTTGATTTTGTGTATTGAATCTTCCCACGTCGCTTCCTACGTATGGTTGGTACAATATCTGAGAAAGGTCCAATCTTGCAGCCTTCCAATGTTTAACATTCTCTTTAGGCCTTAGCTTGTCTGTTCTTCCTACAACTTCAGGGATAGTTTTAAATCCAAGCTTTGCCATGATTTCACGCATCTCTTCTGCAATGAAGCGCATGAAATTTTCTACATGCTCAGGCTTCCCTGTAAAGTTTTTTCTCAAGTTTTCATCTTGAGTTGCAACACCTACAGGACATGTATTTAAGTTGCACACCCTCATCATTATACACCCTAAAACGATAAGAGGAGTTGTTGCAAATCCAAATTCTTCTGCACCGAGCATAGCAGCTATTATAACATCTCTTCCCGATAGAAGCTTTCCATCAGTTTCAAGCACGACCCTGTCTCTAAGTTTGTTTAAAAGCAAGGTCTGGTGTGTTTCAGCAAGTCCCAATTCCCATGGAAGACCTGTGTTCCTGATGCTGGTCCTAGGAGAAGCCCCTGTTCCTCCATCGTAACCGCTTATTAGTATCACGTCTGCTTTTCCTTTTGCAACACCTGCTGCGACAGTTCCAACCCCTACTTCTGAAACCAATTTGACATTTATTCTAGCGTCTCTATTGGCATTCTTAAGATCGTGAATCAGCTCTGCCAAATCCTCTATGGAATAAATATCATGATGCGGCGGCGGAGAAATCAAACCTACGCCAGGCGTAGAATGACGGGTTTTTGCAATTGTAGGATACACTTTTCTGCCGGGCAGTTGGCCGCCTTCTCCCGGTTTTGCTCCTTGGGCCATTTTAATCTGAATTTCTTTTGCGTTCACCAAGTAATTGCTGGTAACTCCAAATCTTCCTGATGCGACCTGTTTAATTGCACTGCATTTTGTATCCCCATTATCCATGGTTTTAAATCGCTCTATATCTTCTCCGCCTTCACCGGTGTTGCTTTTTCCACCTAGGCGATTCATTGCAATTGCAAGGCATTCATGCGCTTCCTTACTTATTGATCCGTATGACATCGCTCCTGTCTTAAATCTCTTTACGATGGAATCTACCGATTCAACTTCTTCAATTGGAATAGCATCTCCTTGGGCAAGATTGAAATCTAAAAGATGTCTAAGGGTATAAACTTCTTCATTATTGATCTTTTTAGAATATTCTTTAAATAACTTATAGTCACCTTCTCGACAAGCCTTTTGAAGCATATAAATGGTTTCAGGATTGTAAAGATGTACTTCTCCATCATCCTTGCATTGAAAGTATCCACCTATTTCCAAGCTGTCTGCATAAGGCGAGTTTTCATCGTATGCACTTTCGTGTCTCATTTGATTTTCAATGGCTATCTCTTCAAGTCCGATACCTTCCAGCCTTGAAGGCGTCATCGTAAAGTATTTATCTACCAGGTCTCTTTTAAGTCCTATGGCTTCGAATATCTGAGCTCCGTGATAGCTTCTAATTGTTGAAATACCCATTTTGGTAAGCACCTTTAATATACCCTTGACAGATGCCTTGATAAAGTTCTTCTTTCCTTGCTCATAAGACTGTCCATCCAATAAATCTTTTTGTGCCAAATCTTTAATAGTTTCGTATGCAAGGTACGGATTTATCGCCGTCACTCCATATCCAATCAATGTGCAGAAATGGTGGACCTCTCTCGGCTCTCCGGATTCAAGCACTATGCCTACGCTTGTCCTGATTTCTCGCCTTATCAAATGATGATGAAGACCTGATGATGCAAGAAGGGCAGGTATCGCAGCCGATTTCTTGCTTACGCCCCTGTCTGAAAGCACTATTATATTTGCACCGTCTTCCAATGCCTTGTCTGCTTCCTTGAAAAGCTTGTCAAGAGCTCTTTCTAAAGCTCTCGCTCCACCATTTGGATCGTACAAAATAGATAATGTGGCAGATTTGAATTTATCATTGTCTAAATGCTTTATAGTATTCAATTCTTCATTCGTAAGTATCGGGTGTTCTAAAAATATGCTGTTTGACGACTCATCGTCAGGGTTCAGAAGATTTCCTGCTCCTCCCAACAATACGCTGCTAGATGTTATGATTTCTTCTCTAATACCATCTATTGGTGGATTTGTTACCTGTGCGAACAACTGTTTGAAATACAGGTACAGCATTTGAGGTTTTTCGGACAATACCGCCAAAGGAGAATCCATTCCCATTGACCCTAATGGATCTACGCCTTCACAAGCCATCGGCTGAACTATCTTGGCTATATCCTCAAAAGTATATCCAAAAGCTTTTTGCTGGGCTATAAGGTCCTCAATAACGGCGCTTGTCTTTTCCAGTTCTACCGGAAGATCACCCATTTTCAATATATGAGTTTCAGTCCATTTTTTATACGGATGCAGCAAAGATACATTCTTCTTGATTTCCTCATCCGAAATTATCCTTTGAGCTTCAGTATCTATCAGCAACATCTTGCCCGGTTCGAGCCTTCCCTTGTACTTGACGTTTTCCGGCTTGATATCTACGACTCCTACCTCTGATGACATAATAACTTTGTCATCTTTAGTGACGTAGTATCTTGAAGGTCTAAGTCCATTCCTGTCAAGAACTCCTCCAATTACCTTTCCATCGGTAAAGCCCATAGCTGCCGGTCCATCCCAAGGTTCCATCAAGAAGTTGTTAAACTCGTAAAAGTCTCTTTTTTCTTCAGACATAAGTTTGTTCTTTTCCCAAGGTTCCGGAATCATCATCATAACAGCATGAGGCAGAGACCTTCCTGTTAAGTACATAAACTCCAAGCTGTTGTCAAACATGGAAGAATCACTTCCAGATTCATCAACTATCGGATATATCTTTTCCATGTCGTCAATAAAAGGTGAGTCAATACATTTTTGTCTGGCTTTCATCCAGTTTACATTACCTCTAATAGTATTGATCTCGCCGTTGTGAACGATATATCTATTGGGATGAGCTCTTTCCCAACTTGGGAATGTATTTGTACTGAATCTAGAGTGAACCATGGCCAAGGCTGAAACAAAATCCAAGTCTGACAGGTCTAGATAGAAAGTCCTAAGCTGGGATGCTGTAAGCATGCCCTTATATACTATCGTTCTCGAAGACAAGCTGGCAACATAAAATGTTCCCCCTTTGTCTTCACACATGGGAACTATAGTTTTTTCAGCTCTTTTTCGTATAGTATATAGTTTTCTCTCAAAATCCATGTAATCTTTAACATCTTTGCCCTTTTCAATAAAAACCTGAATGAACCTAGGCATCGCAGATATCGCTCCATCTCCAATCTGCGTCTTGTCGATAGGAACTTCTCTCCATCCAAGTATCTTCTGGCCTTCTTCAACTGTTATCTTTTCAAAGATTTCCTTTTGTGTCTTCCTAAAATCATCATATCTATGGGCAAATATCATCCCCACGCCGTAGTTTCCCTCTTCCGGAAGCTCAAAACCAAGCACTTCACATTCTCTTTGGAAAAACATATGAGGTATTTGAACCATGATTCCTGCACCATCTCCGGTATTTTCATCTGCACCGCTGGCACCTCTGTGACTAAGATTTTCAAGTACTGTCATTGCTTCGTCTATGATATCGTGAGACTTGTTTCCCTTGATATTTACCACAAATCCCATTCCACATGCGTCATGTTCATAAGCCGGATCATAAAGTCCTTGTTTCATTGGTAAATCTTTCGTTCGCATAATACACACCCTTTGAATGAATTTTCAGAATATTTTGTTTTCTAACTATTATATTGATTTTCCCTTTAAATTACAAACTTTTTTTTGGTGTAACCAATTACAGCCATGTTTTTTTTTAAACAATCTCTAGTCCCTGAAACGATAAAAGGATCGCTCAATCGGCAATCCTTTTATCCTCCCAGGTAGGCTTTTTTAATCTCGTCTTTGTTCAAGAGCTCCTTGGCATCGCCATCTGCAACAATCTTGCCTGTTTCCAATACATACGCTCTATTGGCAATTTGAAGTGCTCTGTTCGCATTTTGTTCAACAAGTAAAATTGTAGTCCCAGCTTTGTTTATATCTTCAATGATTTTGAATATCTCATCCACCAATATAGGCGCCAGACCCATTGATGGCTCGTCCATAAGCAGAATCTCAGGTCTTGACATTAACGCTCTTCCTATGGCCAACATCTGTTGCTCTCCTCCGCTTAAAGTCCCTGCAATTTGTTTTCTTCTTTCTTTAAGCCTTGGAAATCTTGCAAATATGCTTTCCATGTCCTTGTCAAACTCTGACTTGTTTTCTTTTCTGATGAAAGCTCCCATTTCGAGATTTTCTAAAACTGTCATCTGAGCAAATATCCTTCTGCCTTCAGGAGCATGAGCCATTCCCATTTCAATCATTTTATGGGGAGCTACATTTTTTATATCCTCACCCTTTAAGAATATGCTTCCACTAGAAGGCTTTAATACTTTTGATAATGTCTTAAGTATGGTCGTCTTCCCGGCACCGTTTGCGCCGATTAAAGTTACGACTTCTCCTTTTTTTACTTCAAAGCTTATATCCTTGATAGCATGGATTTTCCCGTAGTATACATCGATATTTTGAACTTTTAGCATTTGGTTTCCTCCTATTCTCCAAGATAAGCTTTAATGACATCCGGATTTGACTTTATCTCATCTGGTTTTCCTTCGGCTATTATTTTACCATAATCTATAACGGTTATTCTTTCGCAAATACCCATAACCAGACTCATGTCATGCTCTATCAGCAGTATGGCTATGTTGAATTTATCTCTTATAAAATGTATGGTTTCCATCAATTCCCTTGTCTCGTATGGATTCATGCCTGCTGCCGGCTCATCCAGCATTAGAATCTTAGGCTTTGTAGCAAGTGCCCTTGCAATTTCTAGCTTTCGCTGCTTACCATACGGAAGATTTTTTGCCAATGTTTTTGCGTACATCTTCATATCGAAGATGTCCAAAAGTTCCATGGCGCTCTCATGGGCCTTTTTTTCCTCTTTCCAGTAAGACGGCAGCCTGAATACGCCTTGCATCAAATTGTATCCCATTTGGTTGTGATATGCAATCTTGACGTTATCCTCAACGGTAAGATCTTTAAAGAGCCTTATGTTTTGAAATGTCCTTGCCGCTCCAATTTCAACGATATCATATGGCTTCTTTCCTACAGTATTTTTGCCATTTAGAGTAATCGATCCTTCAGTAGGAACATACACCCCGGTTAACATGTTAAATACAGTAGTCTTTCCAGCACCGTTTGGTCCAATCAATCCTACGAGTTCATTTTGATC
>DMAW01000144.1 GCA_003446375.1 Eubacteriaceae bacterium | reverse complement strand
ATCGATGTTGAGGTCAAGGTTGGTGCAATTATTCGTGAGGCATACGGAATGTTACCACAAGCAGGTACATTTTTAGACACTTTTTCCATCTTGACGATAAATGGTGCTTTAGAAAGATTGAGGGTGGATGCAAAGTACAGCAACATTGCTGTTTTCACCAATCCAGACTATTCAGACAAGTCAGCACGTGAGATGATCCTTGGATTGACACCACTGCTACCAAACATGAGGGTAATAGATCTGCAAGCAGAGAATCAGTCTTTGAGAATCCTAAATTTGTTGACTCGCCTTTTTACAATGAGCTTTTTGACAGCAATTATTCTAGCGGCATTAATAATTCTAGTCAGTCAACTTTCTGCTCATGTTCGTTTGAATCAGAAAAATTATTCACTTCTGAGGGTGAATGGACTCAGCCTCACACGACTCGTTAGATCATGGTTACTTCAACTCCTGTCATTAAGCTGCCTCGGGAGTCTCGCGGGTGCTATACTTGCTCTTTTGTGGATGCAGTCAACAAGGCATTTCAGTCCGCCGAATATTCTGTCACAGATTCTCTGGTATTTTCCATTAACAAGTTTTGTTCTAGTTTTTATGGTCATTTTGATTATAATGGCTGTCGCAACACTACCAGGATTACTGATATTTCTACGTAGACGAACGGAGATTTTTCTTGATTAGTTAGATTGTCTAGTTCTTGGAACAATTTTTAAAAAGAAGAGCCTTTAGGATATTTAGTCTTCTTGTTTATGCCCTGTCGTTTCGTTGCCATCGATAACATTGCCTTTCACCTCTCTTGTATGAGTAATATAACAGCATTCATTTATTATGCTGTAATGATGTTTTCAGCGGCATTTATTACTATTCGATTAGAGGTGTTGACTGATAGGCTTGCTCATTATACAATATAACTACTACGATGAACGTAGTAGTTATATTTCACGAGGTTTTTCATATGATAAACAGTGATGTTCTTAAGGGCTACAATGACATCATTATACTAAATATCCTACAAGAGGGTGATTCTTACGGGTATGCTATATCAAGGCGCATCCGAGAGGTTTCAGGCGGGCAATACTCAATTAAAGAAACAACTTTATACTCAGCATTCTACCGCTTAGAGAAGAATGGATATATTGAAAAGTATTATGGTACACAGTCTTTGGGGAAACAACGAAGCTATTATAAAATTACTTCTTCTGGCAATAATTACTATTTGAAGAAATGTAATGAATGGAATGAAACTCAAAGTATAATTAATAAATTTACAATGGAGGTTTAATTGATGCAAAATGTAAAGTCCTATATAGACAAAATGTTTATAGAACTGCCAAAAAGCAAAAAGACTAGAGAATTAAAGCAAGAAATCCTTTTGAATGTAGATGCCCGCTTTCAAGAACTATCCGGACAAAACATCGATCGAGCAGAAATTGAAAGTATACTCATTTCTGAGATTGGTTCCGCTGAAGAGTTGATGGAAAATATAAATTTAACTAATAATACAAAACGCTTTGTGATAATCGGATTGGAATTGGTATTATTGATTTTAGCAATCAGCTATATAGCATATACAAAAGCAAATGAGCAGATTTATATCAGCACGTTTGAGGTTTATCCTTTATTGTTATCATCAGCTGTAGCATTTCCATTGGCTTATTTTTTAACAGTAAATCTATTTTTAAATATTCTCAACCATTTTCTAATACTCCCCAGAATACTCACTCGGAGATTTGTGAAAATTAGCAGCTTTACAGTAAGCATGTTTTTATTCTTACTATACCTTCTTTATCTTATGCATGCATTTAGTATCTATAACATAATGCCATCGATGTTAGCTCATTTTATGTCAAGCAATCTAAATCTTATCGCTGGAATTACTGGACTTTTTTTCTGTTTCGGCACTATAAATAATTCGAATCAATATAAATTTCGCAAAACATGATTATATTATTGTGATAGTTTTTAATAAGGTTGCCAATGTACATCAATTAGTGAAAGGATTCCTATGATTGTTTATTGCATGCTCACTTTTTCAAATGAGCCATACAAAAAGAAGGGGGTGTTTGAAAATCATATCTGTGGCTCAACAACAATGTCACTCTACTAACAGACCAATTCAGAAAACAAGGAGTAAGAACATGAAAAAAATACTTGTAGTTATGTTTGTTATGATATTTATGTTACTGAGTTCAGCTTCTGTCTATGCAGATGAATACCCATCTGGATTTGATTCAAATACATTATATGAATCAGCGGAAATAAAGGATGTAAAAATATTATTCAGCCGAGCAAACAGCGGAATCTCAGATATAGCTAATGAAAAGGGTATAAAGAGTGCAAAAATCACAAATTTATCTTCGGGTGAAGAAAAAAATATTGAAACCAAATCAACAACTCAGTTGTTAAAACGAAAAAAATCAAAAAATGGTGCTATAACTAACAATTATGCTACAACTTCCTTTGCTACTATAAAAAATAGCGATTTAAATGTAATGTCTCTATTACGCAACAAATATGATTATGCAACTGAAGATAGATCCTATTCTGTTAGAGCCTATTCTACGATTTATTGGGACGAAGTAGTTAGTGACGGCATTACATACTACACTCTTGATCATGTTTCAGGAGGATGGTCAATTCTTGATTCTCAGGCAACTATATCAAATAGATTTGTTAGACTTGGTCAGGATGGCTGGGTCTATGGCTACGGGTGGAAGCAACAGTATACACCTTGGATGAGTGTAAGCTCGATTTATACAAAATACGCATATACTAGTTGGAGTCCTGTATCTTCAACTAGAACAAATTTTGTAGGTGGATCTCAACGTTGCATAATAACACAGCAAGGCAGCTCATGGTGGTTTGTTTTCGCACATAATATTACTGGTACGACTAGTTATACGTATGACTGAATCGAGACGTTTTCAGCCTTTCTCTTCTTAAACGCAAATCGGACGCAAACCCGAAAAACTGAAAATCCTGAAAGCGGAAACTTTAAGTGAAGAAATTTAAACGCCGGAGTCTAATACCATTCAGGCTACAAATCACTCTGATTATTGTGGAATGAGGTTTCGTTTGCCCAATGAGTCTTGTAATACAATTTTGAATGGGACCGTTTATTATTAAACTAATCGATACAATTATCAATAGATATGCGTAATTCCTTCTCGGAGCGGTTTTTGTTCTTTATAACTTTTCTCTTTTCATTGAGGCAAAAATAGTTACACAACCTAATTATCATAGGAGCTACTGGCGTAGCCAAAAGTCATTGCAAATAGGACGTACACAGTGATTTAAAGAATAATTGAGTGCAAGAGAAAACGCAATATGCAGCGAAACTGTTTATGGCAGAATAGAAATAACCCAGAACGTTTACCAAACAGCAGACAGACAATCAATCTAAAGTCGTATGTCCCTCGGTGTGCTAATCATCAAACAAGATTTGAATCTGTCATATGTAGCAATGGTTGAAATGATCAGGGAAGCCCTCATTGTCGGTATTTTATCGGACTCAGTGAGTTCACAGATGGCGCACCGTTTAACAACAGCAAAATGGTATTCTTTCGCAGACGTTTCACGCCAGAAGCGATGGTATAAATCAATTAAGCAAGCATTAATTTTGCTCAAGAACAACCATACAGTGTTCCGTCAGTATCTGGCGATGATGTCCGTTTTTATTGGAAATATAAAAGTAGAGTTTTTCCGGTTATATTCTTTGAATCATCAAATTAAGGGCTTCAGTTTTTGACTTTTATCACTAATGATAATTTAGTAAAATGATTAATTGCTAAGGTTATATTTATTATTATGATACTACCGAAGAAATATATATAGTTAATATAATTACATTAGGCGGGTACAATAAGAAACTGTTCAAGTTAGGCTGATTTTTTACGGCATTTTTCAGTGAAAAATATCGACGCATTCGAATATTTATGATATTTTTTAGATGTACCAAATAGGCTGATATCAATGCTTTAGCAGTTTTCGCTTACCGAGATATAATAATATTACGTAGTTCTCCGCCACGATTTCCGCATACTTTTAACGGGGGTAATGCGGACTGAAAAACTTAAGTAGTTTTGCCTTGGAGGGCATCGTCTAGAAAGCTAGATGATGTCCTCTTTGGCGTGTTCTATCAGGTTTCCGATGAAGCGGTAATTGATGGTGATATCCTGTCGCCGTTTGCCATTTACCATTCTGCCTTCACCGATCGTGATGGTGTCAATAAGTTCTACAACCGAGGTACGATCCAGTTTCTTGACATCCATGTACCCGCTGATCGTATCCATCCACTGATTGATATCACAGTTTTCGATCTTTACCTCATTTTGCTGGTCGCGAATCTTGTTTATGGTTTTGCTCAGTTCTGCCTGCTCAGCGAGATAACCATTCAGAAGTTTTTGGAAGATGCTTTCAGGTAATTTACCTTCGCATTTATCCTCATAAAGCTGTTTAATGTTCTCATCGATGGCGGCTTCTCTGCTTTCAGCGTCTCTGAGCTGTTTATCGATCTGTTTCATCGAATTCTGCTGTGCGTTGTTGATACCGGCCAATAGTTGCTGTGTAATTCTTTCCCTATCGGCTTTTACCAGTGTCGCGTGAATCTGGATGTCCCGCAGCACGAAAGCAGATAGCGTGTTCTCCTGAATGTAGTGATGCGTACAGGCATGATTGCCATTATTGTTGTAGCAGCTGCAGCGATATGATCCGACCGATGGCCCCTTTTTCCTTGGCTTGAATGTAAATACAAGCTTGGACCCACAATCTTCACAACGAAGCAGTCCGGCAAACAGGCTGATACTGTTCGTTTTTTTAGACTCTCTGCCACAATTTCTCCGTGCCCGGCTCTGACAGCGGTCCCATGTTTCCCGGTCGATGATCGGCTCATGCGTGTTTTCAACAACAATCCAATTATCGCGATCAACCACTCTTCGTTTCTTATTCTTAAACGATGTTACCTGACTCTT